>NZ_CALCDX010000104.1 GCF_937900395.1 uncultured Caulobacter sp.
CGCGGGCGCCGTCGCGGCCGCGGGACGCGCCGCCGCGCGCGCGGGCTGGGCGTGGGTCTGGCCGGCTCCGAGCAGGCCAAGGCCCAGGCTCAGGGCGAGGATCGCCGCCAGGGTCGAGGCGCCCGCCCGCTTGAAGGCGATCGAAGCCCTCGGCGTGTCGCGATGGCGCCACCACAGGATGATCGAGATGGAGGCGCGCATGAGGTCGGTGAACGACTGCCAGGCCGACCAGGACACGTGATCGTCGATCAGCGGCCAGGCGTCGGCGCGGCCCATCACGACCCGCACCAGTTGCCGCCGCGACTCCAGCGTCATTTCCGTGAACATGAACCTCAGCCCACCCTTCCCGCTTCCCAACATCTTGACCGGGAACCCAAACGTCTTTTCGGCCGCGAACACCTCCACGTGGGTCACGGTCCGTCCCTCGATAACCTCGTCGTCCGGCGCCGGAACCGCCATGCCGCCCATCGAGATGTTCGTCGTCTCGGTCGACAGGACGTGGCCGTCGTCGAAATAGAGCCGCGCGGGCAGAACGACGCCCAGGTGCTCGTGCTTGCGGACCTGCCGGGTCTCGCGTCCCACCGCGATGGCGGTGATCAGGATCAGCAGGCTGAAACTGGACCAGCCGACATTCAGCATCACCGTGCCCAGCTGCACATCGAAATACTGCGGCAGCAGCAGCTTGGCGATCCCCGAACCGATCGCGCCAAACAGCAGGCCGGTGGTGATCAGCAGGGGCAGCAGGACCTTGAAGTCGAAATAGCCTTCTTCCAGCAGGCCGCCCTTGTCGGTGACGTTGAACTTGCCCTTCTTGGGATCGAACAACGGCAGGATCGTCGGCCCCACCAGGTGGAACGAGATCAGCGACTCGTAGACCTCGCCCCAGAAGGCGCGACGATACTTTCCTTGGATGCGCTCATTGACCAGCACCGACAGCAGAAGGTGCGGGATCGCATAGGTGACGATCGTCCAGGCCGCGGCGGCGATGATGTTCTGTTCGAAGATCAGATAGGCCAGCGGCGAGGTCAGGAACACGATCCGCGGCAGCGGAAACTGGAAGTGCAGCATCGCGTTCAGGTAACAGAGGCGCTGGCCCAGGGTCAGGCCTGGCCCGAGCATCGGATTGTCGATCCGGAAGATCTGGGTCATGCCGCGCGCCCAGCGGGCCCGCTGGCCGATGTGCAGGGCCAGGCGCTCGGTCGCGAGGCCCGCCGACAGGCGCGTGTTCAGATAGGCTGTGTTCCAGCCCATGCGCTGGAGCTTGAGCGCGGTGTGGGCGTCCTCGGTCACCGTCTCGCCGGCGAAGCCGTTGGTCTGCTCCAGCGCCTCGCGACGGATGACCGCGCAGGATCCGCAGAAGAAGGTGGCGTTCCAGAAGTCGTTGCCCTTCTGGACGACGCCGTAGAACAGGTCGCCCTCGCCCGGGATGTCCTTCACGGCGCGGATGTTCCGCTGCACCGGATCGGGCGAGTAGAAGTAGTGCGGCGTCTGCATCAAGGCCAGCTTGGGGTCGGCCTGGAACCAGCCGACGGTCAGCTGCAGGAAGGCGCGGGTGGCGACGTGATCGGCGTCGAAGATGCAGAGCAGCTCGCCCGTGGTCTGCGGGATGGCGTTGTTGAGGTTGCCCGCCTTGGCGTGCTTGTTGTCGGTCCGCGTGATGTAGCCGCAGCCGGCCTTGCGCGCGAACTCCTCGAATTCGGGCCGACGACCGTCGTCCAGGATGTAGACCTTGAAACGGTCGGCCGGATAGTCCTGGTCCATGGCCGCGAACACGGTGTCCTGCACCAGTTCGAGGCTTTCGTTGTAGGTCGGAATGTAGATGTCGACGGTCGGCCAAGTCTCGGGCGGGCCCGTGATCTCCCGCACCTTGCGATCGAGCGGCCAGATGCACTGGACGTAGCCGAGCACCAGGATCAGCCAGGCATAGAGCTCGGCCAGATAGAGGCCGATCCCCAGGCCGGCGGCCAGGGGATTGTCGAAGTGCAGGGTCTGGGTCGTCCGCCACCAGATGTAGCGTGTCGACAAGGCGGTTGAGACCACGACCAGGCCGATGGTCATCTTGCGGCTGTCGCTCAGCTGGCCGATGGCGGCGGAGATGGCGAACACGCCGAGGCCGAAGATCAGCTGACCATTGCTGTCCAGCGGGACGACGACGGCCAGAACAACGATCAGCGCCGCCAGCGCGAAGATCGCATAGCGCGCCGGCGCGGACGCCACGACGCGACCGAACAGGCCCTCGCCGAGGTCCGATGCCCCCCTGATGTTCATGGTCAGTACGACCCCGGAGCTGTCAATCGATCGAGGCGGCCCGCGATCGTGTCGATGTCGAGCGCGGCCACGCTGCCCGGCGCGACGCCGACCACGGGCTCGCCGCGCGCGGCCGACTCAGCCAGGGCCTCGTCATAGTGGACAACGCCGATGAAGCGCTCGGGCGCGTGGGCGGCGATGAAGTCGGCGATGTCGCGGCTGAGGCGACGGCGCGGATCGACCTGGTTCAGGATGCCGAAGGTGTCGGGACGCTCCGAGATCGGGCGCAGCATCAGGCCGTCGCGATAGGTCGGCACCAAGGCCATCGAGCCGGCGTCGGCCAGCAGGACGATCAGCTTCAGGTCGGCCAGCGCCTCGAGACGCTCCTGCATGCGGCCTTCGCCCGGCGTGGTGTCGGCGATGACGATCTCGTCGGGGGAACGGGCCAGACCCGCCAGGGCTTGCGACAAGGTCTCCTCGACCAGCAGATCCTTCATGCGAAGGCGCTCGGCGGTGGTGGCCTCGCCATAGGGCGCGACACGCACGCCATCGACGCCGCTGACCAGCGCGGCCGACCACGGCAGGCCGCGCGCGGTGCAGCGGGCAACGCCCAGATCGCCCTCGTGGTGCGGGGCGAGCAGGAAGCGCAAGGCGTTCTGGGAATCGAAATCTACGGCGGTGACCTGACGTCCCCGGCGGCGCAAGGCCACGGCCAGGTTGGCGACAAGCGTCGTCTTTCCCACGCCCCCCTTGGGCGACGACACAACGACAAGAACCATTTAGAGCGCCTTCCGCCCAATCCGCTCGAAGATCTCCGAAAGAGCCTGGGGCGCGGCTTCGACCGGCTTGGCCGAACCATAGCGGCTGAACGCGGCGCCCTTGGAAAGGTCGGCCTCGGCGCCGCGCGCGCGGCCATCGATCTGCAGGCGATCGAACAGCGAACCGTTCGTCGGCGGTTCGGCCGCGAAGCCGGAAGCGGCCGTCGGCAGCGCGACGGGCGCAACTTCGATCGGAGCGACGGCGGCCGGAGCGACGGGAGCTTCAGCGATGGGGGCCTGAGCGACGGGAGCCGGAGCCATTGGAGCCTGGCCCATCGAAGCCGACGCCGACGTGTCCGGACGAGAGAGTTCGCTCTTCGCCCGCGCCATCCTCTCAAGAACAGGCCAAGCCTGTTCCGAGGCGCGCGGCGCGTCGAACTGCCTGTAGTTCACAGTGGACTTCAACTTATCCATGAGGGCGCTAACGTCGCTCACCGGCCAACTTCCTCGTTCCAATTCGCGCAGTAACTGCTCGATTAGAGATGAATTCGAAACTTCAGATCCAAGCCGACAACTTCAAAGCATAAACCTCGAAATTGTTTCCTCACGCGCTTCCGCCCAAATGGGTTGTTGAAACCTTACAGCATTCGACAAACCACGACCGCGTCGAAAAAGTACAGTTGCAACCTATAGTTTATTATTATTAATCTATCGTTTACTGGCCGAGCTCTCGAAGAGAATTTTATAAGCACAACCCAGCAAGGTAAACGCTTGTACACTATCGCAATCGCTTGGGGTCAAGGGTTCCCATCTGTTAGCTGACAACCGACAACCCAAAACGGGTAAACCCAAAGACAACTCGAGACCGAAATACCACCTAGAAGCGTACTTCATTTCACAGAGTTTACTGAGCCTACCAGCACTACTCCTGATTAGTTACCGACCAACATTGAACGTTGGTCAGCAGCCGATAAGGGTTGATATAGGCGCAGTCGCGCAAACAGCACAGGCGCAGCCCGCGCGCTCTATTGTCGCATGCTCGACTTTTGGAATGGGTCGCGAGAGCGACAGCAAACCCTATCGCCATAAGGCCTTTCGCGGTTCGCGATCGCCTGGTCGTCGAGGGTTGGCGGCGCGGAGCGCGCCGCCGATTGTCGGCTAGGTTTTTGACTTAAAGCATTTTTACCATGTTGCTTTAGGCTCGAACGGCGGCGCCGCAGAGCTTGAGCCCGCTTCAAGCCCAATCAAAAGATCATTACGGCCTGGATGACGGACGCGCGCCCGCGTCTCAAGACTAGATAATTCCGATCAGCGCATCGAAGCCGGAAACGTCGTTCAACGCCACCGCCGCGCCGACCTGGTGCACGGCCAGCGTATCGGCGAACACATAGAAGTCGTCGCCGACCTGCACGCCGACATAGACCAGGGCCGCCTTGGCGGCGAAGGCGGCGTTGGCGGCCGCCAGGGCGCTGTCGAACGTGGCCGCGCTGGCCACCAGCTGGTAGTTGGTGGTCGTGGCGGCGGCCAGTCCCTGGAAGTCCAGGGCGTCCTCGCCGTCGAAATCCAGAATGTGGTCCGGCGCCGTGGGCAGCGAGTCCGAGGCGGCGAAGACAAAGACGTCCGCGCCGGGCCCGCCGCTGAGGGTGTCCTGGCCGGCGCCGCCGGTCAGGGTGTCGTCGCCAGAACCGCCCTTGAGCGTATCGTTGCCCAGGCCGCCGTTCAGGACGTCCGCGCCAGTCCCGCCGTCGAGGATGTCAGCGCCCCGGCCGCCCGTCAGGGTGTCATTGCCCGAGCCGCCGGTCAGGGTGTCGTCGCCCGAACCGCCGTCCAGGATGTCGGCGCCGGCGCCGCCGATCAGGATGTCGGCGCCCGAACCGCCCTGAAGCGTGTCGGCGCCCGCCCCGCCGTCCAGGGTGTCGTCGCCATCGCCGCCGAACAGAGTGTCGCTTCCGTCGCCGCCGTCGATGATGTCATCGCCGCCCGCGCCATCCAGGGTGTCGTCGCCGACGCCGCCCGCCAGATGGTCATTGGCGTCGCCGCCGGTCAGGAAATCGTCGCCCGTCCCACCGAACGCCGCGATGGCGTGGGCGGCCTGCGCCGTCGTCGGCTCGAAGAAATCGTCGCCCGCGCCGCCGATGAACAGGTGGGAACCGTCGGAGAACTTGATCCGGTCGGCCGTCGCCGCGGCGGGCAGGCCAAAGTTCACTCCGGCCTGCGGGAAGATCACGGTGCGCGCGCCCAAGGTCAGTTGGTACGAGCCATAACCGTTCGATTGCGGGAAGAAGTTGATCTCGACATCCGTCGCCGAACCCGACGTGAAGACCAGGGTGTCGAAGGTCAGGATGTTGAAGCGCTTTGCTTCGGCGGGGGTGATCTTGGAGAAGGTGTAGGTCGCCATGGTCTGCCTCCGCGCCGCGAGAACTTCAACGGTCACCGGTCGATAGAGCCTGAAGGCCTAGTCGTCGAGCCCTTGGTCCGGCCAATTTGTCGCAGGGGAGGATTCGCTTGCGGAATAGGGCGTTAAACTTCCCCAATCCGGGTAATTCGGACGCTCGCCAACCGGTGGCCGCCGTCCCGAGGCCGGCTCGGTTGGTCTCGGCGCGAACGCCGAGACCAACCTTGCACGGGTCTGAAGGGCCGTCGGGTCCGGCTCGCGCCGAACCCGCCGCGCCTTAGAAGCTGGCCTTCACGCCGAGGTACATGTAGCGGCCGCGGTTGTCGTAGATGCCGCTGCCTTCGCCCGAGCCCGTCAGCTGATACGGGGGCAGACGATCGAAGACATTCTCCATGCCGCCATAGACCGTGTAGTTACGGCTGATCGCATATTCAGCGGTCAGGTCATGATACATGACCGCCGGATAGTAGTTGATCGTGGCGAAGTCGGCGTTCTGGGGCGGACGACCGCCGACCGACTTGATGTTCTCGATCACGTCCACCGACATCTTGCCGATGTAGCGGCCTTGATAGCCGATGCTCAGCTTGTCCTTGCGCCATTGGGCCGAGATGTTGAAGGCCCAGCGCGGATCGCCCAGTTCGTACAGGATCTGGTCCGGACGGTTCGGCTGGTCGATGAACGGATAGTTGTCACGCTGGACCACGTAGGTCAGCGTGCCGCGCAGGCTCACCGAACCGCTGTCTTCCGGCAGGTTGAAGCGATAGTTCACGTCGCTGTCGATGCCGCGCGCGCGACGCTTGGCGAAGTTCAGCGAGGTGTCCTGCAGGCTGCCCGGCACGAAGAACTTCGTGGTCGGATCGCGCTGGAACAGGGCGCAGAAGGCGTTGTCCAGGCTCGGCGCGTCATAGCAGTTGTTGAGCACCTGCTGCGGCGCGACCGACGAGATCACATTGCCCAGCTTGATGTCGTAGTAGTCGACCGACACCGTCAGGCCCGGGACGAAGCGCGGCTGCAGGACAGCCCCGATCGTCCACGACTTGGCGGTTTCCTCGCCGAGGTTCGCGTTGCCGGCGCTGGTGATCTCGGTGGTCGAGGCCCGCGCGGCGTCGTTGATGAAGCCCGTCGGGATGCCCGCGGCGGCGCAGTTGGCCGCCCGGGTCGCCGTGCCCGCGCCGATGCTGGCGATGTCGCACGGGTCGCTGACGCTGGCGAAGTTCTGGCTGGGGGCCGAGTACAGCTCCGACAGCAGCGGCGCGCGGACCGACTTGGAGTAGTTGACCCGGAAGCGCACGTCGCGGATCGGCGCGTAGATGGCGCCGGCGTTGTAGGCCAGCACCTTACCGGTGGCGCCGCTGTAGTCGGCGCCGCGAACCGCGCCGTTGACCGACAGCTCTTGCGCCCACGGCAGGTCGGCCAGGACGGGCACGCGGATTTCGGCGAAGGCTTCCTTCACGCTGAACGCCGGCGGATCGAAGATCGGGATGGCGTTCAGGAAGGTGCCGCCCGCGCGGACCAGGTCGTCATACTGCTCGTGCGCGGTCTCGCGACGGTATTCGGCGCCGGCGGCCAGGCCGATCGGACCGGCCGGCAGGCTGAACCACGGGCTGGTGTCGCCCGAGATCGATCCGCTGAACACCGCCTGGGTCTGCTTGCCGTCGGCGCGCGAGGTTGTGTTGACATAGGCCTTGGCGGCCTCGCTGGGCGCGCCTTCGCCAAAGGGGTTCAGCGGCACGCAGGCCGCCACGTCGCCGGCGACATAGGACGCCAGGCTATCGGCGTACGGCACGCGGGCGGTGGGGTCGACCGTCACGCGGCAGACGATCTGGCCGGTCGGCGAACGGACGGCGTCCAGGGCGTAGGCGTAGCGCTGCTCGACGCGGTTGTTGCGCGACAGGGCCCGCTTCTTGAACTCGCCGTAGGTCGCCGAGACGTCGTAGCGCCAGGCGTCGCCGAGGTCGCCCTCGACGCCGAGCACGGCGCGGTAGGTTTCACGACGGATCGACTCTTCGCGAACGCCCAGATCCAGGTTGTTGCGGTTCAGGCGGAAGCTGGTCGAGCCGGCCGGGAGGCGGGCGGCGATGAAGGCGCGCGTCTCGGCCGACAGGAACGGGTTGTCCAGGCTGATGAGGTCGCCGCTGTTCAGCAGGGCCGGCTGGTCGAACGAGGGGCTCGACTGCTGGAAGACCTTGTTGCGGACGTACTTGGCTTCGACGTAGGGGCGGAACGCGCGGTTGACGTCGAAGTGACCGATCAGGTTGACCGCCAGACGCTGGGTCTGGGGCTGCAGCTGGCCATAGCGACGCAGGGTCGAGCCGTCGCCGCCGGCCGAGCTGTTGGCCAGCGGGCGGAAGTCGAGACCGTAGTCAGCCTCTTGCAGCGTGCCGTTCGGCTGGAAGCGGAACAGACGCGCGCGGCCGTCGGGGAGGCAGGTCAGCGGGTTGCCGCCGCTGCACGAGGGCTGGAACGTGCCGCCTTCCGTGATCAGCATGCTGTGGATGTCGGACACGAAGATGCGATCCGGAATGCCGTCCGAGCCGTTCGCCGAACCGGCCGGGTCGGAGTCGACGATCACCCAGCCGCCGCGCTGACGGGTCTGGCGACGGTCGCTGTAGTAGATGTCTTCCTGCTTGGCGTATTCGACCGACAGGGCGACGTTGCCGCGATCGTCGGCGAAGTTCTTGCCAGCCGTGCCGCTGACGAACCAGGCGTTGCCGTCGCCGCGGCTGCTGATGCCGTCCTGGGCGCGCAGCTGCAGGCCGTCGAAGTTGCGCTTCAGCACGAAGTTGACCACGCCGCCGATGGCGTCCGAGCCGTAGATGGCCGAGTTGCCGCCGGTGACGACGTCGATCCGGTCGATCAGGTCGGTGGGGATGGTGTTGGTGTCGACCTCGTTGGAGCCTTCCGACGACGACACATGGCGGCGGCCGTTGACCAGGACCAGGGTCCGGGTGGTGCCCAGGCCGCGCAGGTCGAGGAAGTTCAGGCCGGCGGTGCCGATGAAGCGGGTCGAGTTCGACGACGAGAAGGTCGAACGGATCGAGGGCAGTTCGTTCAGGATGTCGCCGACCGACACGATGCCGGTGTTCTGGACCTGGGCGGCGGTGACGCTGGTCACCGGCACGTTCGACTGCAGGTTCGGCGTGCGGATGCGCGAACCGGTGACGACGACCTGCTCGACGGTCGCGGAGTCCTGAGCCGGCGCCGGACCGGTGGTCTGGGCGGCCGCGGCCGTGGCCAGCGCGCACGCCAAGACGGCGCCGCTGGAGAACAAGATATGACGATAAGACATGTCCAACCCTCACCCAAAACGGGAGTTTACTTTGGGCGCGGACCATAGAGGACAGATCGACGCAGCCAAGCTCAACTGTTTCACAAAATTGCAACGTGGCAAAAGGCACACACTTTTCGATATCTTTGGTTTTCAAAATGAGAAATACCATCGTTTGCTGAACACTGTGCTCCAACGCCTTAAAGATGGGCGATGGAACTCTATGATGAGGCATCATCTGCTTCCATGGCGGGCACAAGGATGAAGCGGCGAAAGCCCGCGCATAGGTGATCGTCGCGGCGGAACCGACACGTCCGGTCGGTCCTGGCCCGCGCTTCAGGAGATGGACGGGCCGGCTAGCGCGAGGGCTCGCGGCTCTGGTTCTGGCTGGTGTAGGCGTCCTGGCTCGGGTTAGAGCCGCGCGGGTCGTCGCCGCGCGCGCGGCTCTCGGCCTCCTGTCGCGTCGTGCCGGGGTTGTCGGGCTGCGTCGCCGGGCCGCGCCCCATGGCCGAGCGGGCCAGATGCGACCACCCCAGCACCGCCAGGGCCAGCACGACCAGCAGGACGACAATGACAACGACATTGGTCGACCGCATCCGGCGGCGCTCGGGCGCGCCGCGCTCGGTGTCCTGCTGCGTCATGTCGATCCTCCAGACGAATGGAGGATTAGGCCCGCGCGTGGCGACTGGTTTCGCGGGCTGTCTTTTGAGGCCTTAAGAGACCATGCCGGCCAGGCGTCCGCGGATCAGCGCCTCGGCTTCCGAGACGATGCGGTCGACCAGTTCGCGGACGGTCGGCACGTCGTGGATCAGGCCCTGGACCATGCCGGCGGTCCAGACGCCGTGGTCGACGTCGCCGCTCTCCAACCCTTCCCGGCCCCGCGCGCCCTTCACCAGGTCGGCGACGTCCTCGAACCTGGCGCCGCCGGCGCGCTCGATGGCGACCACCTGCTGGCTGATGGCGTTCTTGGCCACGCGGGCGGTGTTGTGCAGCGTGCGGAAGATCAGGTCGGTGGCGCGCTCGTCGTTCTCGACCATGGCCCGCTTGAAGTTCTCGTGGATCGGCGCCTCGACGGTCGCGCAGAAGCGGGTGCCCATGTTGACGCCGTCGGCGCCGAGCGCCAGCGCCGCCACGAGGCCGCGCGCGTCGCCGAAGCCGCCCGAGGCGATCATCGGGATCTTCACCTTGTCGGCCGCGGCGGGGATCAGGATCAGGCCCGGGATGTCGTCCTCGCCCGGATGGCCGGCGCACTCGAAGCCGTCGATCGAGATGGCGTCGACGCCCATCCGCTCGGCGCTGAGCGCATGCCGGACGGCGGTGCACTTGTGGATCACCTTCACGCCGTGGGCCTTGAAGTGGTCGACATGCTCCTGCGGCTTGTAGCCGGCGGTCTCGACGATCTTGATCCCGCTCTCGATGATCGCCGCGCGGTACTCGGCGTAGGGCGGCGGGGTCATGGCCGGCAGGATGGTCAGGTTCACCCCGAACGGCTTGTCGGTCATCTCGCGGGTGCGGGCGATCTCCTTCGAGAGCGCTTCCGGCGTCGGCTGGGTCAGGGCGGTCAGGAAGCCCAGCGCGCCCGCGTTGGCCACCGCGCCCACCATCTCGGCCTTGCCGACCCACTGCATGCCGCCCTGGGCGATCGGATGCTCGACGCCGAACAGCTCGGTGAAACGGGTCTTGATGGCCATGGCGCGCTGCCTCCCTCGTGTTTCGAAGAACTATGACGAGGCGGCCCTTAGGTCAGGCAAGAGATAGATCCTCCCCCGCGATGCGGGGGAGGTGGCCCAGAGGGCCGGAGGGGGCGAGCTGGAAATCGGCCGTGTTAGCCCCCTCAGTCGCGGAGTTCATCCTCGGGCCGACCTTCGGTCGGTCCCGGGGGTGACAGCTCCCCCGCATCGCGGGGGAGCATCTTCGCTCACGGAATCAACACCGTCGCCCCAGTCGTCCGCCGACCCTCCAGCGCCTCGTGCGCCGCCCGCGCTTCGGCGAGCGGGAAGGTCTGGCCGATGTCGCTCTTCACTGCGCCCGAGCCAATCACCGCGAACAGCGCCCCGGCGCTCTCGTCCAGCTCCCCGGTCGTGGCGATGTAGTCGAACAGCTTGGGCCGGGTCACGAACAGCGACTTGGCCGACAGCTCCAGAGGGGCGAAGGCCGGGACGGGGCCCGAAGCGTTGCCGAAGGTGACCATCATGCCGCGCCGCGCCAAGCTCTTCAGGCTGGCCGCCCAGGTGTCCTTGCCGACGCCGTCATAGACGACCGCCACGCCCTGGCCGGCGGTCAGGGCGGCGACCTTGGCGGCGACGTCCTCGTGGCTGTAGTCGATCACGTGGTCCGCGCCGAGGTCGCGGACGATCGCCGCCTTGGTCTCGGAGCCAACTGTGGCGATGACGGTCGCGCCCAGGCTCTTGCACCACTGGACCAGGATCTGGCCGACGCCGCCGGCGGCCGCGTGGATCAGCACGGCGTCGCCATGTTTCACGTGGAAACATCGCCGGACCAGGAACTCGGCGGTCATGCCTTTCAGCATGGCGGCGGCCGCCGTCTCGAGGCTGACGCCGTCTGGGACCTTCACGGCGCGGTCGGCCGGGACCACGGCCGCCTCGGCATAGGCGCCCATCGTGCCGTTGTAGGCGACGCGGTCGCCGACCTTGAACCGGGTGACGCCGTCGCCGATCGCCTCGACCGTCCCGGCCGCTTCCAGCCCGATGCCGCTCGGCAGCTTCAGCGGATAGAGGCCCGAGCGGTGATAGGTGTCGATATAGTTCAGGCCGACGGCCGCGTGGCGGACCAGAATCTGGCCGGCGGCGGGCGAGGGGACCTCCACCTCGACCGCCTCCAGGACTTCCGGACCGCCCGTACGGGAGATCTGGATGGCCAGCATCAGGCCAGCGCCTTCTGGAAGAAGGTCAGGCTGCGGCCGTTGGCCTTGGCCGCGTCGGCGGCGTCATAGTGCGCGCCGCCTTCCCGCGCGAAGGCGTGGTCGCGGCCCGGATAGGTGTGCAGCTCGATCTGCGGGTGATCCTTCAGCGCCTGCAGGATGACCTGCTGGGCTT
Organism: uncultured Caulobacter sp.; assembly: GCF_937900395.1. Taxonomy (GTDB): domain Bacteria; phylum Pseudomonadota; class Alphaproteobacteria; order Caulobacterales; family Caulobacteraceae; genus Caulobacter. The sequence continues at coordinate 11,725 of NZ_CALCDX010000104.1, forward strand.
CCGGCGGCACGAACTGGTCCTTCTCGGCGATGTGCATCAGCAGCGGGTGGTTCAGCTTTTCGGCCTCGCCGACATGCTTCTCGAGACCGACGCCGTAGTAAGAGACCGAGGCGTCGACGTCCGTGCGGGTCGCGGTCAGGAAGGCCAGCAGGCCGCCCAGGCAGTAGCCGACCGCGCCGACCTTGCCGTTGACGCCGTCCAGTTTGCGGGCGGCGGTGATCGTCGCGGCTATGTCATTGACGCCGGCGTCGAAGTCGAAGGCGTTGAACAGCTCGAACGCCTTCTTCCACTCGGCCTCGGACTGGTCGGTGATGTCGATGCCCGGCTCGATCCGCCAGAACAGGTCCGGGCAGATGGCGACATAGCCCTGGGCGGCCAGGCCGTCGCAGATATCGCGCATGACCTTGTTGACGCCGAAGATTTCCTGGATGACGACGATGGCCGGCGCCGAGGCCGCCTTCGGGCGCGCCACATAGGCGCTGAACGCGCCGTCCGGCGTGGTGATGGTGAGGGTCTCGCTCATCGGGATTCTCCGTCGTGTTCAGGTCCCTCTCGGGACGAATGTGACTTTCGACCAAAGCGCTCTAACCTGCGCCGACGGGCGAGGCCCATAACAATATCGTGCCCTGACCGAAGGGAACTTTCCGATGAAGATGACGATCGAGATCGACTGCACGCCGGTCGAAGCGCGGGCCTTTCTAGGCCTGCCGGATGTCAGTGGTTTGAACGAGCATCTCGTCAAGGAGATGCAGGCCCGCATGGACGCCAACATGGCGATGCTGGCGCCGGAGGAGCTGCTGAAGAACTGGATGGCGTTCGGGACGGGCGCCCAGGAGAGCTTCCGCAAGCTGATGACCGCCGCCGCCAACGCCGCGGTCGGCAAGCCGGACTGACCATGACCGATACGATCTTCGCCCTGGCCACGGCGGCCGGCCGGGCGGCGGTGGCCGTCGTGCGGATTTCCGGGCCGGACACCCTGCGGGTGGTCCAGGCCCTGACGGGCCGGCCGCCGCCGCCGCGTATGGCCGCGCTGCGCAAGCTTCGGCATGACGGGGTAGAGCTGGATGAGGCCCTAGTCCTACGGTTCGAGGGCCCGGCCAGCTATACCGGTGAGGATAGCGCCGAGTTTCACGTGCACGGCGGCCGCGCCGTGGTGGAGGCTCTGCTCGGCGCCCTGAGCGACCTCGGCCTTCGCTTGGCCGAGCCCGGTGAGTTCACCCGCCGCGCCTTCGAGAACGGCAAGCTCGACCTGGCCCAGGCCGAGGGCGTCGCCGACCTGATCGACGCCGAGACCGAGGCGCAGCGGCGGCAGGCCTTGGGCCAGGTCGGCGGGGCGCTGAGCCAGCGCTATGACCGCTGGCGCGACCTGCTGGTGCAGTCTTTGGCGATGCTAGAGGCCGCCGTCGATTTCCCGGATGAGGACCTGCCGGAGGAGGTGGCCGAGCGGGCGCGCCCCGGTCTGCGCGTCCTGGCCGAGGAACTGGACGCGGCCCTGGAGGATGTTTCCCGTGGCCGTCGGGTGCGGGATGGGTATCGCATCGCCCTGGTCGGTGCGCCGAACGCGGGGAAGAGCACGCTGCTCAATGGTCTGGTCGAGCGCGATGCTGCGATCGTCACGGATACGCCGGGAACGACCCGCGACGTGATTGAGGTTCCGCTGGTGCTGGGTGGCTATCGCGTGCTGGTGGCCGATACCGCGGGGCTCCGTGAGACCGACGATGCGATCGAGGCCGAGGGCGTTCGTCGCGCCCGGCGGTGGGCCGAGGAAGCCGATCTGCGGCTCTGGGTCGTCGATGGCTTTCACGTGGAACGGGTCGAGGCGCTGGAGATGACCGTTCGGCTCGGCGACTGGCTGATCCTGAACAAGGCCGACATCGCCGATGCGAACCCCCTTTCCGAAGCCGAGACACGGTGGTCGGGGGAGGGGCTGAAGGTCCATAGGCTTTCGGCCCGGTCGGAGGACGCCGTCTCCACTTTACGGGAAGCGCTCGGGTCATACGTGGCAGAAGCCTTGTCCGGCGCCGAGTTCCCAGCCGCTACGCGCCTCCGTCACGCGGAGCGGCTCGCGGAAGCGCGAGGCTACCTGGCGCGCGCCATGTCCGACATGGGGCTTGAGGTCGAGCTCGCCGCCGAGGATGTTCGTCTGGCGTCGCGGGCTCTGGAGAAGATCACCGGGCGGGTCGATCCCGAGGACGTCCTGGGTCGGGTCTTTTCAACCTTCTGCATCGGCAAGTGATGTTTCACGTGAAACCCTCCCCATATTGTCCACAGCGCGCTCACAGCTGTGCAGGGGGTGTTTCACGTGAAACACCGTCGACTCGGATCGACCCTCTCGGCTGATTGGCGTATATGTCGAGTCCAGCGCCCCCGCTTGTCCCGGGGGCGTTCGCATTGAGGCGAGCGTCTTGTCCAAGTCCTGGGATGTCATTGTCATCGGCGGCGGCCATGCCGGCTGCGAGGCCGCTGCGGCCGCGGCGCGTACGGGCGCGCGCACCCTGCTGCTGACCCACAAGCTGGAAACAATCGGCGAGATGTCGTGCAACCCGGCCATCGGCGGCTTGGGTAAGGGGCATCTTGTCCGCGAGATCGACGCCCTCGACGGCGTCATGGGCCGCATGGCCGACAAGGCCGGCATTCAGTTCCGGATGCTGAACCGCTCCAAAGGCCCGGCTGTGCGCGGTCCGCGCTCCCAGATCGACCGCAAGCTCTATCGCGAGGCGATGCAGACCGAGCTGTTTTCCACGGGAAACCTCGACATCATCGCCGCCGCCGCCGAGGACCTGATCGTCGAGGAAGGCCGGGTCGCGGGCGCCATCGACGGGGAAGGGCGGACCTATCGCGCGCCCCGCGTCATCCTGACCACCGGCACCTTTCTGAAGGGCGTCATCCATCGCGGTGAGGAACGCATCCCCGCCGGTCGCGTGGGCGACCAGCCGGCCATCGGGCTTTCGGATCGCCTGTACGGCCTGGGCTTTCAGATGGGCCGGTTGAAGACCGGCACGCCCGCGCGCTTGGACGGTCGAACCATCGCTTGGGACCGCCTCGACAGCCAGGCCGCCGACGACGAGCCGGTCCCGTTCTCGTATCTGAACGACAAGATCGACGTGCCGCAAATCGCCTGCGGCGTGACCTTCACGACGGAAGAGACCCACCGGATCATCGCCGAGCGGATCGGCGAGTCCCTGGTCTATAGCGGCCGCGCCACGGGTGTCGGCCCTCGCTATTGCCCGTCGATCGAGGACAAGGTCGTCCGCTTCGCCGACAAGACCAGCCATCAGATTTTCCTGGAGCCCGAGGGCCTGGACGATCCGACGGTCTATCCGAACGGCATTTCCACGTCGGTCTCGGAAGAGACCCAGCTGCTGTTCCTGCGCACCATCCCGGGCCTCGAGGCCGTCGAGGTGCTGCGCTACGGCTATGCGATCGAATACGACTATGTCGATCCGCGCGAGCTCTACGCCACGCTGGAGACCAAGCGCCTGCCGGGCCTGTATCTGGCCGGCCAGATCAACGGCACCACGGGCTATGAAGAGGCCGGCGCCCAGGGCCTGGTGGCGGGCCTGAACGCGGCGCTAGCCGAGCAGGGCAAGGAGCCCGCCGTCTTCGCCCGCGACGAAGCCTATATTGGGGTGATGATCGACGACCTCGTCACCCGGGGCGTGACCGAGCCCTATCGGATGTTCACCAGCCGGGCCGAGTTCCGCCTGACCCTGCGCGCCGACAACGCCGACCAGCGCCTGACCGATCGCGGCATCGGCCTGGGCGTGGTCGGCGAACGCCGCGCCAAGGCTTGGGCGGAAAAGAAGGCGCGGCTGGACGCGGCCCGGAGCTTTGCTCGCTCCTTCAGCCTGACCCCGAACGAGGCGGTAAAGGCGGGTTTCAAGGTCAACAGCGACGGCGTCCGCCGCGACGTCTTCGCCATGCTGGCCTATCCGGACGTGACCCTCGAAGACCTGGGCCGCGTCTGGCCCGAGGTTTTCACGTGGAACACCGACGTCCGCGAGCAGATCGAGATCGAGGCGGCCTATGCCGGCTACCTCGATCGCCAGCGGGCTGACGCGGAATCTCTGCGCAAGGACGAGGACCTGCGCCTACCGGCCGATCTGGACTACGCCGACATCGGCAGCCTGTCGAACGAGGTCCGCGAGAAGCTGGCCCGTGTTCGCCCGCTGACCTTGGGCCAAGCGGCCCGCATCGAGGGCGTGACGCCGGGAGCGCTGACCGCGCTGCTGGCCCACGTGCGGCGCACCCGTGCAGCCTGACGCTATCCTTGCAGAGCCGCCGGCCCTGGACGCGGCTGGCTACCAGGCCCTGACCGGGGCCAGCGACGCCCAGATCGCCGATCTGGCGCGCTATCAAGAGTTGCTGGCCGAGTGGAACGAGGTGATGAACCTCGTGGGGCCTCTGACCATCGCCACCTACTGGACGCGCCATGCCCTGGACAGCTCGCAGCTGCTAAATCTGGCGCCGGAGGCGTCCGCGTGGGCGGATCTCGGCGCCGGCGCCGGTCTGCCCGGGGTCGTGCTGGCCATACTCTTGAAGGGTAGGGCCGGGGCCAAGGTTCACTTGGTGGAGTCGATGGCCAAGCGCTGCCGCTTCCTGGACGTCGTCGCCAGGGATCTCGACCTGCCGGTCCAGATCCACAACGCCCGGGCCGAGGACCTGAAGCTGAAGGTCGACATCGTGACGGCGCGCGCCTGCGCCCCGATGACCAAGCTGCTGGGCTTCGCCGAACCCTATCTGCGCGCCGGCGCGACGGGCCTGTTTCTCAAGGGGCAGGATGTCGCGACCGAGCTTTCCGAGGCCGGCAAGGCTTGGAAGTTCGACGCGCAATTGCGACCTAGCCAAAGCGACCCCCGCGGTCGGATCGTTCAAGTGAAGGGGCTGTCACGTGTCCGCTAATCCTCTGCGCGTCCTGGCGATCGCGAACCAGAAAGGCGGCGTGGGCAAGACCACGACCGCGATCAACCTGGGCACCGCCCTGGCGGCCTGCGGCGAGCGTGTTCTGCTGATCGACGCCGATCCGCAGGGCAACTGCTCCACGGGTCTGGGCATCGGCCGCACCCAGCGCCGCACCACACTGTATGACGTGCTGATGGGCGAGTCGCCGGTCGTCGACGCGGCCGTGAAGACGGAACTTCCGGGCCTCGACGTCATACCGGCCGACGCCGATCTGTCCGGTATTGAAATCGAACTGGGTCAGACCGCGCGCCGGTCATACCGCCTGCGGGACGCCCTGGAGGTGATCCGCGCCAACGGCCCCTACACCTATGTGCTGATCGACTGCCCGCCGTCGCTGAACGTCCTGACCGTCAACGCCATGACCGCTGCCGACGCGGTGTTCGTGCCCCTGCAGTGCGAGTTCTTCGCGCTGGAGGGCCTGACCCAGCTGATGCGCACGATCGAGCGCGTGCGCGGCAGCCTGAACCCGCACCTGGAGATCCAGGGCGTGGTTCTGACCATGTACGATCGCCGCAACAGCCTGTCGGAACAGGTGGCCAAGGACGTCCGCGAACACTTCGGCGACAAGGTCTATGACGCGGTGATCCCGCGTAACGTCCGTGTCTCGGAGGCCCCGTCGTTCGGCAAGCCGGTGCTGCTGTACGACCTGAAGTGCGCGGGCAGCCAAGCCTATCTGAAGCTGGCCCGCGAAGTGATCAGCCGCGAGCGCGACCGGCAGGCCAAGGCCGCCTGAAGCCATTTTGACTCGATTTTGAACCTAGAACTGAAGCTTGACTGAGATAGTGATGGAGTCCGCCGTGGTGGGAGAGCCGGGTATGGCCGAGGGGCGTCGGGGACTGGGACGCGGTCTGTCCGCCTTGCTGGGCGAGGTCGAGGCCGCGCCCGCCCAGGCGCCGGGCGATCAGTCCGCCGGATCGCGCGAGGCGCCGATCGAGCTTCTGAAGCGCAATCCCGACCAGCCGCGCCGCACCTTCCGCGAGGAGGACCTGGAAGACCTGTCCAACTCGATCCGCGAGAAGGGCGTGCTCCAACCCATTCTCGTCCGCCCCGCGCCAGGCGCGCCCGGCGAATTCCAGATCGTCGCCGGCGAGCGCCGCTGGCGCGCGGCCCAGCGCGCGGGCCTGCGCAGCGTGCCGATCATGGTGCGCGAGCTCGACGACCTGGCGGTGCTGGAGATCGGCATCATCGAGAACGTCCAGCGCGCGGACCTGAACATCCTCGAAGAAGCGCTTTCGTACAAAGTGCTTATGGAGAAGTTTGAACGCACCCAGGACGCCATCGCCCAGACGATCGGCAAGAGCCGCAGCCATGTGGCCAACACCCTGCGCCTGCTGGCCCTACCGGAAGAGGTCCAGTCATACCTGGTCAGCGGCGAGCTTTCGGCCGGTCACGCCCGCGCGATCGCGGCCGCCGCCGACCCGATCGCTCTCGCCAAGCAGATCATCGACGGCGGTCTCTCGGTTCGCGAGACCGAGGCTCTGGCTCGCAAGGCCCCGACCGCGCCCTCGGCCAAGAGCAAGGGCGGCCGTCCGCCCAAGGTCAAGGACACCGACACCCAGGCCCTGGAAGCTGACCTGTCGTCGGTGCTGGGCCTGGACGTCACCATCGACCATCGCGGCGGCGCCGGGTCGCTGACCATCAGCTACGCGACGCTCGAGCAGCTCGACGACCTGTGCAATCGCCTGACCCGCGGGGTCTGATCACTCGCACTTAAAAGCGTGCGAATGAGTGGTTTTCGGGTCTCTGAAAATCGCCTCTGTCGCGCACCGAGCGGCGCCTCTCCGTACTCCGGGAGGCGCCGTTTTCGTGAGACGAGGGCGGCTTGCAGGGTTTTCCGCCGCAAGCGCTTGTGGCGTAAGGGTTTCTCGAAAAGCGTCCACAGCAGCGCAAACGGGGTGTTTTGGAGCGGTTTCGGGCGGCCTTTCGCGCACTTCCGCGCAATCACACCTAAGTCGCCTTCCTGGGCCCTGTGCCCAGGACCCATCCGTCCGATCGCGCGGCGCGCGAAGGCAAGCGCGAGCGCGCGATCATCGGGTTCAGGCTAGCTGAACGCTGGATCCTGGGCACAGGGCCCAGGAAGGCGGGTAATGAAGGCGAAGGTTCCTACAGCCCCAGTCGCCGCGCGCGACCCGCGATCGCCAGGGCCAGACGCTCGGCGATCAGCTGGTCGGGCGAGCCGGAGGTCTTGCAGGCCCGGTCGGCGTTGAGGACCTCGCCCTGGACCTCGAGGATGGCCTCCAGGTTCCAGGCCCGGGCCTGGCGCAGGAATTCACGCTCCTGCTTCCAGAAGACGCCGGCGGCCTTGGCGGCGGCCTGCAGGTCGACGCCGTTCTTGTGCAGGGTCAGGACGCGGCGGAGGCGGCCCAGATAGTAGCTCATGGCCCGGACGGCGGCCGGACCGCCTTCGCCCTCGGCGGCGGCGCGCCTGAGCGCCGCCTGGGCCGCGCCGACCTTGCCGCCGAACGCATCGGCCGCCGCGTCGCTGAGCGAGGCCTCGGGCTCAACCCCTAAGAAGTCGGTCAGGTCGGCCGCGGTGGCGTTGATGCCGCTGCCCGGGCCAAGATAGAGGGCGAGGCGCTCGATCTCCGCGCGGGCGACGCCGCGCTCCTTGGGCAGGCGCGAGACGAAGAGATCCAGAGCCTCGCTGTTCAGGCTGACCTTGTCATTGGCCAGGGTGTCGCGGGCCAGGCGGGCCAGGTCCCCGGCCTCGTCCTCGTAGCAGGGGATGACGGCGCAGCCCTGGGCCTTTTCGCCGACCTTGCGCAGCTGGGAGTCGCGGCCCAGGGCCCCGGCCTCGATCAGGAAGAAGGCGTCCGGATTGAGGTGGCCCTCGACGTGCCGGGTGACCGCCTCGGCGGCGGCCTTGTCCGGTCCGGCCTTCTCGCCGGTCAGCCGCAGGCGCACCAGGCGGCGGCCGCCCATCAGCGACAGGGCCGACAGCTCGTCCTCCAGCTTGGCCGGGTCGGACTCGACGTCGCTCTCGGTCAGCTGGGCGGTGTCGAAGGGGTCGTCCGGACGCTCGACCACGCGCTTGGCCAGGGCGTTGGCGCGGTCGCGCACCACGCCTCGGTCCTTGCCGTAGATGACCACGGCCCGGATGTCGGGGGTCGGCTCCTTCAGGAAGCGTTCGACGTCCGGACGCTTGGACAGGATCATCGCTTTGTCGCGCCCTAGAGCATTTTCCGACGAAGTGGACACCGGTTCGTCGTCAGAAAAAGCGTTACAATAGAAGCTTAGGGCGCTTTCCGATCCAGTCGGGTCGGAAAGCGTCCTAGGCCGGCTTCTTGCCCGCTAGCCAGGTGGCGAGGTCCAGCTGGATCTTGCGGGCCACCTCGGCCGCCGCACGCTCCTGACCGTCCTGCTGGGCGGCGATGGCCGCGTAGGGCTGGTCGGCCGAGTCATAGGTCACCGAGGCCTCGGTATAGCCCTTGTGGACCTCCGCGCCGGTCTTGGCGTCCAGAAGGCGCCAGGTGACGCTCATCCGCAGCTCGTAGCGATTGGCGACGTTGTCGAGGCGGACGCCGCGGGCGAACCGCGTCTCGTTGACCCCGAAGGCCAGCTTGTACGCGGCTGGGGTTCCCTGGCGATGGGCCAGGGCGTCGTCCAGCTGCTCGCGCAGCAGATAGCCTCCGCGACCCTCGGCGGCGATCGTCTCGATGCCCGAGAGGCCGCCTTCCACGCCCGGACGGGCGTAGAGGGGCGTGAAGCCGCAGGCCGACATGCCAAGGCTCGAAAGCGCCAGGGCGCCGATCAGCAGGAAGCGTTTCATCGGTCTCAGTTGGCCACGATGTTGACGATGCGGTCCTTCACGACGATCACCTTGCGGACCGTCAGGCCCTCAAGGTGAGCCAGGACGTTCGGATCCGCCAGCGCGATTTTCTGGACCTCGTCCTCGGCGGCGCCGGCTTTCACCTTCACTTCGCCGCGACGCTTGCCGTTGATCTGGATCGGCAGGACGCGCTCGTCGTCCGCGGCCAGGGCCGGGTCGGCCTTGGGCCAGGGGGCGTTGACGACCATGCCTTCGCCGCCGATCTTGGCCCAGGCTTCCTCGGCCAGGTGAGGCGTGAAGGGCGCGACCAGGCGGGCCAGGATGTTCAGGGCTTCGGCGCGGGCCGCCAGGACGGCGTTCGAGGCGCCCTCCGCCGGAGCGGCCTTCAGGGCGTTCAGGAACTCGTACAGGCGCGCCACGCCGCTGTTGAAGCGGAAGCCCTCGATGCTGTCGGTGACGAAGCCGATCAGCTTGTGGGCGGCCTTGCGCAGGGCCAAGGCCGCTTCGTCCGAGGCGTCGTGGGCGAAGTCGCCGGCCGGCTGGCTGTCGAACTCGTTCCACAGGCGGTGCGTGAAGCGCCAGGAGCCTTCGACGCCTGCGTTGGTCCACTGGACGTCACGCTCGGGCGGGCTGTCCGACATCACGAACAGGCGGGCGCTGTCGACGCCATAGGCCTCGAAGATGTCCTCGGGAGCGACCACATTCTTCTTGGACTTCGACATCTTCTCGACGTCGCCGATGATGATCGGCGCGCCGGTCTTGGCGTGGGTCGCCGAGCGACTGTTTCCCTCGACCTTGATCACCACGTCCGAGGGTTCGACCCACTCACCGGCCTCGTTCTTGTAGGCCTCGTGGGTGACCATCCCTTGCGTGAACAGGCCCGCAAACGGCTCCTCGACCGAGACCAGGCCCTCGTCCTTCAGGGCGCGGGTGATGAAGCGGGCGTACAGCAGGTGCAGGATCGCGTGCTCGACGCCGCCGATGTACTGGTCGACCGGCAGCCAGTAGTCGGCCGCGGCCTTGCCGACAGGCTCGGCGGCCTCTGTGTCGGCGAAGCGGGCGAAGTACCAGCTGGAGTCGATGAATGTATCCAGCGTGTCGGTCTCGCGTTCTGCCTTGCCGCCGCAGGTCGGGCAGGTGGTGTGACGCCAGGTCGGATGGCGCAGCAGCGGGTTGCCCGGCTTGTCGAAGGTGACGTCGTCAGGCAGGGCGACCGGCAGCTGGTCCTCCGGCACGGGAACGACGCCGCAGGTCTCGCAGTGGATCACCGGGATCGGACAGCCCCAATAGCGCTGGCGCGAGACGCCCCAGTCGCGCAAGCGATAGACCGTCGCGCCCTGGCCCTGTCCGGCGGCTTCGATGCGCGCCACGGCCTCGGCCTTGGCGGTCTCGACGTCCATGCCGTCCAGGAACTTCGAATTGAAGATCTTGCCGGGGCCGACATAGGCCTCCTTGCCGACCTGGAAGGTCGCCGGATCCTCGCCGTTGGGCAGCACCACCGGCAGGACCGGCAGGTCGTACTTACGGGCGAAGTCCAGGTCGCGCTGGTCGTGGGCCGGGCAGGCGAAGATCGCGCCGGTGCCGTAGTCCATCAGGATGAAGTTGGCGATCCAGACGGGCAGGGTGATCGACGGATCCAGCGGGTGCTTCACCCGCAGGCCGGTGTCGTAGCCCAGCTTCTCGGCGCTCTCGATCTCGGCTTCCGAGGTGCCGCCCTTGCGGCAGTCGGCGATGAACTGCTGGATCTGCGGGTTCTCGACCGCCAGCTGCTCGGCCAGGGGATGCTCGGGCGCGATGCCGACGAAGCTGGCGCCGAACAGGGTGTCGGGACGGGTGGTGTAGACCTCCAGGCCCTCGGCCAAGCCGTCCGGGGCCTCGCCGTCGAACTGGAACTTGAAGCGCAGGCCCTTGGAGCGGCCGATCCAGTTCTCCTGCATCAGGCGAACCTTGTCGGGCCAGCGGTCCAGGGTCTTCAGGCCGTCGATCAGGGCGTCGGCGTAGTCGGTGATGCGCAGGAACCACTGGGTCAGCTT
>NZ_CALCDX010000105.1 GCF_937900395.1 uncultured Caulobacter sp.
CTGTACCTGCGCGTCGCGCCGGAGCTGTACCTCAAGCGCCTCGTCGTCGGCGGCTTCGAGCGCGTGTACGAGATCAACCGCAACTTCCGCAACGAGGGCGTCAGCACCCGCCACAATCCCGAATTCACCATGCTAGAGCTGTACGAGGCCTACGCCACGTACACCGAGGTCATGGACCTCACCGAGGCGATGATCCGGGACGTCGCGCGCGAAGCGATCGGCATCGACGAAGTCGAGTGGGACGGCAACACGATCGACCTCGGCTACGAGCCGATCGACGGCGGGCTGCCGGCGGCGGTGCTGAACTACTGGTGGAACGACCTCGACACCGCGTCGGCCGCCGTGCCGGCCGCGATCTCGAACGCCGCCCCCATCGTGTTCGACAGGCCCGTCAAGCTCGTTCTGACCATCAACTCGGCGAACCTCTCGGGCACGCCGAACCTGCGGGTCACGATGATGGGCGAGATGGTCGGCGCCAAGTAAGCCCGCGGCCCCGGAAACGGGGCTGTGTGCTGCCCGGGAGGGGCACTGCGCCCCTCCCGTCTTCCGAGGAGCCGACATGGAACTCGTCGCGATCAAGTACGTCGGCGCCAAGGAGCGCCGCAGGGACAACGTGGCCGACACCGGCGTGGTGCTGGCGCGCGGACGAGGGACCATCAACCTCGAGACCGAGCGAATGGACTTCCGCATCGAGGGCGACAGCAAGAAACCGCGCCTGGTGCGCCTGTTCGTGCCGATCACGATCAAGGGTCCGTTCCTGTCGCCGAAGGTCGGTCTCGATCCCGGCAAGGCCGTCGGCCAGGGCGGGATCGCCGCCGCGCTCGGCTCGCTGGTCAACCCGCTGGCCGCCCTGCTGCCGTTCTTCACCACCGGCGAGGCCAAGGACGCCGACTGCGCCAGCCTGGTCAGCGACGCCCGCCAATCGGGCGCGCCCGTGAAGGTGTCCCAGACGACGCCGGCCAAGCCGAAGACGTAGGACACTTGAGCTTGGCCCGCCTTGGCGCCATGTTCCGCCTCATCCGAAACCCAGTGTGGTTCATGTCAGAGATTGTGCGCGAGGTCCGGGCCTAACAGGCTCCGAACCTCGGTTCGAAAGTCGATCAGGCCCGTCCCCGCCCGCGTCCCCGCTGGTGGACGCGATCGTACGCCTCGATCACTCGGACATTCCCTTGAACATCTCAAAACCGCAGCAACGGACGCTGCACGCCCTGGCCCAAGGCGGCCGGATCGACCTCGAACGCGATGAGAACGGCCGCATCGTCGCGGCCTATTGCGTCACCCGCGACGGCTGGACCCTCACCGACTGCAACGTCGCGGTCTTCCAGTCGCTGAAACGGAAAAGGCTGATCGCCAGCCAGGATGGCGGACCCTACCGCATCACGCGACAGGGGCTGGCCAACCTGCGCGCCCAACTCGACAACCGGGTGGGCGCGCGGGCCTGGTGATCAGGCCGAATTAGCCCATTCCGTGTCATCCCGGCCGCACCCCGGCCTTGAGCCGGGGGAAGAGCCGGGACCCAGGGGTCGCCTCACCGCCGCTGGCCCCTGGGTCCCGGATAGCCTCTGCGAGGCTTCCGGGATGACACGAAATTGGGCGGGCTAATTTTACAACAGCTTGAAGAACAACACCCTGGCCGCCCCGTAGTCGCGCGCGTCGATCTGTTCGAAGCCTTCCAGGACGGGATCGGTCTCGCCCCGGCCGCGCTCGAACATCAGGATCGCGCCGGGCGCCAGCCAGTCATGGCCCTTCAGCTCGGCCACGGCCTTCTCGCCCAGGCCCTTGGCGTAGGGCGGATCGAGGAAGGCGATGTCGAACGGCGCGCCGGCGCTGGCCGGGCGGGGACCAAGATCGGTGGCGTCGCGGCGGTGCACGCGGGTGACGCCGAACAGGTTCATGGCGTCGATGTTCTCGCGGATCGCGCCGCGCGCGGCGTCGTCGGTTTCGACGAACAGGCAGAAGCTGGCGCCGCGCGACAGGGCCTCCAGGCCCAGCGCCCCAGAGCCGGCGAAGACGTCGATCACTCGCGCGCCGTGCAGCTCCGGCGCCCAGGACGCGTGCTCCAGGATATTGAACACGGCCTGGCGGGCGCGGTCGGAGGTGGGGCGGGTGGCGTCGCCCGGCGGCGCGACGATGGCCTTGCCGCGATACTGGCCCGAGACGATGCGCATCAGGCGGCCTCGACGGGCGCCGCGCGGACGATGCGGCGCCCCAGCCAGGACATGCCGAACACCAAGGCCGCCATCACGGCCCAGCCCCAGGGATAGACCAGACTGACCATCGTCAGGCCGCACATCAGCCCGGGCAGAACGGTCACGCGAAACAGCACGAACCAGGCTTCGGCCGCCGGCATCGGCTCGGTCAGCTTGCCGATGAAGGCGGCGTAGCCCCACACCGCGCCCATGGCGACGCCGATCAGCGCCACCTGGCCCACATAGATCGGCAGGGCCTGGCCGCCCCGCTGCTCCCAGAGAAGCTCCGTGCCCAGCGGCAAAAGGCCGATCAGTCCCAGCACCAGAAAGTTCGTGAAGTCGAGGCCCGCATCGGCGCGGACAAGACGCGCGAACACCCGGCGGTGGCTGAACCAGCAGACGCCAATCACCGCGAAGCTGACGGCGTAGGCCAGCAGCTTGGGTCCCATCTGGGCGAACAGGTCCGCCGCCCCATGCCAGTGCTCGGGCGGATGGATCTCGATCGCCAAAAGGGTGATCGCGATCGCGAACACGGCGTCCGAGAACAGCACCAGTCGATGCAGGTGCGCGGCGCCCGTGTCGCCCTTGCTCGAATCCCGATCGCTCATCGTGTCCCCCTTGCAACCCGTAACGCGATGTGTGCCGTCCCCGACGCGCTGCGGCAAGCGCGCGCTTTACAAGTGGCCCGCAGCCCCCTCTTAGTCGCCTTTGAAGGGAAGGGCGATCGAACGATGCGCATGGGCGAGATCCTGGAGGCGGCGAGGCGTTCGCCCTTTCTGGGCGACCTGTCGCCGTACGACCGCGACCCGTGGCGCACCCTGTTCGCTGTGCCGGTCGGCGTGTTGGCCGGCGCCGTGGCCGCCCTGCTGGGCGCGATCACCGCGACCCTGGCGGCCTTGCTGATCGTCAGCGGCCTGGACGGCGCCCCGGCGGCCGGCGATCTCTTCCAGATCTTCACCGACCCGACCCTGACCGATCCGTCGGCGCGCCAGTCGCTGTTCCTGCTGGCGGTGCTGGCCGGCGTCAATCTGGGCGCGGCGGTCGGCTTCGTCTACGCGGCCGGAGCCATCCACCACCGCAAGATCACCGAATACCTCAACAGCGGCGGGCGCTTCCGCAAGCGTCTGCTGATCGGCGGCCTGGTGATCGTGGGCGCGGCGATGACCGGCCTGGTCGCTGTCGCCGCCGTCACCGGCCAGCCCATCGATCCGCCACTGTGGCGCACGTCGCCCAATCTCGTCGGCCGCACCCTCTACGCCGCCATGGCGGTCGGCCTGCTAATCCTGGCCGCGGCGGCCGAGGAGCTGGTGTTCCGGGGCTGGTTGCTGAAGCAGAGCGCCGCCTATGTCCGCGACCCGATCGTGCTGATGGCCCTGAACGGCCTGCTGTTCGCCGCCATCCACCTCGATCCCAATATCGACGCCTTCATCGTCCGCGCCGCCATGGGCGCGGGCCTGACCTGGATGGCCCTGCGCCTGGGCGGCATCGAGCTGGGCATCGGCGCCCACGCGGCCAACAACGCCGTGATCCTCCTGCTGGTGCGTCCGATGACCACCCGCCCCGACGCGCCGCACGAGTTCAAGGCCGGACTGATCGCCAGCGCCCTCATCATGCTGGCCGGCTTCATCGGCGTCGCCGAGCTGGCCGCCCGCTGGCCGGCGCTGCGCCGCTGGACGCGGTTGCAGTCGCCGGCGGCGGCGTAGGACGGATCGACATTCAAAGCAGCGTGTGAATTCAATAACTCGCCTTCCTGGGCCTTGTGCCCAGGACCCATGCCGGCGGCAGGCTGTGATCTAGAGGCGAACTGGGTCTGAACGGCCCGGAGCGCGGGTCAAACTCGGCGACCTCGGAACGATGGGTCCTGGGCACAAGGCCCAGGAAGGCAGGAATTGCGCACACGCCTTGAATGTCGATCCGTCCTAGACCCGGCCACGCCGGTCGCCATAACGATAGAAAACTAGGGAGTGACGCCGTGAGGAGCATGGCTAAGACCTTCGCGATCGGCGCGACGATATTGGCGCTTGGGCTCGGCTCCGGCCCCGCTCGCGCGCAAACGCCCCCCGCCGACTCGACCAGCTTCGCCAGCGGCGCGGACGTCCAGGCGCAGCTGCGCCAGATGTTGGCCGAGATGAAGCCCGAGCAGGGCTTCATGTGGCGGCCGGTGGTCCGCGACGGGACCAACGTGGCGGCGATCGAGATCTGGAAGAAGTCCGGCCGCCCGGCCGTCCACCCCGGTCAGGCCGAATACGCCGTCGTTCTGGAGGGAAAGGGCGAGCTGGTCTCGGGCGGCGTCATGACCGATCCGAAGGTCACGAACCCCACCCTGACCGAGGGCGGCCGGATCGAGGGCGGCGTGGCTCGCCCGCTCGGCCCCGGCGACGTCATCCTGGTTCCCGCCGGCGTCCCGCACTGGTTCGGGATCACCGGCGAGCGCCTGGTCCTGCTGGGGATCAAGCTGCCCGCCGGGAAGTAGGCGTGGCGTTCTAGCGCTTGGGGCCGCCGCGCGGCGCGGGACCTCGGCCGCCGGTCGGGCGAGCGCCAGCGGGACGGGCGCCAGGCGGGCGAGCGGTGGGGCGTCCCGTCGGCTTCCCCGGCTTTTCCGACACCCGTCGCGCCGCGCCGTCAGCCGGCTTCGCGCCCGGACGCGCCGCCGGCTTGCCCCGCGCGGCGGGTTTCCGGTCGTCGATGAACTTGGTCTCGATCGACTTGGCCGGCGCGCGCTTGGCCTTGACCGGTCCTTTGACGGGCCCCTTGGCCGGACCATGCGGCGAGGGCTTCTTCTTCGGCTTGGCCCAGCCGGCCTTGTAGACCGGCTTTTCGGGCCGTTCCGGCGCGGCGGGGAGGATTTCACGATCGGCGCGCGGGACGCCGCGCCGCTGCAGGTCGCCGCCGCCGTCTGTGCCCGGCGCCTTCACCGGATTGGCGATCCCGGCGAACTTCGGCCGATCGCCGGTCGGCATGTTCTCGGGCGGCACGACGCCTTCCAGCAGCTCGCGGATCACCCGGGGGCCGACCTCCTCGATCTGGCCGGCGGCCAGGGCGCCGAGGGCGAAAGGCCCGTAGGACATGCGGATCAGGCGGTTGACCTTCAGGCCGACCGACTCCAGCACCTTGCGGACCTCGCGGTTCTTGCCTTCCGACAGCGAGACCGTGATCCAGATGTTCTTGCCGCCGCCGGCCTTGTCGTGGGCCTTGTCGAGCTTGGCCTCGATCGGGCCGTACTTGACGCCCTCGACCGTCACGCCGTCCTTCAGCGTGTCGAGCTTGGCCTGGGTGGTGTCGCCGAAGGCGCGGGCGCGATAGCGGCGGACCCAGGCGTTGCTGGGCGTCTCCAACGCGCGCGACAGCTCGCCGTCATTGGTCAGCAGCAGCAGGCCCTCGGAGTTCAAGTCCAGGCGCCCGACCGAGATCAGCCGCGGCAGGTCCTTGGGCAGGGTCTGAAACACCGTCGGCCGACCCTTGGGGTCGTTGTGGGTGGTCATCAGGCCGGTGGGCTTGTGGTAGCGGAAGATCCGCGTCGGCTCGCGCTCGGCCACCAGCTGGCCGTCGACGGTCAGAAAGTCGCCCGGCTTGACCTTGACCGCCGGGGTCGTCAGCACCTTGCCATTGATCGCCACGCGGCCGGCCTCGATCAGCCGCTCGACCTCGCGCCGCGAGGCCACGCCCGCCCGCGCCAGGGCCTTGGCGACCCGCTCGCCGGGACCGCCGTCGAGCTCCCCGTCTTGACCGTCGAGTTCAGGCTCGTACAGGGGATCGTGTTTGGTCATTGTCGGCGTCCGTCTTGGGCTGGGCGCATCTCGCGATGGGCTTTTCAGGTCAGCTAATGCGCACCGATCAGGACGAGGATCAAGACCACCGGATGATGCGCCTGGCGCTGGACGCGGCGCGGGCGGCCGCCGACGCGGGCGAGACGCCGGTCGGGGCGGTGATCCTCGATCCGAAGACCGGCGAGGTGATCGCCACGGCCGGCAACGGTCCGATCGGCGCGCATGATCCTACCGCCCACGCCGAGATCGCGGCCATGCGCGCGGCGGCGGCCAAGCTCGGGAACTACCGCCTTACCGATCTCACCCTGGTCGTGACCCTGGAGCCCTGCGCCATGTGCGCCGGCGCGATCAGCCACGCGCGGATCGGGCGGGTGGTGTTCGGCGCCGAGGACCCCAAGGGCGGGGCGGTCGTCCACGGCCCAAGGTTCTTCGCCCAGCCGACCTGCCACTGGCGGCCGGAGGTCACGGGCGGAGTGTTGGCCGAGGAAAGCGCGGAGCTGCTGCGCGGCTTCTTCCGGGCGCGCCGGAAATCAAGGCCAAGTCTTAGCTGATCAGGGCCGAGCCCAGCAGGACCTTGGAGCCGGCCTTGCCCAGCACCTGGTCGGCGGCCTTCTGCAGTTCGCGGGCGACATAGTCCATGTCCGGCGCCGCGCCGCCGCGCAGGCCCGCGGCGTAAACCATCAAGACCTGGGCGAAGGCGGCCCGCAGGCGCGGGCTCGACGCCTGGGCTCGCTTCATGAGCTCGGGGTCCTTGACCTCCAGACCCGTCTCCAGCGTGATAACCCCGCGACGCCCGTCGCGGCGCATGATCACGGCGTTGATCGGCGCCAGGGCGAAGTAGGTGACCGGCTCTTCCTTCTTCTTGCCGCCCTCATTGGCGAGGACGGGCCCGGGCGCGGCCAGGGGCGCGGCCGCCAGGACGGCGGCCAGGACCAGCGACAGGGAGCGGAAGCGGCGCATGCGCCCTCTTAGCGCGTCAGGGTTGACGTCCTCTTTACGTCTGTGGGTGCAAACAGCATCGTTAACCACGCTTCGTCGTCGCGGCCGCGGGCCCGACGCGCGTCTTTCGGAGGCAGACCTTGGGCCGTTTCTCACCCAAATCCCTCGACCTGGACGGCAAGGTGATCCTGGTCACCGGCGGCACCGGCTCGTTCGGCCGGCGCTTCATCGAGACCATCCTGCGGCGTTACGCCCCTCGGAAGGTCATCGTCTATTCCCGCGACGAACTGAAGCAGAGCGACATGCAGATCGAGCTGCGCGAGCAGTTTGACGACAAGACCTACGGCAAGATGCGCTTCTTCCTCGGCGACGTCCGCGACCGCGAGCGCCTGACCCTGGCCCTGCGCGGCGTCGACATCGTCATCCACGCCGCGGCGCTGAAGCAGGTCCCGGCGGCCGAGTACAACCCGTCCGAATGCATCCACACCAACGTGCTGGGCGCCGAGAACGTGGTCTGGGCCAGCCTGAACAACGGCGTGAAGCAGGTCGTGGCCCTGTCGACCGACAAGGCCTGCAACCCGACCAACCTCTATGGCGCCACCAAGCTGGCCTCGGACAAGACCTTCGTGGCGGCCAACAACCTGTCGGGCGACATCGGCACGCGCTTCTGCGTCGTGCGCTACGGCAACGTGGTCGGCTCGCGCGGCAGCGTCGTGCCGCTGTATCGTCGCCTGCTCTCGCAGGGCGCCACCGAGCTGCCGGTGACCGACCCGCGCATGACCCGCTTCTGGATCACCCTGAACGAGGGCGTCGACTTCGTGCTGTCGTCCCTGACGATGATGCGCGGCGGCGAGATCTTCGTGCCGAAGATCCCCTCGATGGCCATGCCCGACCTGGTGAAGGCCATGTCGCCGACCGCCGGCATGAAGGTGATCGGCATCCGCCCCGGCGAGAAGCTGCACGAGATCATGATCAGCGCCGACGACGCCCGCGCCACCGTCGAGTTCGAGGACCGCTACGCGATCGAGCCCAACTTCGCCGAGTTCGGCCGCAAGCCCTACTCGGCCGCCGACGGCGCCAAGCCGGTGGCCGAGGACTTCTCGTACAGCAGCGACAACAACCACGACTGGCTGTCGCCCGAAGGCCTCCTCGCGATGCTGGAGGAGAAGACCGCGCGATGAGCGGCTTCCTCCCCTACGGCCGCCAGACGATCGAGGACGACGACATCGCGGCCGTCGCGGAGGCCCTGCGCGGCGACTTCCTGACCACCGGCCCGACGGTCGAAGGGTTCGAGACCGCCTTCGCCCAGAAGGTCGGCGCCCGCCACGCCATCGCCGTCTCGAACGGCACGGCGACCCTGCACCTGGCCATGCTGGCCCTTAAGATCGGTGAGGGCGACGTCTGTATCGCGCCCTCCGTGACCTTCCTGGCGACCGCCAACTGCGCCCGCTATGTCGGCGCCGAGGTGGTGTTCGCCGACGTTGATCCCGACAGCGGCCTGATGACGCCGGAGACCCTGGCGCAAGCCTTGGAGCGAGCGGCCGGCCGACGCGTGAAGGCGGTGCTGCCCGTCCACCTGCGCGGCGACGTCTGCGACCTGCCGTCCTTGAAGGCCCTGGCCGACGCCGCCGGCGCCGTGCTGGTCGAGGACGCGCCCCACGCCCTGGGCTCGATCGGGACCTTCGACGGGCTCGCCCACCCGGTCGGCGACGGCGCCTACTCAAGCTTCGCCAGCTTCTCGTTCCATCCGGTCAAGACCCTGGCCACCGGCGAGGGCGGCATGCTGACCACCAACGACTCGGCCCTGGCCGAGCGCGCGCGGCTGCTGCGCTCGCACGGCATGGTGCGGCCGGCCGGCGGCGATCCCTGGTGGTACGAGATGCCGGAGCTGGGCTTCAACTACCGCATCCCCGACGTGCTCTGCGCCCTGGGCCTGTCGCAGCTGAACAAGCTGGACCGCTTCGTCGCCCGCCGCCGGGAACTGACCGCGCTCTACGCCCGCCTGCTGCCCGAGCGCGCGCCCAAGGCCCGGCTGGCGACGAGCCCCGCCCATTCGAACGCGGCGCTGCACCTGCTGACCGTGCTGATCGACTTCGAGGGTCTGGGCCTGACTCGCCGCGCCGTGGTCGAGGCGCTCAAGGCCAAGGGCGTCGGGACGCAGGTCCACTACATCCCGGTCCATCGCCAGCCCTACTACGTGAACCGCCAAGGCCTGGCGGACCTGCCCGGCGCCGACGCCTGGTACGCCCGCTGCCTGACCCTGCCGCTCTATCCGGCCATGACCAACGGCGATGTGGAGCGGGTGGTCGATGCGCTGGCCGAGGTGTTGGGCTAGGGCCTGTCTGACCTAGGCCGCCACGCTGATCTGCGCGATCGGCTGGATATCGGTGAAGTTCGGCAGGTCGGCCGTTAGTTCAGCCCCCTGAGGGCTGGTCAGCGAGGCCTGCATCGCCTCGGCGTCGCGGAAGAAGAGGGTGACGATCTTGGCGAACGGCGCGGGTCCGCCGTCACCGGCGGAGACGCCTGTGAGGACCTGAACGTCGGTCAGGCCCGTCTCGGCGAAGGCCTTCTTCACCAGCGGAATGTGGTGGGCGTCGTAGTAGGCGTGGTCGAACCTCGCGCCGTCGCGGGCGGGATACAGGACGGTGAACACGGCGGCCATGGCGATCTCCCGGCGGCCGGAATGACCGCGCCGACCGAGCCTAGCGGGCGCCGCCGGGGAAGAGTCAAACCCCCGAGCGCTTCGACGGCCGGCCCTTGAAATAGGCCAGCGGGAAGACCGTCCCGAAGCAAACCACGAATCCGCCAATCAGGAACACGATGCTTGGAACGCGCGGCAAGGCCTTGGTCAGCGCCATCATGCCCGCGAGCGGCCCCGCGATCAGCACGATCATCGCCACCCAGCCCTGCCAGCGAACGGGCCACGCCGTGAACCGGCCCGCCGTCAGCACATATTCGAACCAGACATCGGATTTTTCGCGGTCGTCCTGAGTCATCGTCTCCGCCCTCGACAACGTCAGGTTGGCTTTCCGAGCGACGAGAATCCAGCGCAAAGGCGCGCTCGCGCCATCGCTCGACATTGAAAGGCGCGGCGGCAGGTCGGCTTGGCGACACAGCGGCCGACGCCGAGCGTCGCGTCGCAAATACTCCCTGATATTGTCGCGAGGAAGCCACTCAACTAAACGACGATTTCTAGCCGAGACTCCGACGGGAGTAGATTTCTCCAAAATCGAGCAGCGTTACGCAAGGTAATCGCCTCGCGACCTGGACTGTCTTTATTCTTTCACAGATCCGTCAGCAAAAATATATTACGGCGAATATATGTCCTCCGCCCCAAGCCATGCCTAGACGCCGGGCTGTTCAGTAGCTTTCGCGCCCGCGGCGGGGCGCTTGGGGGATCGACGTGACCATCAAGAAACTGGCGCTGGCCAGCACCATCATCGCGCCGCTGTTCGCGGCGCCCTGCGCCTTCGCGCAGCAGGCTTCGCCGGCCCAGAGCGACACCACCGTCGACAGCATTGTCGTCACCGGTTCGCGCATCGCGCGTCCGGAGCTGGAATCGGCCATGCCGATCTCGGTGATGAGCATGGAGCAGATCAAGGACTACGGCCGCGTCACCGTCTACGACGCGCTGATGCAGAACCCGGCCATGGGCCCGGGCCTGGGCGAGGCCAGCTCGCTGGGCCAGGAGTACGACGCCGGCGTCGCCAACATCAATCTGCGCAACATGGGCAACAACCGCTCGTTGGTGCTGGTTGACGGCCATCGCTGGGTGTCGGGCGGGGCGCGCACCTCGGCCGTGGACGTCAACACCATCCCCACCGCCTTGATCGACCGCTTCGAGGTGGTCACCGGCGGCGCGGCCGCCGTCTACGGCGCCGACGCGGTGACCGGCGCGGTCAACGTGGTGATGAAGAAGTCGATGAAGGGCGTCCAGCTCAGCGCCACGACCGGCGTGTCTTCACACAGCGACGCGCGCCAGTCGGACTTCACCGCCGCCACCGGCTTCGCCTTCGCCGAGGGTCGCGGCCACGTCGTGCTGGGCGGCAACATCTCGACCACCGACAAGCTGCGCAGCACCGAGCGCTGGATCAACCGCGACGTCTACAGCGCCAACCCGGCCAACACCGGCCCGAACGACGGCATCCCCGACCGGGTGCTCTATCGAGACTATCGCATCATGTACCGGTCGATCGTGCCGGCCTGGTGCGTCTACAATGGCAAGAACCCCTGCGGGAACAACAACGGCCAGTGGTACCAATATGTCGGCGGCCAGGTCGTGGCCGTGCCGAAGAGCAGCTACACCATCGTCACCAACGGCGAGACCGGCGGCCAGAACGGCGGGGCGGGCCTGAACGGCAACGAGAACCACTTCATCCGCAACGGCTCGAACCGCCAGTCGGCCTACGCCAACGCCAACTACGCCTTCAACGAAGACACCGTGTGGAACGGCACGCTGAGCTTCACCCGCAGCACCACGCGCGGGGCGGGCGAGTTCCCCGAGTACCGGACCGACGCCCGCACCGCCAAGACCTGGTGGGGCAAGAACGGCGTGGGCAACACCGGCGAGATCGCCACGCTGGACAACCCGTTCCTGCCCGCCCCCATGCGCGAGTACATGCTCGCCAACGGCCTGACCCAGCTGGGCCTGGACCGCAGCTACAACAACCTGCCCCAGACGATGGAGAAGCACGATCGTCGCAACTTCCTGCTGGGCACGGACGTCACGGGCAAGCTGACCAGCCAGCTGCGCTGGACCGCCTTCGCGCGCTACGGCCAGGTCGACGACGACTGGACCACGACCAACATGGTCGGCCGAGACCAATGGCTGTTCGCGCGGGACAGCGTGCGCGACGCCAGCGGCAATATCGTTTGTCGCGACGCCAGCGCGCGCGCCGCCGGCTGCAAGCCGCTGGACTTCTTCACCACCGCCGCCCTGCCCCAGGACGTGCTGGACTACCTGCTGTTCGATCGCTTCGAGAAGACCCGCAACTCGATGCTGAACGTCGGCGCCAGCGTCGATGGCGACCTGTTCCGCCTGCCGGCCGGCGCGGTGAAGGCGTCGGTCGGCGTCGAATGGCGTCGCGAGAAGCTGGACACCTGGGACGACCCCGACACGGCCAAGCTGTCGACCATCATCTTCGCGCCGGGCATGGACTTCGCCCTGCACCCGGACTTCCATCACAAGCGCGACACGGCCGAGGCCTTCGCCGAGCTGGTCGTGCCGGTGCTGGCCGACCTGCCCTTCGCCCGCAAGCTGCAGGTCGAAGGCGCGTATCGCTATTCCGACTACAGCGACAACGAGAGCACCGACACCTGGAAGGCGGGCTTGACCTGGTCGCCGGTTCGCGACCTCACCTTCCGGGGAACCAAGTCGCACTCGATCCGCGTTCCCAACTTCGGCGAGCTCTACACGCCGATCAGCTTCTCGACTTATGGCAAGATCGACGACCCTTGCTCCAGCGCCTACGTCACGCTGAAGCCGAACCGCGCCGCCAACTGCGCGGCGACGGTCCCGGGCGTGAAGTTCCCGGTCCCCTATCCGAACCTGAACGTGCCGATCGTCTATAGCGGCGGCAATCCGGACCTGGCGCCCGAGACCTCGAACTCGTTCACCTACGGCGTCGTCTTCCAGCCGCGCTTCCTGCGCAACTTCGACATGACCGTCGACTACTGGGACATCAAGGTCGACAACGCGATCACCTCGCTGGGCTACACCACCCTGATGAACAACTGCGTCGACGCCGCCGGCGGCCCCGACCAGGCCTACTGCAAGTACGTGATCCGTAATCCGGCCGGGACGCGCGACACCGACGGCACGTTGATCGAGGGTTCGGTCAAGGAGGTCCGCACGCAATTCGCCAACCTCGCCGGCCAACGGGTGCGCGGGATCGACGTCAGCGCCCGCTACCGGCGCGAGGTGGGCCCGGGCATGCTCCGCCTGACCTTCGCCGGCACCAAGCTGCTGGAGCAGACGACGATCTCGGAAAAGGGCAAGGCGGGCATCGACTACTCGGGCCAGTGGAACTACCCGACCTACAAGGCGACCCTGACCACCAGCTACGACCTTGGCCAGTTCACCTTCGGCCTGAACAGCCGCTATGTCAGCAAGAGCAAGTACAGCGTGACGTCCTCGGACGAGTACAACGAGTTCCCGAACGTCCGGGCGTTCGTCTACAAGGACGTGGTCGTGACCTGGCGCTCGAAGAAGAGCTTCGACGTCAGCCTGGGCGTCAAGAACATCGATGACTATGGCGTGCCGCCGGCGATCCAGGACACCGCCATCTCGCCGCACGGAACGGGCGACGGCCGCAACATCGGCCCGGCCTATTACGACGCGATCGGCCGCTACTTCTTCCTGAAGGTCGACGCCAAGTTCTGACCGCCGCCGCACCGTCTCCCAAGTCCGCTCCTCCGGAGCGGACGTTCGGGGCGTCTATTGTTGCGGAGCCGGAACGGGCGTTACGCGGCCTTGCCGGCCAGGGTCTTGAGCAGGTCCATGGTCTGGGGCGACTCGGCCAGCTCCTCGCGGGCGCCCGGGCCGCGGGCCAGCTTCAGAGCCTCGGCGCGGGCCTTGTCGGCGACGGGGCCCGTGGGCCCGGACTCGCCCATCGCCAGCTTGGCCAGCAAGGTCAGGCGGTGCGGGAGCGGCGCGGGGGCCCGGACCAGCATGGTCAGCAAACGCGTGTCGGCCTCGATCTGCGCGCCGATGTCGCCCAGCTTGGCGCACAGCGGCTCGAAGTCCTCGCGCACCAGGCCCGAGCGGGTCAGCTGGCGCTGGAGGCCCGCCAGCTGGCTGAGCTTGGCGATCGGCGAGTCCGGTCCCTGGCGCATCTCCTTCTCGAACCGCATGGCGCTGATGTTGCCGTTCAGCCAGCGGGCGGCGTTGCGCTTGTTGACCGCGCCCATGACGTTCTCGGCCAGGCGGATCAGGATCTTGATCTCTTCGTAGGACGACAGATCGCGGCCCAGCAGGCTGTCGATGAACTCGCCGTTCAGCAGGGTCTTCGAGCGCGTGGTGAAGGCCGCCTGGATGTCCTCGGCCTGCAGGATGCGGCCGGCGGCGGCCGTCAGGCTCATCGCCAGGGCGCGCAGATATTCGATCTCGGCCTCGGCGTCGCCGGGCTTCAGACGGCGCACGCCGTTCAGCTCCGTCAGCACGCGTTCGGCGATGGCCTTGCGCACCGTGGGAAAGTCGTCGCCGGAGAGCCACTCGCTGAGGCGCTGCGCCGTGCCGGAGAGCTCCGGCATGCAGGCGCGGACGCTGGCTTCGATGCGGATCAGGGCCTCGACCGCCGCGCCGCCGGTCAGGCGGGTCATGGCGGCCAGGGTCTGGCCAAGATCGCCCTTGGTGGTGTCCAGGAGGTCGGCCATGCCCGCCCGCGAGCCGATGATTTCGGCCAGGGGCTGCTCGATGGCGCTGAGCGCCGCGGCGCGGGCGCGCGGCTCGGTCGGCGCGACGTCTGCCAGGTCGAGCAGACGGGCGATCTTTTCCGACCAATCGACGGCCGGGGCGATGGAGGCGGCCACGCCCGCGCCTAGCAGGAAGGCGCGATCGGGGTCGGCGACCAGCCGTTCGGCGGCCTTGGCGAAGCCTTCCTTGTCGAGGTCGGGTAGGGCGCCCTTCTTGAACGCCTTGCCCAGATTGCCGATCGCGCGCTCAACCAGGCCCTGGAAGTGGCGGATGATCTCGTGGACCGTGACGCCGCGCGCGTCGGCCTCGGGGATGGCGATCTTCTGCAGGGCGTGCTGCAGGTCGGTGCCGGACGCTTCGAGCTTCTCGACGAGGTCGGGGCGGTGCAGCAGCTCGAAGGGCGTGGCCTTGTGGCGGGTCAGCCAGCCCTCCAGCAGGCGGCCGATCCGGTCGCGGGCGTGGGCGGTGTAGAGGTCGGCCGGCTGGACGCAGAGCGGATCGCGCTCTTCCTCGTCCTTCTTCGGCTTGCCGCCGTCGACCATGCCCTTGGTGAAGATGGCGAGCGACTTGTACTCGCCGGTCGCGGGGTTCAGCGTCTCCTTGCTGACCCGCACGGCGACGGCGCGGCCCTGCTCCAGGACGTCCTCGGCCGTCTGGATGGCGTGCGCGCGAATTTCGGTGGCGATTTCAAGCGTCCACTGCGCGCCGACCTTCCGCCGGACGAAAAGCTCGTAATGGATTTGGCTCATACAGCGGTCGCTCCCGAGGCGCGACTATGGCGTACGAGACCTTAAGGTGAGGTTGAGGGAAACCCGTATCGGGGCGCGTAGGTTTAGGTGTGAGCGGTTAAACCGTTCGAACGCGCCCTAAGTCTAAGAGGACGAAGCCTGTCGGGTTTAGATATCTCCATCTAGACCAGGCAGGCGGGGGCGCGCCGCAATCGCGCCTTGCTGGGGCCGCAAAGGCTTAGGACTTAGGGCCGGGAAAGCTTTGCCGCTACGCGCGTTGAAGCTGGTGCGCTCGACCGGTAGGATCGGGCGAGCGACGAAGGTCGAAGGATAAGATCGAATAGATGGCCGCCATCACCCTCATTGACGACGACGAGAACATCGTCGCCTCGATCGCGATGACCCTGCAGGCTCACGGGCACACCGTGAACCACTTCCACGACGGCGTGTCGGGGCTGGAAGGCGTCGAGGCCAATCCGCCGGACCTGGTGATCCTGGACGTCAAGATGCCCCGCATGGACGGCATGGAAGTGCTGCGCCGCCTGCGCCAGCACTCCGAGATCCCGGTGATCATGCTGACCTCCAAGGACGAGGAGATCGACGAGGTCCTGGGCTTCAACCTCGGCGCCGACGACTACATGCACAAGCCGTTCAGCCAGCGCCTGCTGGTCGAGCGGGTCAAGGCGGTGCTGCGCCGCGCGCGGCCCGAGGGCGAGGCCGCGCCGGCCGATCCGAACGCGGCCGGCTCCAAGGTCATGAAGCGCGGCAAGCTCACGCTTGATCCGGCCCGCCACGACAGCCTGTGGGACGGCAAGCCCGTCCGTCTGACCGTCACCGAGTTCCTGCTGCTGCAGGCCCTGGCCCAGCGTCCGGGCTTCGTGAAGAGCCGCGATAACCTGATGGACGCGGCCTACGACGACCAGGTCTATGTCGACGACCGCACGATCGACAGCCACATCAAGCGCATGCGCAAGAAGTTCCGTCAGGTCGACCCGGAATTCGACTCCATCGAGACCCTGTACGGCGTTGGCTACCGTTACCGCGAGGCCTGAGGCGGCGGGCGGCGACCCGCCCCCGCCCCGTCGGCGCCTGGCCTGGCCGCGCGGCTCCCGGCTGGGCCGGCTGATCATCACCCTGAACGTCCTGGCCCTGGTGATCGTGGTCATCGGGGCGCTGGTGCTCAATGAGCTGCGCAACGGCCTCGTCAACGCGCGCATCGACAGCCTCAGCACTCAGGGCGAGCTGATCGCCAACGTCATCGACCAGTCGGCGACGATCGGCGAGCCCGAGCCCGCGCTCGACCCCTACACCGCCAGCGCCATCTTCCAGCTGCTGTTCATCCCGCGCTCGCAGCGGGCGCGGCTGTTCGACGCCCACGGCAAGGTGCTGGCCGACTCGTTCGTGGTCGCCGACCGCGTCGACTGGAAGGTGCTGCCGCCCGCCCGCAAGCCCGGCCAGAACGCGGACGCCCCGCGCAAGACTCCGGCCGAGCAGGCCAAGGCCGAGCGCGCCAAGAAGGCCCTGGCCGACGAGATCGCCCAGGCGATGAAGGGCCGCACCGTCGCCGGCACCCGCATCGCCGAGAACGGCGAGCGGGTCGTGTCCGTCTCGATCCCGATCCAGCACGTGCGCGCCATTCTGGGCGTCCTGACGCTGGAGGCCGGCGACGTCGACGAGATCATCGCCGCCGAGCGCCTGGCCCTGCTGCCGTTCATCATCGTGGCCATGTGCGCCATCCTGACCGCCAGCGTGCTGCTGCACCGGCTGATCGCCATGCCCGTCCAGCGCCTGGCCCGCGCCGCCGACCAGGTCCGCCTGCAGGGCGCGCGCGCCATCTCGCTGCCCGACCTGTCGCGCCGCCACGACGAGCTGGGCGACCTGTCGCGGTCGCTGGAGGACATGACCCATTCGCTGTCCGAGCGCATGGACGCCATCGAGCGCTTCGCCGCCGACGTGGCCCACGAGATCAAGAACCCGCTGACCTCGATCCGCTCGGCCGTCGAGACCCTGGACCTGGTCACCGACCCGGCCGCCCGCGCCCGCCTGCTGGCCATCCTGCAGAACGACGTCAACCGACTGGACCGCCTGGTCACCGACATCTCCAACGCCTCGCGCCTGGACGCGGAGCTGTCGCGCGAGCCGCCCAAGGCCCTGGACCTCAACCGCCTGCTCACCGAGGTGACCAGCCTCTACGAAGCCCAGCTGCGCCCCGGCGACGCCCCCGGCAGCGTGCGCGTCCGCTTCTCCAGCGCCGACCCGGGCCATCCGGCCCAGATCCTGGCCCGCGAGACCCCGATCGGCCAGGTGTTCCGCAACCTGATCGACAACGCCCGCTCGTTCAGCCCGGCCGACGGCGAGGTCCGCGTCAGCCTCTCCCGCGCCAAGGGCCGGCTGATCGCCACGGTCGAGGACGACGGCCCCGGCGTGCCGCCCGACAATCTCGAGACCATCTTCGAGCGCTTCTACACCTCGCGCCCCAAGGGCCGGGCGTTCGGCGGCAATTCGGGCCTGGGCCTGTCCATCGCCCGCCAGATCGTCGAGGCCCACGGCGGCCAGATCCACGCCGAGAACCGCCACGACGCGGCCGGCGCGGTGATCGGCGCGCGCTTCGTCGTCGACCTGCCGGACGCCCGGGCGTGACCGCGCCCTCCCCCGCCGGCGAGCTCCGCCACGCCGGCCTGATCGCCCGCCGCCAGGACGGACTATGGCGCGGCGCGCTGATCGAGGGCCCGTCGGGCGCGGGCAAGAGCGACCTGGCCTTGCGCGCCCTCGACCAGGGTTTCCGGCTGGTCGCCGACGACCGCGTCGTCGTCTTTGCCGCCGGCGGCCGCCTCTACGGCAAGGCGCCCCAGACCCTGGCCGGGTTGATCGAGGTGCGCGGCCTGGGCGTCGTCCAGGCCGAGGCCGCCCTGCCCTTCTGCGAGGTCGCCGTCATCCTGCGCTGCGTCGCCACGCCCGAGGCGGTCGAGCGCCTGCCCGAGCCCCGCGCCGAAACTGTCGCGAGCGTAAGCATCCCCGTCTTCGACCTGTGGCCGCGAGAACCCGCCGCGCCCCTGAAAATCGTTCGCATCATGCAGTCTCTTGGAGTCCCTCTCTAACGAGCGTATCAAGGCCCCCCGCGCGGTGTTCTCAAAGGGCCGCGGAGGGAATGGGGATCCCGTTTGAGATATCTGGCATGATCGGGCTCGTGATCGTGACGCACGGGCGTCTGGCGGAAGAGTTTGTCTCCGCCATGGAGCATGTGGTCGGTCCGCAGACCGCCGTGAAGGCGATCTGCATCGGCCCCGAGGACGACATGGAGCGCCGTCGTTCCGACATCCTCAAGGCCTGCGCCGACGTCGACCAGGACGGCCAGGGCGTCATCCTGCTGACCGACATGTTCGGCGGCACGCCCAGCAACCTGGCCATCTCGGTCATGGAGCAGACCAAGGCCGAGGTCATCGCCGGCCTGAACCTGCCGATGCTGATCAAGCTGGCCAGCGTGCGCCAGCGCGAGAGCCTGCAGGCCTGCGTCGCCCACGCCCAGGAAGCTGGACGCAAGTACATCTCCGTGGCCTCCTACGTGCTCGCCGGAGAGAAGTGAGCGCATGAATTCCAGAACGGTCGAGATCGTCAACGAGCGGGGACTGCACGCCCGGGCCTCGGCCAAGTTCGTCAAGATGGCGTCCAGCTTCGACGCCGAGGTGACCGTCAGCCGCGACGGCGCCAGCGTCGACGCCCGCTCGATCATGGGCCTGATGATGCTGGCCGCCGGCATCGGCTCGACCATCGACATCTCGGCGGAGGGGCCGGAGGCGGAGGCGGCGCTGGAGGCGCTGTGCGAGCTGGTGGCGAACCGGTTTGATGAGGAGCGGTAGGGGAGCGGAGACGTCTTTAGACGGCTAGGTGCCAGTTGCTGCCTTTGACATGGCTCCAGAGAGGCGACGCTCGGCTCTTGATCGCCGAGGCTGCTCACAACCAACAGGCGCGACACCCAAAGTAGAGTCTCCCACTCTCGACATCCAATAGGGGCGTGCTAAAAACGATCAGCGAAAGACCGATCATCATGCCCGACACTTCTCTCGACATTGTTCACCCGTTCCTGTCGCGATTCTCCGTCGCGCGGACTGGCTCTCCGGAAATCGTCGGACGCTTTTCGCCGAGCCATGACGTCTGGGTTGTCGATGGGCCTGACGGAGCAGTTCCGATCATCAGCACGCGCTCCGATCTAGGTGACACTTCGACCATCACCAGGGTACGAGCCGAGCAGGACGATACCGATCTTAGCTGCGCCTATTCATCTGGGACCAGCACCTTCACGGCGGTGCGGGCTGAAATCGACGATCAAGACCGCGCTGTAGCGATGATGCGCGAGGTCACAACGAAGACGGAGCAACGCGTCGAACGGGATGACGTGGCTAAGGAGATTGGAGCGTTTGAACCTCAGATGGCGCTCAGTGCTTTCCGCGAGCCGGTTCGGATCTCTTGATCCTGATCGTCACCAACGCCAGCGACCTCACGACTGACTATATCGTTCTTGAGCTTCAGCGCCGCGCTCAACCGTATTTCCGGCTTAACGCCGAGGACCTGCCGAAGGCGCGTGTAACCTTGGGTTTCGAGAGCGCGTGTGACTGGAGCTTGGAGCTGGGCGATCGCAGGATTTGCGGCGCAACAGTTTCCGCCGCGTATTTTCGCCGCCCTGGCACGCCTGAGATCGATAGCGGCGTGGCCGATCAGGGCGAGCGCGCCTATTGCGCAGCTGAATGGAGTGCGTTGCTCAAGAACCTCTATGCGCGCCTGGGAAAGCGCTGGCTGAGCGCGCCCGCCACAATCATGGAGGCCGAGGACAAACCTCGCCAGCTCCTCGCCGCCAAGGCTGCTGGGTTCATGGTCCCGGACGCGATTGTCACCAATGATATCGCGGTCGCCGACACGTTTATCGGTCGAGGACCAAGCGTCGCCAAACCTCTGCGTGAGGCGTTGCTGGATGGCGAGACGGAGCGGGTCATCTTCACGAACCGCGTGACCCAAGCGTCAGCACGGGACGCCCGCGCCTTCGCTGCGGCTCCGATGATCATCCAGCGCGAGATCATCAAACACGCCGACGTAAGGGTGACGGTGGTCGGATCAGTGGTGTTGGCCGCAGCGATTTACTCCCAGGTCACCGCTCAGGCCGAGGTGGATTGGCGCGCGGCGAGCGAGCAGGACTTACCCTACCAAGCGATCGATCTACCTGCTTCCGTGCGTGCTCAGTGCATTGCTCTGACCGCGCATTTCGGACTGGGGTTCGGCGCGATCGACCTAGTCTGGGATCGTGACGACGCTTTTTGGTTCCTCGAGATCAATCCGAACGGCCAATGGGCGTGGATCGAAAACCGCACCGGCCTGCCAATTGCGGCAACGATTGTCGACGCGCTTATGGACATTGCAGAGCGATGAACCTCAGAGAGGCCATTTGGCCCGTCCTCGAACCGCTGACCGACGTCGAACAAGGCCAGGACGCCGAACGGCTCAAGCAGGACATCGCGACGATCGGGGCGTCTCAGACCTTGGATGAGCAGGACGCCCTTCTGGAAGAAGCTCGGCGGCTTTTCGACGCCGATGACGATCGCCGCAAGACCGCCGAGACTAAGGCCACGACCTACCTCGCCGTTATAGGAGTGCTAGCCCCCATCTTGGCCTCGATCACGCCGACACTCTTTTCGCCAAAGTCCGGTGCTGTGCGTCCGATCCTCGCCTTAGTGATTTTCATCGCTGCTGGTGCTTACCTATTTTGCAGCGGTCTTTGGGCGTTGCGCGCGCTAGCGGTCTCGGCCTCGACGCGAGTCGATGCACGCCCGCTAATCGAAATGTGGGACGGTGACGCGCCAAAGCGCGAACTGGCCAAGACATTGCTGGCTTGTGTTCGGCGCAATCGTGATGGGATCAATCAGAAGGTCACCAACATTAAGATGGCGCATGCCTTCGCCATCAGAGCGTTTGGCGCCTTCCTTCTGGCCATCATCTTGCGATCAGCTTGGGATCCGATCGCCAGTCTGATAAAGATCGTCCTGAGCCCTTAACCGCTGGACGCGCCCTGGGTCTGGACCGCTTCTCGCGCGTTCTTGTGCGCTTGACCGTCAAACATTCGGAAGACGTCGAGGAATTGCGTCCCACCGTCGCGGGCTTGGCCGACAGTTCGCCAGCGTCGGAGGTCTCGGCTTTCCGCAACGCCAATCTTGCGGTTCAAGCAGCATGATCCGAGAAGCGTCAGGCTGGCGGGTTCGCTAGCGCGCCGACTAGGCCGCCCGCGAGCGGACCTTCCCAAGGTCGAGGATGAGTCAGACTAGGGCATTAATCACCCGACCTCCCCAGGTCGGCGCTCGCCTTACATCTCTTGGATGGCTGGAGCGTGCGGGGCTGAGTGGGTTGGTCAAGGACCGGCCTCCGGCCGGCCGCTCCGCGGCGGCGAAGCCGTCCTTGAGCAACCCACTCAGCCCCGCGATCGTCTCGCCGTGAGATGTAAGGATGGCTCCCGTCGCTGGGGGACGGGGGGATTACGCCCGCCCCTCTCCCCTTGCGGGAGAGGGTGGCCGCCGGAGGCGGTCGGGTGAGGGGTCGCGCTCTGGCGTCCGGAGAGCCCTATCCACCCCTCATCCGTCTGGCTTCGCCAGCCACCTTCTCCCGCGAGTGGAGAAGGAAGCCCCCTCTCGCCCCCCGGATCGATCCTCCGTGCACGGCGTTATCTCCAACCTACGCCATGTGAAAAGGAGACGATCATGAAGTTCGCTGTCCTGGGCCTTGCCATCGCCGCCGTCGCCACGGGTGCGGTCGCCCAGACGACCATCGCGCACCAGGAAGGCCAGCCGGCCAAGGGCGCCTTCACGGTGGGCCAGATCGAGGACGCCGACGTCATCGACTCCGCCAACCGCAAGGCCGGCGAGGTCGAGCACGTCCTGCTGGACGCGGCCGGCAAGCCCACGGCCATCGTCATCGAGATCGACCGCATGGGTCCGGACAAGAAGGTCGTCGTGGCCCTGGCCGACGTGACGGTCTCGCCGGAGCCGGGCGATCCGGACGACCACATCGTCCGCGCCAAGCTGACCAAGGCGCAACTGGCGGCCCTGCCCGACTGGAAGGGCTGACACGATCTCCGAGCGCCGCGCTCGACCGGCCCCACCCTCACGGGTGGGGCTTTTCGTTTGAGGGGCGGTGAAAGCAGCTTAGATCCTCCCCCGCGATGCGGGGGAGGTGGCCCAGAGGGCCGGAGGGGGCCAGCTCGGCAGATGTCCAGTTCGCCCCCTCCGTCGCTCCGCGACACCTCCCCCGTGACACGGGGGAGGAACTTTTACGAGCATTCGCGGCGCTCTGTGATCCGCGTATCCGGAATCGAACCCAGCGATTTCAATCACTTCTCAATTTTACACGCCGCTCTGTGATCCGCGTTGAAACCGCGCGCACAATCAGAGCTGTCCCCGTCGCGGGGGAGGGCGCTTGGATC
>NZ_CALCDX010000106.1 GCF_937900395.1 uncultured Caulobacter sp.
GTAGCTGACCAGCAGGTTCTTGGTCTGCTGATAGTGATCGAGCATCATCTTGTGGGTCTCGCGGCCCACGCCCGACTGCTTGTAGCCGCCGAACGCCGCGTGGGCGGGATAGGCGTGGTAGCAGTTGGTCCAGACCCGGCCCGCCTCAATGCCTCGGCCAAAGCGGTAGCAGCGGTTGGCGTCGCGGCTCCACACGCCCGCGCCGAGTCCGAAGGCCGTGTCGTTGGCGATCGCCAGCGCCTCCTCCTCGGTCTTGAAGGTGGTTACGGCGAGGACCGGACCGAAGATCTCCTCCTGGAAGATCCGCATCTTGTTGTGGCCCTCGAAGACCGTCGGCTCGATGTAGTAGCCATCCGCCAGCTGGCCGGGCAGGACCTTGCGATGGCCGCCGGCCAGCAGCTTGGCGCCTTCGTTCCGGCCGATGTCCATGTAGCCGAGGATCTTGTTCAACTGTTCCTCGGACGCCTGAGCGCCGATCATGGTCGCGGGATCGAGCGGACTGCCCTGGACCACGGCGTTCACGCGCTTGAGAGCCCGCTCCATGAACTTCTCGTAGATCGACTCCTGAACCAGCGCGCGGCTTGGGCAGGTGCAGACCTCCCCCTGGTTCAGGGCGAACATGGTGAAGCCCTCCAGCGCCTTGTCGAAGTAGTCGTCGTCCTCGCGCATCACGTCGTCGAAGAAGATGTTCGGCGACTTACCGCCCAGCTCCAGGGTCACCGGGATCAGGTTCTGGCTGGCGTACTGCATGATCAACCGGCCGGTTGACGTCTCGCCGGTGAAGGCGATCTTGGCGATGCGCGGGCTGGAAGCCAGCGGCTTGCCTGCCTCAATCCCGAAGCCGTTGACGATGTTGAGCACGCCAGCGGGCAGCAGGTCCCCAATCAGTTCGGCCCAGACCATGATCGAGGCCGGGGTCTGTTCAGCCGGCTTCAGCACCACACAGTTGCCGGCCGCCAGGGCGGGCGCGAGCTTCCAGCAGGCCATTAGCAGCGGGAAGTTCCAGGGAATGATCTGGCCCACCACGCCCAGAGGCTCGTGGAAGTGATAGGCGATGGTGTCGTGGTCGATCTCGGAGATCGAACCTTCCTGGCTGCGAAGGCAGCCGGCGAAATAGCGGAAGTGGTCGATGGCCAGCGGAATATCGGCGGCCATGGTCTCGCGGATGGGCTTGCCATTGTCCCAGGTCTCCGCCGTGGCCAGGAGCTCAAGGTTCTCTTCCATCCGATCGGCGATGCGCAGCAGGATGCGAGAACGATCGGCCGGGCTCGTCTTGGCCCAAGCGGCCTTGGCGGCATGGGCCGCGTCCAGCGCGCGCTCGATGTCGATGTCCTGCGAGCGGGCGATCTCGCAGATCTTCTTGCCGTGGATCGGCGAGCTGTTGTCGAAGTAGCGTCCGTCGGCCGGCGCTGCCCACTGGCCGCCGATGAAATTGTCATAGCGAGTCTTGAACGGCGGGCGCGCCAGGGACTCGATGAATTCGGGTTTGGTCATGGTTTCCTCCATGCCGCCTTCTCGGCGGGCTTCTGGAGGGGAAGTGTGCGGCCCTGTTCCTCGTTCAGCGAAGCGGGCGCGAGACGCGCCGAAGAGGATGTGTCTCAGATCTGAGACAGGTTCAGTGGAATTCGCGACCGCGTTCCAGGCCAAGCCGTCTGAGTTTGCGGTTCAGCGTCGCGCGCGACAGGCCCAGGAGGTTGGCGGCCGCCGAGACATTGCCGCCGGCCTGGGTCAGGGCGCGGCGGACGGCGGCGCGCTCGGCGTCATCCAAACCGGCCGAACGGTCGGGCGAGGCGAGGCCGCGCCGCAACATCTCGTCGGTCAGTCTCAGCGCCTGTCGCGCCGCGCGGGTGGCCCCGATCACCAGATCGTCGCCATCGACCGCCAGCATTGGAGCGGAGGCTCGCTCCGCGCCCGTTTCCGACAGCAGGACGATCCGGGCGTTCGGAAAGGCCTCCCGGAAGGCCTTGGCCTCGATCCTTCGAGCCGCGTCGGTGACGATGCGCTCGACCATGCCGGTCAGCGCTTCGAGCCCCGGGCGGCAGGAGGAGACATCGAGCGCCCCCGCGACACGTCCAGCCGGATCGAACAGGGGCGCGACGGTGCAGGAGAGGCCGATATTGCGGGTGTGAAAGTGTTGGTCCCGATGGACCGTCAGCACGCGCTGTTCGGTCAGGCAGGTGCCTATGCCATTCGTGCCCTCGCGCGCCTCGCTCCAGACCGCGCCCTGCCAGAGGCCCCAGCGGCGAAAGACCGCGTCGTCGCCCTCCACGCCCCGACGATCGACCGGAACGCCGTCGGCGTCGGTCAGCAGAACACAGCAGCCGGCGTCGCCGACCGCCTGGAACAGGGCGTCGAGATTGTCCTGGGCCGCGGCGAGTAATGGCCCCATGCGCTCCTGCGCCAGGCGCAGTTCAGCGCCCGTGAGGGTCTCGGGCGGCCTTCGATTCTCCGGATCCAGGTGATGCTGGGTCAGGCAGCGTCGCCACGAGGCGGCGATCGGCGACAGGGCCGGCGCGGCGCCGTCGCGCAGCACCGAAAGAACCCTTTCGGCATGGCCGTTGGCCATAGCGTTTCCTCCGCGGACGAGTGTCCCCCCATCCAGACCTTCAGCATGACGCCACGTCAGCCGATGACGCAATACGGGATTTTACGTGTGGCCGCCCCGCTTTGGGCTTAAACGGACGCAAGGTTTCTCAGGAGTTCCCCCATGCTGCTCGCACTGTCCACCTGGGCCGAGATCGAGGCCCATCTGAAGACGAACCAGACGGTGGTGGTGCCGATCGGCTCGAATGAGCAGCATGGTCCGACGGGCCTCTTGGGCACCGACTGGCTGTGCCCCGAGATCATCGCGCACGAGGCCCACAAGCGCGCCGACAAGGTGCTGGTGGCGCCGACCTTCAATATCGGCATGGCCCAGCATCACTTGGCCTTTCCGGGCACCATCTTTCTGCGGCCGTCAACCTTCATCGCCGCGATCGGCGACTGGGTGCGCTCGCTGGGCGCCCATGGCTTCAAGCGTATCTATTTCCTGAACGGCCACGGCGGCAATGTCGCCTCGATCGAGGCGGCCTTCTCCGAGATCTACGCCGAGTACAGCTTCCGCAAGGAGCGCGCGCCGTTCGCGCTGAAGCTGAAGAACTGGTGGGATCTGGCGGGCGTCAACGCCCTGGCCAACAGCCAGTTTCCGACCGGCCACGGCAGCCACGCCACGCCGTCCGAGATCGCCGTGACCCAGTGGGCCTATCCCGAGACGATCAAGACGGCCGCTTATGAGCCCAGGATCGCGCCGACGGGACCGATCCGCGAGGCGCTGGATTTCCGCGCGCGTTACGCCGACGGCCGCATGGGCTCGGATCCGGCCCAGGCCACGCCCGAGAAGGGCGGGGCGCTGGTCGACCTAGCCGCCAGGTCGTTGATCGAGGACCTCGAAGCCTTCTCGGCCGAAGTCACGCCCGCCTAGGCGTCAATGGGCCATCGCGCCAGGACCGGCTGGCCGTGGCGCGCGGCCATCACCTCGCCGATCACCGCCACCGCCACCTCGAAGGGCGCCTTGCCGCCCAGGTCGAGGCCGATCGGCGCGCGCAGCTTGGCGAGGTCTCGGTCAGAAAGGCCTTCTGACTTCAGGCGCGCGAGGCGCTCGGGGAGCCGACGCCGCGCGCCGAGCAGGCCCACATAGGGCGCTTCCGAGGGCAAGGCCGCCTTCAGGGCGGCATGATCCTGCTCAGGCTCGTGGCCGCAGACCGCGACCGCCGTCCAGGGGTCCAGACCGATGTCAGCCAAGGCTGTCTCGACGCTGTCGCGACGATAGGCCACGCCGGCGAGCGGCGGCGGCGACGAAGGACCTTTCGGCCTGATCAGGGTTGTCTCGAAGCCCGATTGCGCGCCCACGCTCGCGACAGCCAGGGCCGTCGGATCGGCGCCGACGACAATCAAGCGCGGCTGGGGATCGTAAGCGCGTTCGAAGGCGCCCGGCCAAGGGACTTGCGGCTCCTCTGCGCACAGGCGGCGCGCCCCGTCGCTGACCCAGAAGGCGGGGAGGCGTCGCCGGCCAAGGTCAAGAAGCGACCGCACGGCCGCGTCGTCGGGCAGGATCCGCTCGACCAGTATTTCGATCCGTGCGCCACACAGCAGGCGAATATCCGGCCAGGGGCTGCCCTCGCCGTAGACCAGGCGTCGAGGCCGGCCGTCCGCAAGGCATGCTCGAGCATGGTCTTCGACGTCAGCCTCGATGCAGCCGCCGGACAGAAAGCCGGAAACGATTTGCGCGCCGAACACCATTTGCGTTCCCACCGGACGGGGGCCGCCGCCACCCAGCGAAACGATCGTCGCGAGGGCCGCCGGGCCTTGCGAAAGCGCCTCGGACAGGGCCGGACGGGCGTCTTCGGCCATGCCATGCATGGGCCAATCCGCGTCGAAACGATAGTTCATCATTGGGACCAACTTTAACCCCTCGGCAAGGTTCCAGAAACCTGATGTTCAAACCTTGGCGCGTAGCGTCGGTCTTCGATTAGTGATTTCCCGCACGGATGGCATGTCCATTTCGGTCTCAAAATTGGGTCTCGCGGCCGCGCAATTCGGCCTCGACGGCAGCGGTTCCGCGCCTCGCGGCCGCTCGCCCGAAGTCGAGACCCGCGAGATTCTGAACATCGCCGCCCGCGCTCGTCTGTCCGTTTTGGACGCCTCGGGCCTGTTCGGCCGCGCCGAAACCATCCTGGGCGAGCTCCTGCCGCGTCCGACGCCGTTCCGCGTCACCCTGGCCGCCGGTCGCGCCGATCGCGGCCCTGACTATGTCGAGGCTGAGGCCCGGGCCACGCTGCGCCGCCTGGGCGTCGAGCGCGCGGACGCCATCATCGTCCATTCGCCGTCGGAACTGTTCGGCGCGCATGGTCCGGCGCTTTGGGAGCGTCTCCAGCGGCTGAAGGATCAAGGCGTGTTCGCCAAGATCGGCGTCGCCGCTCACGCCTCCGACGATCCGGTCGGCGTCGCCAAGCGCTTCAAGCCCGACATCCTGCAGGCCCCCGCCAGCCTGCTCGACCAACGCCTGCTGGCCGACGGCTCGCTGCAGCGCATCGCCGGCATGGGAGTCGAAGTGCACCTGCGCTCGATCTTCCTGAACGGCCTGCTGTTCCTGCCGCCGGATCGCGTTCCGGCCCAGCTGAAGGGCGCCTCGGGGCGTCTCTCGCGCGTCCGCCGCATGATCGCCGAAGGCCGCTCGGACCCGCTCCAGGCGGCGCTGGGTTTCGCGCTGTCGCGTCCGGAAGGTTCCGCCGTCCTGGTCGGCGTGAACTCTGCCGCCGAACTGTCGGCGGTGGTGGCCGCGGCCTCGAGCCCGCCGCCGGATTTGGACTGGGACGAGATGGCGATCGACGATCCGGTCGCACTCGACCCGCGACGTTGGGTCGCCTGAGGCATGCCTCGTCGGCGCGCCGCTTCCTCTGGCGCGTCCCTAGAATCAGCTTGGACAATGATCTGGTCGAAGGCCGCGTGCGCGGCCGAAGACCGTCAACGCCTATTAACCCTATGGTTCACTCGGATTTTAAGACTTACAGCCTAGCTTGATCCCAACTGAGGGAGAGACGCGACATGATCCTCGCCGTGCTGCAGGCCCGCATGGGGTCCACTCGACTGCCGGGCAAGTCGATGGCCACGCTTCGCGGCGAGCCGATGATCATCCGCCAGCTGGAGCGCCTGCGCAGCGCGCGCTGCCTTTCCAAGATCATTGTCGCCACCAGCGCCGACACGGTCGATGACGCCCTGGCCGGCTTCCTGGTGTCGCGCGGCTATACGGTCCATCGCGGGGCGGGCGCGGACATTCTGGCGCGTATCGCCCGCTGCGCCGAGACCATCAGCTCGGTCAGCCACGTGGTTCGCCTGAAGGGCGATG
This sequence comes from uncultured Caulobacter sp., assembly GCF_937900395.1. GTDB lineage: Bacteria > Pseudomonadota > Alphaproteobacteria > Caulobacterales > Caulobacteraceae > Caulobacter. The sequence continues at coordinate 5,885 of NZ_CALCDX010000106.1, forward strand.
CGCCGTTCGTGGATCCCGGGGTCATCGACGAGGCCATCCGCCTGGCCCTGGCCAGCGGCGCCGACTACACGTCCAACCGCGTCCAGCGCACCTATCCGGCCGGTCTCGAGGTCGAGGTGATCAAGGCCGGCGCGCTGCAAGCCGCCGCCGCAGAAGAGCGCGATCCGATGGCGCGCATCTCGCCCACCGCCGCGATCCGCAATCAGCCCGGCCGCTGGAGCCAAGCGCACCTGACCGCGCCGCGCGACTGGTCGCGCCTCGACTGGCGGGTCAAGACGGCCGCCGACCTCGCCTTCGCGCGCTCGGTCTACGACGCCTTGCATCCCGTCGATCCGGGCTTCCGGATGAACGACGTGCTGGACATGATCGGCAGCCGCCAGGACATCGCCCGCTTCGCGGCGTGACCGGCTCCCCGGCCAAGACCGGGGAACCGAAAAGCCAGGCCTAGTTCCAGGCGCCGTAGGGGTCGATCGACGTCTTGCCCAGCGCCTCGGCGACGGCCGGGTGAGTCAGCTGGCCCTTCAGCACGTTGAGGCCGCGCGCCAGGTGAACGTTCGACTTCAGCGCGTCGAGGCCCTTGTCGGCCAGCGCCAGACCGAACGGCAGGGTCGCGTTGCCCAGGGCCTCGGACGAGGTGCGCGGCGCGGCGCCCGGCATATTGGCCACGCAGTAGTGCACGACGCCGTCGACCACGTAGGTCGGCTCGGCGTGGGTCGTGGGCTTGCTGGTTTCGAAGCAGCCGCCTTGGTCGATCGAGACGTCGACCAGCACCGAGCCGGCCTTCATCTGCTTCAGGTGTTCGCGGCGCACCAGCTTGGGCGCGGCCGCGCCGGCCGTCAGCACGGCGCCGATCACGACGTCGGCCTTGAGGATCTCGTCCTCGACGGCGGCGAAGGTCGAGTAGCGGGTCAGGATGCGGCCCTGGTAGAGGTCGTCCAGCTCGCGCATACGCGGGATCGAGCGCTCCAGAACCACGACCTCCGCGCCCAGGCCCGCCGCCATGCGGGCGGCGTTGCTGCCGACCACGCCGCCGCCCAGGACGGCCACGCGCGCCGGCGGCACGCCGGGCACGCCGCTGAGCAGCAGGCCCATGCCGCCGTTGTGCTTGAGCAGGGTCTCGGCCGCCGAGAAGACCGCGATCCGGCCGGCGACCTCCGACATCGGCGCCAGCAGCGGCAGGCCGCCGCGCGCGTCGGTGACGGTCTCATAGGCGATGGCCGCGCACCCGCTGTTCAGCAGGCCTTCCGTCTGGGCCGGATCGGGCGCCAGGTGCAGGTAGGTGAAGAGGATGTGGCGCGGTTCGAGCTTCTCCCACTCGACCTTCTGCGGTTCCTTGACCTTCACGATCATGTCCGCGCCCGCGAACACCGCCGCGGCGTCGGGGGCGATGGTCGCGCCCGCCTTGACATAGGCCTCGTCGGCATAGCCGGCGCCGAGGCCGGCGCCCGACTGGACCAGCACGGTATGGCCGTGGCCGACATATTCCCGGACGGCCGTCGGCGTCAGGCCGACCCGGTGCTCGCCCGGTTTGATCTCTGTTGGGACCCCAACCCGCATGATGCTTCCTCCAAAAGCGCTTTCCTCGGAATTCTGCTCTTCGGACGGTGCAGTTTCCTTGGTGATTTCGTGCTTTGGCGTTACGTTGACGCAGGATTCCTGCGCCGAACGGGCCGAACATGACGAAACCCTCCGCCAATCTTGATGGTTTCGACCGGAAGCTCCTCAACCTCCTGCAGAGGCGGGGGAGAGCCAGCTATGTGGAAATGGGCGAGGCGGTGAATCTTTCCGAGTCCGCCTGCCTGCGCCGGGTCCGGGCCTTGGAAGAGTCTGGGGTGATCAGCCGATACGCCGCCGTGATCGACGAGCGCGCGGTCGGCCTGCCGCTCAGCGTCTTCGTGACCGTGACGCTGTCGTCCCAGGCGGAGTCGGCGCTGAGCGCGTTCGAAAAGGCCATCGCGAGCGTGCGCGAAGTCGCCGAATGCTACCTGATGACCGGCGGATCGGACTATCTGCTGCGGCTGGTGGTTCGGGACGTGGACGATCTTGAACGGGTCCACGCGCAGGAGCTCACCCGTATTCCAGGGGTCGTCCGCGTGAGCTCGAGCATCGCGATGCGCACGGTGGTCAAGCGCGTTGAATTGCCGCTGTAGGGCGCGGTTAACGTTCCTTAGAGCCGTTGTGGTCTAGCTGTTCTCCGACATTGATCGACGTCGGGGGACGAGATGGTTTCGAGACGATTGCTGCTGGGCGCGCTCATCGGCGTGGCGGCGCCCGCCCTGGCCTTCGCCGAGGGGGAAGGCGGCTCGCCCAGCCTCCTGACCAAGAAGGGCCGTCGCACGTCGCGGGCGCTCAAACATCAGGCGACCGACAAGGCCGCGTTGGACAAGGCGCTCTCGACCGTCAAGCCGATGGAGCCGCCGCCCGCGCCGCCGGCTCCCGCCGACATGGCCATCAGCCCTGACGAAGCTCTCGGCCGTCTGAAGCAGGGCAACGCCATCTTCGCCAGAGGCGGCGCCAACATCTCCCTGCCGTCCATGGCCCGCGTGGCCGAACTGTCCAAGGGCCAGAAGCCGTTCGCGGTGATCATCGGATGCTCGGATAGCCGCGCCGCGCCGGAACTGATCTTTGACTGCAATCTGGGCGAACTCTTCGTCGTCCGCGTCGCCGGCTCGACTGTCAGCCGCGAAGGCCTCGGCTCGATCGTCTATGCCGTCGAGCACCTGGGCGCGCCGCTGATCGTCGTGCTGGGGCACACCAAGTGCGGCGCCGTGGGCGCGGCGGTGGACGTCGCCACCAAGCACGCCGAGCTGCATGGCGCCTTGCACGAAATGGTGCTGCCGATCCTGCCGGCGGTGATCGAGGCCGAGGAGCAGCATCCGGCCGACCTGCAGGACGCCGCGATCCGCCAGAACGTTCGCGACATCGCGCGCCGCCTGAAGGTGTCTGACGGCACGCTTGCCGAGCGGGTGGAGGAGGGGCGCCTGAAGATCGTCTCGGCCTGCTACGATCTCAGCACGGGCGCGGTCGCCTTCGACGCCTGACGTCGAAGGCGGCGGACCTAGCCGGCGATCGACTCCGCCACGACGCGCTCATAGTCGGCCAGGCTGGCGATGCCGATGTCGAGGTCGGTGACCAGCCCGTCGTGCAGCGAATAGACCCAGCCGTGCACGGCGAGCTGTTGGCCGCGCGCCCAGGCGTCCTGCACGAAGACGTCGGCGGCGACGTTGCGCACCTGGCGGGCGACGTTCAGCTCGGTCAGGCGGTCGAGCATGGCGCGCTTTTCCGGAATCTGAGCCAGCTCGTGCTTGTGCTCCGCGCACACTTCACGGATCGGATGCAGCCAGTGGTCGACGAGGCCGCGGCGCTGTCCGTCGATCGCCGCCGCCACGCCGCCGCAGCCGTAGTGACCCACGACCATGATGTGCTTGACCTTCAGCACGTCGACCGCGAACTGCAGCACGCTGAGATAGTTGGCGTCTTGCGGTGGGGCCAGATTGGCGACGTTGCGGTGGACGAACAGCTCGCCCGGATCCAGGCCGACGATCTCGTTGGCGGGCACGCGGCTGTCGCTGCAGCCGATCCAGAGATATTCCGGGCTCTGCTGGCCTTCGAGCCGCTTGAAGAAGTCGGGATCGACCTGGGTCTTGCTCTTTGACCAGGCGGCGTTCTTGGCTTTCAGATCCTCAAGCATCTAGCGCTCCGGATGGTGGTCGGGGTGTGCGGCCGCGATGGCCGGGTGCAGGGCCGCGCGGGCGGCTGCGGCTTGGATCGCTGGGAACGGCGAGAGATCGACGTTGAAACGGCCGGCGTTGAACACTTGCGGCACCAGAAGGCAATCCACGAGGCCCGGCGTGTCGCCGAAGGCGAAAGCGCCGCCGTGACGGGCGACCAGCGGCTCCAACGCGGAAAAGCCATCCGAGATCCACCGCGTCACCCAAGCGTTGCGCCGAGCTTCGTCGATTTCCAGGGCGGTCAGCGCCCGCAGGATCCGCAGGTTGTTCAGCGGGTGAATGTCGCAAGCGATGATCTCGGCCATGGCCCGCACCGTGGCGCGGTCGAACGGATCGGTCGGCAGCAGGCGGGGCTCGGGAAAAGCCTCGTCCAGCCATTCCAGGATCGCCAGGCTCTGGGTCAGAGGGCGTCCATCGACCTCCAGCGTCGGCACCAGCGCCTGGGCGTTGAGACTGCGATAGCCCTCGGTCTGATGGGCGTTCGCCACCAGATCGACGGGGCGTAGTTCGAAGGCCAGGCCTTTGAGATTGAGGCCGATGCGCACCCGATAGGGCGCGCTGGCCCGCTTGGCGCTGTGGAGGACAAGCTTCATGGCGGCCTCAGACCAGGGTGAATTCCAGGCGGCCGACGCCGTCGATCTCGCCGACCACCTTGTCGCCTCGAGCAATGGCGGCGACGCCCTCCGGCGTGCCGGTGAAGATCAGGTCGCCCGCGGCCAGGGTCCACAGCGTGGAGGCCTTGGCGATGACTTCGGCGATATTCCAGATCATGTCGCCGATTTGACCCCGCTGGCGCTCGGTTCCATTGACCGAGAGCGTGATGGCCGCTTCCGGCGTGGGCTCGCCCATGACCCGGACGGCGCTGATAGGGGCGCTGGCGTCGAAGGCCTTGCCCGCTTCCCAGGGCTGGCCCTTGGCCTTGGCCGCGCCCTGCAGGTCGCGGCGCGTGAGATCAACGCCCACCGCATAGCCGAAGACGCAGTTCAGGGCCTGTTCGGGCGTGAGGTCCGCGCCGCCGGCCTTCAGCGCCACGACGAGCTCGATCTCGTGGTGCAGGTCGTTGGTGGCGGGCGGATAGGGGATTTCACGGCGCAGCGGCGCGATCGCGTCCGCGGGCTTGGCGAAGAAGAAGGGCGGATCGCGCTCGTCGCCGCCCATCTCGCGCCGGTGCGCGGCGTAGTTTCGGCCGACGCAAAGGATCCGGCGAACCGGAAAGACCGCATCCGACCCCTCCACCGGGACCGTCGGAAGGGCATGCGGGGGAAAGGCGTAAGTCGTCATGGCGCTTCCTGTAGACCCAAACCGCCCTCGCAAAAACCCTCGTCGCACGTTCGCGGGCGCCAGGCCGAAAGCGACGGCTTTCCAGAATCCATGGGTTGAACCCCGTGCCTAAACGTTCTTTCACTTGCCCCTATCCGCGCCGCCGAGTCATGACGGTGTGGGGATATTTGGGCGGCATTCGGGGGCAACGGAACGTTCATGCTGATCATCGAGAACCTGACCCACGTCTATGGCAACGGCGTCAAAGCCTTGGATGAGGTCAATCTGACGATCCCGCGCGGGATGTACGGCCTTCTCGGGCCCAACGGCGCGGGCAAATCGACCTTGATGCGCACGATCGCCACCTTGCAGGCGCCGACCTCCGGCCACATCCGCTTCGGCGACATCGACGTCCTGAAGACCCCAGAGCTGCTGCGTCGCACGCTCGGCTACCTGCCGCAGGATTTCGGTGTCTATCCGCGCGTCTCTGCCTACGACATGCTGGACCACATGGCGGTGCTGAAGGGGATCGCCAACGCCAAGGACCGCAAGGAGACAGTCGAGCACCTGCTGAACCAGGTGAACCTCTGGACTGTGCGCAAGAAGGCGATCGCCGGCTTCTCGGGCGGCATGCGCCAGCGCTTCGGCATCGCCCAGGCCCTGATCGGCGATCCGCGCCTGATCATCGTCGACGAGCCCACGGCGGGCCTCGACCCCGAAGAACGCAACCGCTTCCTCAACCTGCTGGCCGAGATCGGCGAGAATGTGGTGGTGATCCTTTCCACCCACATCGTCGAGGACGTTTCCGATCTTTGCCCGGCCATGGCCATCATCTGCGATGGCCGCATCGTCAGCGAAGGCGCGCCGGCGGACCTGGTGGCCAAGCTGAAGGGCCGCATCTGGAAGAAGATCATCGACAAGAGCGACCTCGAGGCGGCCAAGGCCCGCTACAAGGTGATCTCCACCCGCCTGCTGGCGGGCCGCACCGTCATCCACATCCTGTCCGACGACAATCCGGGCGATGGCTTCGCTCCGGTCGAAGGGGGATTGGAGGATGTCTACTTCTCCACCCTCTCGACCACGCGGCGCGCGGCCTGACGGAGGGCGGCCCATGTTTCGCAAGATCGCGGGTTTCGAGCTCCGCTACCAGCTGAAGTCGCCCGTCTTCTGGGTGGTGGCGACCATCTTCTTCCTGCTGACCTTCGGGGCGGCGACGATCGACCAGATCCGCATCGGCGGCGGCGGCAACATCCATAAGAACGCCCCGTTCGCCATCGCCCAGACGCATATCATCCTGTCGATCTTCTACATGTTCGTCACCACGGCCTTCGTGGCCAATGTGGTGGTCCGTGACGACGAGACGGGCTTTGGGCCGATCCTGCGCTCTACCCGCGTCCGCAAGTTCGACTATCTGTACGGCCGTTTCGCCGGGGCCTTCCTGGCGGCCGCGATCTCGTTCCTGGTCGTGCCCCTCGCCATCTGGCTGGGCTCGTTCATGCCCTGGATCGATCCGGAGCGGCTCGGGCCGAACGATCTCCACGCCTACCTCTTCTCGTACTTCGTCCTGGCCTTGCCGACGATCCTGCTGACCTCGGCGCTGTTCTTCGCCCTGGCCACGGTCACCCGGTCGATGATGTGGACCTATGTCGGCGTCATCGCCTTCCTCGTGCTCTGGATCGTCGCCGGCATCGCCCTGCGTCGGCCTGAGTACGCCAAGATCGCGGCCTATTGGGAGCCTTTGGGGGCCTCGGCGTTCGGCCAGGCGACGCGGTACTGGACCGCCAGCGAGCGCAACAGCCTTGTGCCGCCCTTCACGGGCGCGCTGCTGTTCAACCGTATCTTCGTGAGCGCCCTGGCGGCCGGGTTCCTGGGACTGGCCTATGGCCTCTTCCGGTTCCAATCGGCGGACCTGTCAGGGCAGCGCAAGGTCAAGGCGACCAAGCGCGCGGTCGATGAGGCGCCGCCTTCGGCCCTCGCCGGACCTCTGCCCGCGCCCCGCTTCGATCGGCAGACCGCCTGGGCGCAATTGGTTGTTCGCACGCGACTGGACATGGGCCAGGTGTTCAAGAGCCCGGCCTATTTCGTGCTGCTGTTCCTGGGCCTCGCCAACGCCATGGGCTCTCTGTGGTTCGCCACCGAGGCGGGGACCTATGGCGGCGTCATCTATCCCGTTACGCGCGTCCTCATCGAGCCCCTGCTGGGCTCGTTCAGCCTCATCCCGATCATCATCGCCATCTACTACTCGGGCGAACTGGTCTGGCGCGAACGCGAGCGCAAGACGCACGAGATCATCGACGCCACGCCCGTGCCGGATTGGGCGTTCGTCGTTCCGAAGACCCTGGCGATCAGCCTGGTCCTGATCTCGACGCTGTTGATCAGCGTGCTGGCGGCGGTGCTGAGCCAGGCCCTGCATGGCTACTTCAACTTCGAGTTCGAAAAGTACCTGCTCTGGTATCTGCTGCCGCAGTCGGTCGACTGGATCCTGTTGGCGGCGCTGGCCGTCTTCCTGCAGGCGATCAGCCCCCACAAGTTCATCGGCTGGGGGCTGATGGTGATCTATCTGGTCACCACCATCACCTTTGTGAACCTGGGTTTCGAGCACAAGCTCTACAACTACGGCTCGGTCACATCGACGCCGTTCTCCGACATGAACGGCCAGGGCAAGTTCTGGATCGGCGCCTGGTGGTTGCGGGCCTATTGGAGCGCTTTCGCGCTGGTCTTGCTGGTGCTGGCGCACGCCTTTTGGCGGCGGGGGACCGAGAGCCGGCTTCTGCCGCGCCTGCGCCGCCTGCCCGCGCGCCTGAACGGCGGAGCGGGGATCCTGATGGTTCTGTCGCTGGCCGCCTTCGCGGCCGCCGGCGGCTACATCTACCTCAACACCAACGTCTGGAACCCCTACCGGACCAAGATCGACAACGAGAAGTGGCAGGCTGACTACGAGAAGACGCTGCTGCCGTTCGAGAATACGCCCCAGCCCAAGATCGTGGCGATGACGCTCGACGTCGATCTGCGTCCGCACGCGCCCAGCGTCGAGACCAAGGGATCGTATGTCCTTGAGAACAAGACCGGCGCGCCGCTGAAGGAGATCCACGTTCGCTTCGATCGCGACCTGCAGGTGAAGGGGCTGTCGATCGAGGGCGCCCGGCCCAAGAAAACCTTCGAGGCCTTCAACTACCGGATCTTCGCCTTCGACACGCCGATGCGCCCCGGCGAGCGGCGCAAGATGAGTTTCATCACGCTGCGCGCCCAGCGCGGCTTTCCCAACAGCGACCAAGAGCGCCGGATCGTCGATAACGGCTCGTTCGTGAACAACATGGAGATCACGCCGCTGCTGGGCATGTCGCGCGAAGGCCTGCTGCAAGATCGCGCCAAGCGCCGCAAGTACGGCCTGCCGCCCGAGCTTCGCATGGCCAAGCTGGGCGACGTTGCATCCCGTCAGTTCAACGGCCTGCGCAAGGACGCCGATTTCATCAGCTCCGACATCACCGTTACGACCGAAGCCGATCAGACGCCGATCGCGCCGGGCTACAAGGTCTCGGACACCGTCAAGAACGGTCGTCGCACCGCGCGCTTCGTCACCGAGGCGCCGATCATGCCGTTTGTGTCGATCCAATCAGCGCGCTACCAGGTCTCGCGCGAGACCTACAAGGGCGTCGAACTGGCGGTCTATTACGACGCCCAGCATCCCTGGAACATCGCGCGGATGAAGACGGCCATGAAGCGGTCTCTGGACTACTTCCAGGCCAACTTCAGCCCCTACCAGTTCCGCCAGCTGCGCTTCCAGGAGTTCCCGGACTACGCCCAGTTCGCCCAGTCTTTCGCCAACACCATCCCGTGGTCCGAAGGGCTGTTCTTCATCTCCGACTACCGCGATCCGTCCAAGATCGACATGGTGACCTATGTCGGGGCGCACGAGATCGGCCACCAATGGTGGGCCCACCAGGTGATCGGCGCGGACCAGCAGGGCGGCGCCATGCTGAGCGAGACCTTCGCCCAGTATTCGGCCCTTATGGTCATGAAGCACGCCTATGGTGAGGACCAGATCCGCAAGTTCCTGAAGTTCGAACTGGACAGCTATCTGCGGGCCCGCGGCGGCGATGTGATCGACGAGCAGCCCTTGGCCAAGGTGGAGACCCAGCCCTACGTCTATTATCGTAAGGGCTCGCTGGTCATGTACCGGCTGCAGAACGAGCTTGGCGAAGAGGTTGTCAACCGCGCTCTGCGAAAGCTGATCGCCCAATACGCCTTCAAGGGCGCGCCCTACCCGATCACCACCGACTTCCTGGCCTATCTCCGGGCCGAGGCGCCGGCGGACAAGCAGGCGCTGATCACCGACCTGTTCGAGAAGATCACGCTCTACGATCTGAAGGCCAAGACCGCCTCCGTGAAGGCGCGACCCGATGGGAAGTTCGACGTCACGATCACGGTGGACGCCCAGAAGAAGTACGCCGATGGCAAGGGCAAGGAGACCGCTGCCTCGCTGAACGAGACGATGGACATCGGCGTCTTCACCGCCAAGCCCGGTGACAAGGGCTTCGACGCCAAGGACGTGCTGCTCTACGAGCGGCGTCCGATCCGCTCGGGCGTGCAGACCTTCACCTTTACGGTGGCCAGAAAGCCGAAGTTCGCGGGGATCGACCCGTACAATACGGTGATCGACCGCAACAGCGACGACAACACGGTCGCGGTCGGCAACTGACGCGAAAAAGCCCGCCGTCTCGATGACGGCGGGCTCGTTCTCGCAACGCGGCGCAAGCTTAGTGCTGGGCGTTGTCCTTGGCGACGTCCTCGCCGGTGTCGAAACCCTTCTTCAGGCCTTCAGCCATGTTCAGGTGCTCCTGGACCTTCGGGGCGGTGGCCGCAGCGAACGACTTCAGGGCGGGGGTGTCGCCGTCCTGAGCATAGCGCTGCAACAGGTTCAGGGCCGCCTGGTGGGCGTCGACCTGGCTGTCGGCATACTTCTTATCGAAGTCCTTGGCGTCGGCCTTGTTCAGGTCATCCAGCTTGTCCTGCAGGTCTTGCGGCAGCATGGTCGGCGGGGTGAGCGACGCACCCGAGGCGGCGATCGCGGCCTTCAGCTCATCGGTCGTCTTGGTGTGCGCCTTCTGCATGTCGGCGGCGAACTTCTTGACCGACGGATTGGTCGAGCGCTTGGCGGCGATCTTCGCGGCCTCGATCTCGAACATGTCGCTGGCGCCGGCCTTGGCGACGAAGACGTCGGCCTTGGTTTCGTCCGACGGGGTCGGGACGGTGGCGGCGGGGTTGGCGTCCGGCGTCGCGGCTTGCTCGGCCGGCGTCGCGGCGCCCTTGGTCTCGTCGGTCTTCTGGCCGCAAGCGGCGAGGCTCAGCGCGGCAACGGCGGCGCCGACAATCATCAGGTGACGGGTCATGGCTCTGTCTTTCCCTGGGTTCTTTTTTGTAGAGAGGGATCAAACTTCGGCGCCGCGGTTCGCCGTCGTGCCAAAAGAACATCACGGGGCCGTGATCGGTTCCCGTGGAGCTGGGGAACATGTCGATGACCGAAGGCCCGCTTTCCGGATTACGCGTGATCGAGATGGGCTCGCTGATCGCCGGGCCCTTCTGCGGACAGGTATTAGGCGACTTCGGCGCCGAGGTGATCAAACTCGAGGATCCCAAGGTCGGCGATCCGATGCGCCAGTGGGGACGCTCCAAGCCCAAGGGGCTGTCGCCCTGGTGGCCGGTGATCGGCCGCAACAAGAAGTCCGTCACGATCGACCTGCGCACCGAGGAGGGTCGCGACATCGCCCGGGCCTTGATCGCCAAGGCGGACGTGGTGGTCGAGAACTTCAGGCCGGGCACGCTCGAGAAGTGGGGCATGGGCTATGAGGCCTTGGCCAAGACCAATCCCGGCCTCATCATGGCGCGCGTCTCCGGCTTTGGTCAGACCGGCCCCTATTCCAAGCGCGCCGGCTATGCGCTGGTCGGCGAAGCGATGGGCGGCCTGCGCCACATCACCGGCGAGCCCGATCGGCCGCCGGCCCGAGCGGGCATCTCGATCGGCGACAGCCTCTCTGGCCTCAACGCCGCGCTCGGCGTGATGATGGCCCTGCATGCTCGCCAGCGGACCGGCAAGGGACAGGTGGTCGACGCGGCGATCTACGAAAGCGTGCTGACGGTGATGGAGAACCTGATCACCGAGTACGATCTCACCGGCTATATCCGCGAGCGCTCCGGCGCGGTCTTGCCGGGGATCGCGCCGTCGAACGTCTATCCGACCCGCTCTGGAGAGCTGGTGCTGATCGGCGCCAACCAAGACACCCTGTTCAAGCGGCTTTGCGACCTGATGGGTCGTCCGGACCTTGTCGAGGACCCGCGCTACCGCGACCATGCCGCCAGGGGCGCGCACCAGGCCGAGCTCGACGCCCGCATCGCAGCCTGGACCGCCGACCAGGACATCGAAGACCTTCTGCCGAAGCTGGAGGCGGCGGGTCTTGCGACGGGGCGGATCTACAGGGCGCCGGATATGCTCGACGATCCACAGTTCCAGGCTCGCCAGTCGATCGTCACCGTGCCGCATCCGGTGTTCGGCCAGGTGAAAATGCAGAACGCCTTCCCACGGCTGACCGAAACCCCCGGGGCCGTGCGCTGGCCGGGGCCCATGCTCGGCGAGCACACCGACGCCGTCCTGGCCGAGCTGGCAGGTCTCGACGCCGAGGCCCTGGCGGATCTGCGGGCGCGGAGCGTGATCTAGGACGCTTCAGAGCGGCTTGCGGAAATAGACCACCCGCTCGGTCTCCTCGAAGCCGACGGCCTGGTGGAAGGCGTGGCTTTCGAGGTTGTCCGCCAAGGCGTCTGACGCCAGTTCGCTGCAGCCTCGACGCCGCCCCCAATCGGCCACCGCATCACACAGGGCTCGCCCGACCTGGGCGTTGCGGAAGGCGGGGCGCACGTACAGTCCCTCGACGAAGGCCACGGGCGAGGTCTCGCAGCCGTTGACATAGTCGTGGCGCAGAGCCGCTTCCACGAAGCCGGCGAGCCGACCGTCGGGAGCTTCCGCCACGAAGGCGACGATGTCCTTCTCCGAGGCGAGCGCTTCGCCGACCTCCGCGCGGTGGTCGGCGATATCGTCATCAGGCCAGAGTTCGACGCGGAGCGCGGTCCAGTCGTCCAGGTCTCGCGGCGCGGCGGCGCGGATCAGCACGGCCTAGGCTCGACCGGTGACCCCCGCCACAGCGCGGGCGATCTGGTGGACGTTGTACGGCTTGCGCACGATCGGGGCGTCGAAGCCCATCGGCGCGGCCTTGTCGGCATAGCCGGTGGCGAACACGAAGGGACGACCCATGCTACGCAGGATTTCCGCGACGGGAGCGACTGACTGTCCGTTCAGGTCGGCGTCCAGGACCGCGACGTCGAAGTCCTTCTCGACCATCGACAGGGCCTCGCCCAGCTCGGCGGCGCAGCCTACGACCTCGACGCCGGCGTCCTCCAGGCCCGCTTCGAGCTCCAGGGCCAGCAGCAGCGAATCCTCGACGATCAGAACCTTGAGCCCGGCGATCGCGCCTGGGCGCACGGTCTCGTCAGCGGCGACGACGGTCTCGACGATCCGTTCGGGCAGGGCGCTGACGGGCTCGACCGGAGGCGCGTCGGCCAGAGCCTCGGCCGCGCCGACGATCATGGCGGTGACGCCGCTTGAGCGGTAGCTGATCTTGGCCGAGCCGCCCAGCTCGCGGCCGGCGACGTCCTCGATCAGCGTGGCGCCGAAACCCTTGGTCGTCGGCGCCGCCGCGGGCGGTCCGCCGGTCTCCAGCCATTCGAGGGCGAAACCGCCTTCGGGCGTGCGCCGCCAGACGACCTCCACCTTGCCGTTCTCGGTCGACAGCGAGCCGTAGCGCACGGCGTTGACCGCCAGTTCATGCAGCGCCAGCGACAGCGCCGCGGCGGCGCGCGGCGTCAGGAACAGCTCCGGGCCGTCCCAGCGGGTCTGGGTGGGGGCGAGGCCGCCGAGCTCGGCGGCGGCGATCCGCGCCAGGGTCGCGCCCCGCCATCGGGCGGCGCTCAGCAGGTCGTGCGCCGAGCTCATCGACTTTAGGCGCGCGGCGAAGGTCTTGAGGAAGACGTCGAGCGAGGCCGACTTGCGCGCCGACTGGGCGGCGACCGACTGCACGACCGCCAGCAGGTTCTTGATCCGGTGATCCAGCTCGGCGACGAGCGCCTCGCGCTGCTGCTCCTCGGCCTTCCGCTCGCTGATGTCCTGGACGACGCCGATCAGATGGGTCGGTTCGTGGTCCGGACCGAACAGCATGACGCCGGACCCGTGGTACCAGACCGCCCGCCCGTCCGCGTCGGGAAGGCGGCGGTACTCCAGGCTGTAACGGCCGGTCTGCGCGAGCTGCTTGTTGATCGTCTCGCGGGCGATCTCGCGATCTTCGGGATGGATGTAGGGAAACAGCGCCGCGCCGTTCTCGGACGGGATCACGCCCGGCGCGATCCCCGCGACCTTCGCCAGGCGAGGGCTGATCTTGAAGACGTCGCGCTTGATGTCCCACTCGAACTCGCCAAGCGCCGCCGCGGTGATGGCGAGGTTTAGACGTTCGCCCTCCAGCGTTCTGTCGCCCTCGGGCTTCGCCGTCAGGACTTCGGCCGCCAGATCGGCCAGATCCTCTAGCGCCTGAAGGTCCTCGGCGGCCGCGGGGCCTTGCGCGCCCGGCCCCTCGACGACCAGCGCGCCCAGGACATGACCCTGGCTGTCGCGAATGGGCGCGGCCAGATCGATTGCTCTTCCGGTCGAGACCACCTTATCGGCGAGGTCGTTTGCCCGGGGGGCTTCCGGCCCCGCATAGCCGACGAACGCCTTGCGCCAGATGCGGTCCTGGTCAACAAGCGCGACGGCCGCCTTGGGGGCGTCGAACAGCCGGGAGGCTAGGCGCGCGACCCGCAGGAGGCGCGGTTCGTTGACCTCGCCATCCAGAATTCCAAGCGCGCGCAAAGCCTTGAGGCGGGCGGTTTCCTGGCGGTCGTCGCTGACGATTGGGGCGTCGTCCATGATTCGACCTTAAACTTGGTTCGCGTTCGGCGCGAGCGCCTTTGAATCAGGGCCCTTAAGCAGGCGGATTCGAGTGGTGAAGCTTGGGGTCCTTGAGTATCGTGGAACCGCAGCGACGAATGCGACGTTGTCGGGACGCCGCTTCCCGCGTCCCGGTCGGTCGCGTCGCGAACAGGAGATGACCATGCCCGCCAATTCTCTGAATCCCGCCGCCAAGGAAGCCACCAAGGCCAAGGGCGCCACCCTGGAAGCCGTCGAGCACGCCGAGCGTAGCTTTACCGAAGCCGCGCACGCCGCGCGCGCCTCCCTGACCGAGGCCGCCAAGCGGGTCGAGAAGTCGGTCGCTGAAGGCTTCGAGACGCTTCGCGCCCAGAGCCGCGCCTATACCGACACCGCTGGCCAGCAGATCGAAGAGGCCCAGCGCTATGTGTCCGAGCGCGTTCGTGAGCGTCCGATCGCCGCCACCCTCGCCGGCGTGGGCGTGGGCGTCCTGATCGGTCTGCTGATCGCTGGCGGCCGTAGCAATAACCGGTAATGTTCGAGAAAACCCTCATGACCCTGGCGGCGGCGGCGGCGATCGCCGCCGCCGCCGCCGTCAGCGTCGTTTCCGCCGCCTTCGCGCTGTATGCAATCCTGCTGCCGCGGGTTGGCGCGGCCGGGGCCTCGGCGATCGTCGCCGCCGTGGCCGCCCTGATCGTCGCCCTCGCCGGCATGATCGCCGCTCGCAAGGCCGAGAACCGTCGCGCCAGCCAGCAGGAGATTCCGCAGGGCGGTTTCGACCTGACCGGCAAGGTGGTCGACATCGTGCGGGAACGTCCGCTGATGTCGCTGGGCATCGGTCTGGCCGCCGGCATCATCGCGCTGAAGAACCCGACGCTTACAGCGTCGCTGGCGAAGGCCTTCTTGGATCCCAAGCCGCCGCAGCGCTGAAGCACTGACACGAGAACAGCATCGCCGCCGCCGGAGCCGTCCAGCGGCGGCGATGTCTTGTCCGGCAAGTGGAAACCCCAAGTTTCAAAGGGAATTTATCTCTAAAATTTGACCAAGATCATGCGTCTGGCGACTTACACTTTCGCGCCGACGCCTCTAGATGCCTCGTCGCGTTCCCGCTCCTCCCTTCATGGGAACGCCTTCCCATGGAGTGAACATGTACAAGCTGCCGGACCTGCCCTACGCCTACGACGCGCTGGAGCCGACCATCTCCGCCAACACGCTCCACTTCCACCACGACAAGCACCACGCCGCCTATGTCACGGCCCTGAACGGCCTGCTGAACGGCGACGACAAGGGTTCGCTGGAAGCGGTGATCAAGTCGGCCGGTCCGGGCAAGGTGTTCAACAACGCCGCCCAAGCCTGGAACCACGCCTTCTTCTGGGACGGCATGAGCCCGACCAAGACCGCCCCGGGCGCTGAGCTCGCCGCGGCCATCGACAGCACCTTCGGCGGCCTCGCCGCGCTGAAGGAAAAGTTCGTCGCCGAAGGCATCGGCCACTTCGGTTCGGGCTGGGTGTGGCTGGTCTCGGACGCCTCGGGCGCGCTGAAGATCATCTCGACCCACGACGCCGAAAGCCCGGTGACGCAAGGCCTCACGGCTCTGGTGGTCGCGGACGTCTGGGAGCACGCCTACTACCTGGACTACCAGAACCTGCGGAAGGCCTTCCTTGAAGCCTTCTTCGACAACCTGGCCAACTGGACCCTGGCCGACAGCCAATACGCCGCCGCCAAGGCCGGCGCGCAAGGCTGGGCCTATCCGGCTCCGGAATAGGCCAATCCCCGCCGGAACGCCCGGCGCGTCGGGTGCGTTGTCAGGAAGCGAGGCCATAAGGTCTCGGACACCCTACAACCGCCCCGGCGATCCGCCGGGCCAATCCGGAGAGGCCAATGCTGAACTGGGCTCTGACCTTCCTGGTGATCGCCCTGATCGCCGCCCTGCTGGGCTTCACCAGCATCGCGGGCGCGGCGATGGGGATCGCCAAGATCCTGTTCTATGTCTTCTTGATCCTGTTCCTGGTGTCGCTGGTCAGCCACCTGTTCAGGGGACGGCGCGCTCCCTAGCGGAGACGTCCATCGAGCTTTTGGACGGCGTGGCCTTCGGGTCGCGCCGTTTTGCTTTTCAGCGCCGATCGAACGCCCAGGTGCGCCAGACCTCGAAGCGGCCGCGCTCATAGGCGAGGGCCGTCACCCGGACGCAACCAGGGTCCGCTTCGATCACGTTGAAGCCCGGCGCCGCGCCGCGCTCGCGCAGGGATAGGGTGCCAGAGCCGACCAGCTGAGCCTTGCCGTCGCCGAACGGGAGCGCGGTCACGAACGGCAGGTGAATGTGGCCCGATAGGACGATGTCGACGCCGGCGTCGACGAAGCGGTTGGCGGCGTCGACACCCCCGCGAACCCTCGCCGTCATCGGTCCGCCCAGGACCTCCATCAGCGGGTGATGACAGACCACCACCTTCAGATCGCTGGAGGGCGCGGCCCTTAAAGCTTCAACGACGCGGCGTAACTGGCTTCGCGAAACCGCGCCCTTGGACCAGTTCCAACGCAGCTGAGCGGCGCGCGCGGTATTGAGAGACGTGACGGTGACGCCCGGTCCCCGCCAGTCCGCCCCGTCCTCTGGTCCGAACCGATCCTCGAACCGTCGCCAGGGACGCGTGAACCGGACCCAGAGCTCTCTTGGCCCCACGAAGGGCGTGTCGTGATTGCCCGGGACGACCAGGGTTGGGCGCGGAAGGCTGTTGATCCATGC
>NZ_CALCDX010000107.1 GCF_937900395.1 uncultured Caulobacter sp.
CGACGCGGACCTTGCCCTCATAGACCGCCAGCATGGCGTTGCGGT
Source organism: uncultured Caulobacter sp. (assembly GCF_937900395.1). Lineage (GTDB taxonomy): Bacteria > Pseudomonadota > Alphaproteobacteria > Caulobacterales > Caulobacteraceae > Caulobacter. The sequence goes on from NZ_CALCDX010000107.1 coordinate 46, forward strand.
CGTCGCCGACCGGCTCCTCGAACACGGTCCCCGCCTGCAGCACAACGTCGAAGTACAGCGCATCAACGGCACCGCCGCCGATCGGCCCGGCCGTACCGCCATCGGTCGCGCCGGAGATCACCTTGACCGAGACGCCGCCGTCGCGGGCCTCGACCGGAATGCTGTCGGCCTCGAACTCCTGGTAGCCCGGCGCGCTCATCTTCAGCTTGGCGGGCAGGTTCACCCACAGCTGGAAGCCGCGCATGCGCCCTTCCGACTGCTCGGGCATCTCGGAGTGGACGATGCCCTTGCCGGCCCGCATCCACTGGATCCCGCCGGGACCGATCACGCCTTCGCGGCCGGTGTTGTCCTTGTGACGCATCCGGCCTTCCAGCATGTAGGTCACGGTCTCGAAGCCGCGATGCGGATGGTCGGGGAAGCCGCCCATGTAGTCCGACGCCTGGTCGTTGTCGAAGCAGTCGAGCATTAGGAACGGGTCGAACATCTGGGCTTCCGGCGTGCCCAGCATGCGGGTCAGACGCACGCCGTCGCCATCCGAGGCGGGCATGCCTTTGACGATCTTCAGGACGGGTCGAACGCTCATGACGGGCTCCTTGCTCGCCGATTGATATCAGGTCTTGTTGCGGTTTGCGCAAGCCCCTCTCGGTTCGCCTTTCGCGGCCATCCGTGCTAAGCGCGCGCCAACGAAATTCACGAGAGTTCCATGGCCCTGAAAGTCGCCATCGTCGGCCTGCCCAACGTCGGCAAGTCCACCCTGTTCAACGCCCTGACCCAGACGGCGTCGGCCCAGGCCGCCAACTATCCGTTCTGCACGATCGAGCCCAATACCGGCGACGTCGCCGTGCCCGAGCCGCGCCTGAACGAGCTGGCCAGGATCGCCGGCTCCAAGGAGATCATCCCGGCCCGGATCAACTTCGTCGACGTGGCGGGCCTGGTGCGCGGCGCGTCCAAGGGCGAAGGCCTGGGCAACCAGTTCCTGGCCAACATCCGCGACTGCGACGCCGTCGCCTTCGTGGCCCGCTGCTTCGAGGACAGCGACATCACCCACGTCGAGGGCCGCATCGACCCGATCAGCGATCTCGAGATCATCGAGACCGAGCTGATGCTGGCCGACCTGGAAAGCCTGGAAAAGCGCCTGCCCAACGTCGAGAAGCGCGCCAAGAGCGGCGGCGACAAGGACATGATCCAGACCCTGCGCCTGATCAACCTGGCCTTGGAGCAGCTGCGTGAGGGCCGTCCCGCCCGCGCCGCCAAGATCGACAAGGAAGACGCCAAGGCCTGGGCCATGCTGCAGCTGCTGACGGCCCTGCCGGCCCTCTATGTCTGCAACGTCGAGGAAGCCAGCGCCGACAAGGGCAACAAGTACTCGGACCTGGTGGCCGAGCGCGCCGCCCGCGACAACGCCAAGAGCGTGATCATCTCGGCCCAGATCGAGAGCGAGATCGCCCTGCTGGACGAGGCCGAGCGCGCCGAGTTCCTGGAGACCCTGGGCCTGGCCGAACCGGGCCTGAACCGCCTGATCCGCGAAGCCTACAAGCTGCTGGGCCTGCAGACCTACTTCACGGTCGGCCCCAAGGAAGCCCGCGCCTGGACGATCCCGGTGGGCGCCACCGGCCCGCAGGCGGCCGGCGTGATCCACACCGACTTCGAGAAGGGTTTCATCCGCGCCGAAACCATCGCCTTTGACGACTACGTCAAGCTGGGCGGCGAAGGCGGGGCCAAGGAAGCCGGCAAGATGCGGTCGGAAGGCAAGGAATACATCGTCAAGGACGGCGACGTGATGCACTTCCGCTTCAACGTCTAGGCGTTCAAAACAACAGCGGCCGGAGCGGAGACGCCCCGGCCGTTTCTCATTGGGGAGTAGGCGTATGGCCAAGATGATCACCCTGACCGCCGCCCATGACGGCTTTGCCTTCACCGCCCTGCACGCTCAGCCCGAGGGCCCGCGTAAGGGTGGCGTGATCGTGATCCAGGAGATCTTCGGCCTCGACCAGTACGTCCAGGCCGATGTCGCCCGCTGGGCGGCGCGGGGCTTCGAGGTGCTGGCCCCGTCGATGTTCGATCGCGGCGAGAAGAGCTTCACCGCCCTGCACGACGAGGCGGGCTTCGCGCGCGGCCGGGAGCTGGCCCTGGCGAACGGCCCCGACAACGCCATGGGCGACGTCCAGGCCTGCATCGACTTCCTGAAGGACCGGGGCCCGGTCTTCGTGGTGGGCTACTGCTACGGCGGGACCATGGCCTGGCTGGCCGCCGCGCGTTGCGAGGGCCTGTCGGCGGCGTCCAGCTATTACGGCGGCCAGGTGGCCGGCATGGCCAAGTTCGCCCTGAAGGCGCCGGTGATCGTCCACCTCGGCGCCAAGGACCCCTACATCCCGGCCGAGGAGGTGAAGGCCGCCATCTGGAACGCCCATCCCGAGGTTCCGGTCTACGTCTACGAGGCCAGCGGCCACGGCTTCAACAACGACGGCCGGCCCGATAGCGACCTCGCGGATGCGGAGCTGGCTCGCCAGCGAACCGTCGAGTTCTTCACCGAGCACGGAGCGGCCTAGCCATGGGACAGCGCATCGCCCTGGCCACGCGCGACGGCGCCCCGTTCTCGGCCTGGCATGAACCGGCCCGGGAAGCCCGGCGCGGCGGCGTCGTGATGCTGCACGCCATCTGGGGCGTCACCCCGCATCTGCGAGAGCTCTCCGGCCGCCTGGCCGAGCAGGGCTACGAAGTGATAGTGCCCAACCTGATGGACGCGGCCGACGCCGGCTTCCCGACGGCCGACACCGAGCCGACGATCCTGGACGCGCGCATGGAGATGGGCCGGCAGACGGGATGGGGCGTCTCGACCCTGCCCCGCGTCCAGGCGACGATCGAGGCGCTGGAGGGCCCGGTGTTCGCCATGGGCTTCTGCTATGGCGGCACCACGGCTTGGCTGGCCGCCTGCCGTTGCGAAGGCCTGACAGCGGTGGCGGCCTTCTATGGCGGCGACATCGCGGCCTACAAGGACGAGGCGCCCAAGGTCCCGACCATCCTGCACTTCGGCAAGACCGATCCTATGATCCCGCTGGCCGACGTCGAGGCGATCCGCGAGGCTCACCCCGACCTGCCGATCTATCTGTACGAAGCCGGCCACGCCTTCGTGGCGCCCAGCGGCCACCACCCAGACAGCGCCCATCTGGCGCTGCTGCGGACGTTTCAGCTGTTCCAGCGGTCAGCGGGCGGCAAGGGCGAGGCCTGAGCGGCAAGGGGCATCGCTAGGCCGCCAAGGCCGCGCTAAGCTCGAGTCATGCGCGCTCGCCTCGCCCTTCTAGCCCTGATGCCACCGTTGCTGTCGGCCCCGTTGGCCCACGCCGGCGAGACCGACTGCTGGTTCGAGAACGGCGCCGTCGTGGCGCCGGCGGTGATCGGCGTCATGGCCGGCGACTACGTGATCGACCTGTCGGCGCCGCGAACCCTGCTGCACAACACCAAGGCCGAGATGGAGGGGATTCTCGAGCCGGAGATGTCGACCTCGGTGCAGGTGGCGGGGCTGAGGGCCGCGGCGGTCTCGGTCAAGATCGCCGACCTCGACGCCCGCGGCGCCGGCTTCGTCACCCCGATCGCCGGGGTGATCGGCATGGATGTGCTGGCCGGGCATAGCGTCGAGATCGACTTCGCCCACTGCCGGCTGCGGATTGACCGGCCTTGGCGCGCCCGGCGACAGATCGTGTTCCCCGTCTCGGTGATCGAGGGGTTGCCGACCGTGGCCGCGGGCGTCAGCGACGGTCCCCGGGCCTTCTACGGGGCCTTCGCGATCGACACGGCCTCCAAGGCCATGACCCGACTTTCGACCCGAGACGCCGCCGCCAGCGGCAAGCTGGACCCGGCGGCGCGCCACAAGGCGCCGGCCCGGCTGCGGGCCCTGTCGATCGGCGGCGTCCTGGCCGAGAACGTGCCGGCCACCCTGGCCGACGACCTGCCCGAGGGCGTGAGCGGCGCCTTGGGAACCGGCCTCTGGGCCCGCCACCGCCTGAGGCTGGACGCCGACGGGCGGACGCTGTCCATCGCGAACTGATCGAGACAAAAGAAAAGGCCCGGTGTTTCCACCGGGCCCTTCCGTATTCAACAGCGTCGATCGCTTAGTGCGACTCGTTGCGCCACACCGCCTTGTAGCTGGCGTACAGCAGGCCGCTCAGCAGGACGAGGTAGATCAGCACGGCGAAGCCGGTCTGCTTGCGCTCTTCCAGCTTGGGCTCGGCGGCCCACATCAGGAAAGCCGAGACGTCCTTGGCTTGCTGGTCGAGGGTCGACTTGGTGCCGTCGTCGAACGTCACCAGGTCGGCCTTCAGCGGCGGAGCCATGGCGATGAAGCCGCCCTTCGGAACGTGGTTGTGATCGCCGTGCCAGGCCGAGGTCAGGTCGCCCGGGAAGTACGGGTTGTAGTGACCCCCGGTCGGGACCGTCAGACCCTTCGGCGGCTCGGCGTAGCCGGTGACCAGCGAATAGATGTAGTCCGGACCAGCCGAGCGGGCCTTGGCCAGCAGCGACATGTCCGGCGGCAGGGCGCCGCCGTTGCTGGCGCGGGCCGCGGCTTCGTTGGCGAACGGCGAGGGGAAGTAATCGGCGCTGGTGGCCGGACGCTTGATGGCGTCGCCGGTTTCACCGTCGATGTCGTTGACCTCGTAGTCCTTGGCGATCGCCTTGACCCACGGGTTGTCGTTCGAGTTCGGGTACTTCTCGTTATAGAAGGGCCCGCCCTTGTCGCCGAGGTTGCGGAAGGCCACCAGCTTCATCGAGTGGCAGGCCGAGCAGACCTCGCGATAGACCTTGAAGCCGCGCTGCAGCTGGGCCTGGTCGAACTTGCCGAACGGGCCTTCGAACGACCACTGGACGTCCTTGGCGTGCAGGGCGCCGCCGCTGGCGAGAGCCGGGCCGGCGGCGCCGGCGACCAGGAGACCCGCCGCCGCCGCGATAACCGAGAGTTTGCGGAGCATCGGGATCAACCCTTGTTGGCGTCGGCCGACAGGGCCGGCGAGGCGATCGAGTCCGGCACGGGCAGGGTCTTTTCGACCAGACCCAGGACCGGCAGCACGACCAGGAAGAAAGCGAAGTAGTAGAGCGAGGCGACGCGGCTGAGCCACACGAAGCTGTTCAGGTCCGAGCCCATCAGCTGGAACGTGGTCAGGTGCGGGATCACCGGATCATCGGGCAGCTTGGCGCCGCAGACGCCCAGGATGCAGCAGGCCACCAGGAAGAACACGAAGTAGATCTTCGCGGTCGGGCGGTAGCGCATCGAGCGCACCTTCGAGGTGTCCAGCCACGGCAGGGCGAACAAGCAGGCGATGGCGCCGAACATGGCCAGCACGCCCATCAGCTTGTCCGGCACGGCGCGCAGGATCGCGTAGAACGGCAGGAAGTACCATTCCGGAACGATGTGCGACGGCGTCACCAGCGGGTTGGCCTCGATGTAGTTGTCGGCGTGGCCCAGGGCGTTGGGCATGTAGAAGACGAAGAAGGCGAAGAGGATCAGGAAGACGCTCATCGCGAAGCCGTCCTTCACCGTCGCGTACGGGGTGAAGGGGACGGTGTCGGCCTTCGACTTCGGCTCGACGCCGGTCGGGTTGTTCTGGCCCACCACGTGCAGCGCCCAGATGTGCAGGATCACGACGCCCGCGATCATGAAGGGCAGCAGGTAGTGCAGCGAGAAGAAGCGGTTCAGGGTCGGGTTGTCGACCGCGAAGCCGCCCCACAGCCAGGTGGTGATGCTCTCGCCGACCAGCGGCAGGGCGCCGAACAGGTTGGTGATCACGACGGCGCCGTGGAACGACATCTGGCCCCAGGGCAGCACGTAGCCCATGAAGGCGGTCGCCATCATCAGCAGGTAGATCACGCAGCCCAGCAGCCACAGCACTTCGCGGGGCGCCTTATAGGAGCCGTAGTACAGGCCGCGCAGCATGTGGATGTAGACGGCGATGAAGAACATCGACGCGCCGTTGGCGTGCATGTAGCGGATCAGCCAGCCGTAGTTCACGTCGCGCATGATATGCTCGACCGACGCGAAGGCGCCGGCGGCGCTCGGCGTGTAGTGCATCACCAGGATGATGCCGGTGATCAGCTGGGAGGCCAGGCACAGCGACAGGATGCCGCCGAAGGTCCACCAGTAGTTCAGGTTGCGCGGCGTGGGGTAGTCGACGAACGAGTCGTAGCCCAGACGCACGATCGGCAGACGGGCGTCGAGCCAGCGCTCGAAACCGGTCTTGGGTTGATAGGTCGAATGTCCGCTCATCTCGCTTAGCCGATCTTGACCTTGGTGTCGGTGAGGAAGGCGTATTCCGGAACCACCAGGTTCGTGGGCGCGGGGCCCTTACGGATACGACCCGAGGTGTCGTAGACCGAGCCGTGGCACGGGCAGAACCAGCCGCCGTACTCGCCGCCGCCGAAGGTCGGCACGCAGCCCAGGTGGGTGCAGTTACCGCCGACGATCAGCCATTGGGCCTTGCCCGGCTTCACGCGCGAGGCGTCGGTGGCGGGGTCCTTCATCGCGGCGTTGTCGTCCGCGACGGCCTTGGCGATCTCGGCCTTCGTGCGGTTGCGCACGAACAGCGGCTTGCCGCGCCACTTGATCGTGACCTGCTGACCCTCGGCGACCTTGGTCAGGTCGAACTCGGTCGAGGCCAGGGCCCGCGTGTCGGCGGACGGGTTCATCTGGTCGATGAACGGCCAAACCAGGGTCGCGGCGCCGCCGGCGGCGGCCGCGATCGCGGCGATGTGAATGAAGTCGCGCCGGGAGGGATCGCTCCCGTGTTCCGGCTCGGTCGTTGCGCCCACGGCGGTGTCGGCCACCTTACGTCACCCTTCGATTCCGCCGCGCCGCGTTGGCGGCCGGCCAGGAGGAGCGCCTTCCGGCGCCATATCTTACTCGACCCGCAAGCGGATCTCCGCCACAAGGCAGCGGTCGGATCGTCCTATCGGACGCGCGGACGAAGTCCGCAAGTCCTTTCGATTCGTGGCAAAGCCCCTGCTGCCCTTGTGGTTGGTTCGCTTATTATGCGCATCGCACTTTTTCAACCAGGCATTCCCCAAAACGTCGGGGCGGCCATTCGCCTTTCCGCCTGCTTCGGCGTCGGCCTCGACGTCATCGAGCCGTGCAGTTTTCCTTTGGATGACAAAAGCTTGAAGCGCGCGGCCCTGGATTATGGGCCTCTCGCGCACCTCAAGCGGCACGACAGCTGGGAGACATTCCTTAAGGCGCCGGAACGCGTTGACGGGCGGCTTCTGCTGTTCACGACGCGGGGTGCGACACCATTTCACAGGTTTTCGTTCGAACCCGGAGACACCCTACTGTTCGGCAATGAGAGTCGCGGCGCGCCCGACGAGGTCCACGCGGCGGCGCAGGGCCGCATCGTCATTCCGATCCGCCCGGAGACCCGCTCGATGAATCTCGCGACCACCGCCGCCATGGCCCTGGGCGAGGCGCTGCGGCAGACGGGTGGGTTTCCGGAGTAGGCCTTAGTCGCCGAAGTCGACGTCTCGACGGGCCGCGACGATGGTGACGATAAAGCCGGCCAGCACGTCCAGCAGCACCATCAGAGCCAGCAGGAAGAAGGTCGAGGTCGCGAAGGCCGGCAGCAGCAGGAACTCGACCAGGCAGACGATGAACAGCACCATCGACAGCGAGTGATTGACGATCGCCAGCCGCTTGCTGTTGGTTGATTTCAGAAGCTCGACGAACAGCACGACCAGCGAGGCGGCCAGCAGCAGGTCGGCCAGGCTGACGGCCCAGCCCGCGCCCGAGGTCATCCGGATCGTGAACAGAGGCTCGGCCAGACGAAGGCTGGCGTCGGCGGCCTTGAAACCGTTCGGCAGGGTCAGGACGATCAGGTTGTAGACCAGGACCGGCAGGGCCAGCAGCGGAACCGCGGCGAACATCGAACTTCCCCCTTCGACGGCGCCCCCGGCGTCGTGGCGGCTAAAGGCCTAACGGGATTTTGTGGCCGGGTGAAGCCGGCGCGACCTTTCGACTCAGGCGCGAGACTTCAAGCCTCGTCCACCCCCTGCGGATTGCGGGCTCGCGACTGCAGCCACATCACGCCCAGGAGGTCCGAGATCGAGGCCTTGAGCCGCCCGAGGTTCGTGTACTTCGACACGCCCGTCTCGCGGTGCCGGTGGTTCACCGGCTGGAACGCGACCTCATAGCCCTCGCGCAGCATCAGGGCCGGGATGTAGCGGTGGATGTGATCGAAGTACGGCAGGCGCAGGAAGGCCTCGCGGCGGAAGGCCTTCAGGCCGCAGCCGGTGTCGTTGGCGGTGTCCTTCAGCAGGCGCTTGCGCACGCCGTTGCCGAACTTGGAGGCGAAACGCTTGGCGTTGCTGTCCTGGCGCTTCACGCGCTCGCCGCCGACCAGGGCCAGGGTCTCGGGACCGGCGGCCAAGGCCTTGGCGAGGCGAGGCGCGTCGGCGGGATCGTTCTGGCCGTCGCCGTCCAGGGTGATGACGATCGGCGCCCGGGCGGCCAGGACGCCGCTGCGCACGGCGCGGCTCTGGCCCGAATTCTTGCGATGGCCCAGCACGCGCAGCTGCGGAATCTCGGCCTTCAAGGCGATCAGGCGGGCCTTGGTGTCGTCGCGGCTAGCGTCGTCGACGAAGATCATCTCGTAGCGCTCGCCGGCGAAGGCGGCGGCGATCTCGCGCGCCAGCTTCGGGGCGGCCTCGCCCTCGTCGAAGACGGGGACGACGACGGAGAAATCGGGCGTCGGCGAGACGGTGTCGTTCATCGCCTCCTCATACAGCAAAAGTTGCTTCGGGAAAGATCGTGCTATTCCAGGCGCCATGACGCTTGAATCTCGCCTGGATGACTGGAGCCGAGGGTGGCGCGGCCCTCTGTTCGCCGCCTTGGTCGCCTTGATCGCCGGCCTGCCCGGCCTCTTGGCCATGCCGCCGCTGGACCGTGACGAGTCCCGCTTCGCCCAGGCCACCTCGCAGATGCTGGAGACCGGCGACTACGTCGTCATCAAGTTCCAGGACCAGCCGCGCTTCAAGAAGCCGGTCGGCATCCATTGGCTGCAGGCGGTGGCGGTGAAGACCTTCTCGGACGCCGAGGACCGCCAGATCTGGGCCTATCGCATCCCGTCCTTGCTGGGCGCGATGCTGGCGGCGGCGGCCTGCGCCTGGGGCGCGGCGGCGTTGCTGGATCCTCGCACCGGCCTGATCGCCGGCTCGATCCTGGGCGCGACCTTCCTGCTGTCGTCCGAGGCCTTCATCGCCAAGACCGACGCGGCCCTGTGCGGAACCACGACCCTGGCCATGGGCGCCCTGGCGCGGATCTACGCGGCGCAGCTGAAGGGCGAGTCGGCGGGCAAGCTGACCAAGCTCGCCTTCTGGCTGGGCCTGTCCCTGGCGGCGCTGATCAAGGGGCCGGTCGGCCTGCTGACCGTGTTCTTCGCCCTGGCGGGCCTGGCGATCTGGGACCGCAGGGCGCGCTGGATGAAGGACCTGGGCTGGACCTGGGGCGCGATCCTGTTCGCCGCCATCGTC
>NZ_CALCDX010000108.1 GCF_937900395.1 uncultured Caulobacter sp.
CGGCGCCGATGACTACATGACCAAGCCCTTCCACAAGGACGAGATGATCGCCCGCATCCACGCGGTGGTCCGTCGTTCGAAGGGTCACGCCCAGTCGGTCATCAAGACCGGCGACATCGTCGTCAACCTCGACGCCAAGACTGTCGAAGTGAACGGCAACCGCGTGCATCTGACCGGCAAGGAATATCAGATGCTCGAGCTGCTCTCCCTGCGTAAGGGCACGACCCTGACCAAGGAAATGTTCCTGAACCACCTGTACGGCGGCATGGACGAGCCCGAGCTGAAGATCATCGACGTCTTCATCTGCAAGCTGCGCAAGAAGCTGGCCGCTTCGGCGCACGGCAAGCACCACATCGAAACCGTCTGGGGCCGCGGCTACGTCCTGCGCGACCCGAACGAGCAGATCAACGCCGCCTAAGGCGACTCGACTTTAGTAGCGTAACAGTAAGCGTACCCAAGACGCCCGCCGGAAACGGCGGGCGTTTTCTTTTTAGGTCAATGGCTTAGCTTGCTACTCGCTCCGCCCCGTGACAAATCGACCGAAGCGCCGAATAGTCCTTGCCGCCGGTGACCGGCGTGACCATGGTCCGGCGCGGGCGCTGGGGGGCTTCCCGGCCGTACGCAACTGACTTGCGCGGCGTCGATATCGACGGGGGCACGATGCAGGAATTCGATCCGCGACGCAGCGCCACGCGCTGGGCGCCGAGGCTGTTTACCGCCGTCGCCGGCCTGGCCGCTCTGGGCCTGGGCCTGAAACTGACCGCCGACGACGTGAAGGCCCCCGCCGACAAGGCGCCGCTGGATCCCGCCGCCCTGGCCGCTCTGCAGCATGTCGCCTTCGCCGGCGCCGAGGCCCAGCCCGGCTTCGAGCGCCCCGAGAACGTCGAGGTCAAGGTCCGTCCGGGCGAGACTCTGCTGGGCGCGGTGCAACGCGCCGGCGTGACCCAGGAGGAGGCCCGCCAGGTCGTCTCGGTGCTGCAGGGCGCGATCGACACCGTCAACATCAAGGCCGGCATGGCCTTCGAGACCGCCATCGCCCAGCGACGCGACCAGCGCGGCCCGGCCCGGCTGATCGGCCTGTCCATGCGCGCCAGCCCGTCCTCGACCCTGACCGTCTCGCGCACCTTCGACGGCGCCCTGCGCCTGCGCGAGCTGGAGGAAAAGGTCCGCGACGAGAAGAAGGTCGCGTGCGGCGAGATGAACGGCTCGTTCTACGAGAGCGTGGCCAGCGTCGGCGGCACCCCGCAGGTGATCAGTCAGGCGGCCAAGCTGTTCTCGCACAAGATCGATTTTTCGCGCGACATCCAGGAGGGCGACCGCTTCTGCCTGGTGTTTGAGCGCAAGGTCACCGAGAGCGGCCGCACCATCGAGGCCGGCGACCTGGAATACGCCGAGGTCAAGGGCCAGAGGTTCTACGCATTCGATCGGCGGGACACGGACGGCAAGCCCCAGTTCTTCGACGAACTGGGCAAGAACATCAAAGGCTTCCTGCTGCGCACGCCGGTCGACGGCGCCCGGATCACCTCGGTGTTCGGCATCCGCCGCCACCCGGTGCTGGGCTACACCCGCGCCCACCAGGGCGTCGACTTCGGGGCGGGCACGGGCACGCCGATCCTGGCCGCCGGCGACGGCGTGGTGTTGGAGGCCCGCCGCTGGGGCGGCTACGGCAACTGGCTGCGCATCCGCCATTCGGGCAATTGGGACACCGGCTACGGCCACATCTCGCGCTACGCCCCGGGCATCCGTCCGGGCGTGAAGGTGCGCCAGGGCCAGGTCGTGGCCTATGTCGGCTCCACGGGCCTCGCGTCGGGTCCGCACCTCCACTACGAGATCTGGCAGCGCGGCCAGCGGGTCAATCCGATCGGCGCCAAGGTCCCGCAGGGCACGGTGCTGGCCGGTTCGGAGCTGGCCGCCTTCAGGTCCCAGAAGGCCCGCATCGACCGCCTGCTGGCCGATGGCGGGGCGGTGATGGACACGCCCAGGCTGGCGAACCTGGACGGCGGCAAGAGCGAATAGAATTTGATCTGGCGCTAGGCGCGGCGGCGTTCGGCGGGAGAAGCTTGAGCGTAAACGCTTTAGGAGCTTCGACATGGCCAACGCCCCCAAGCCTCGTAGCAATCCGGCCCTGCGCTTCGCCGCCGTGCGTCGCATCCACACCTATCTCGGCCTGCTGATCGCCCCCAGCGTTCTGCTTTTCGCCATCACCGGCGCGCTGCAGATCTACAAGCTGCACGAGGCGCACGAGGGTTACGTCCCGCCGCCCGTGGTCGAGAAGCTGGGCATGGTCCACAAGGTCCAGGCCTACAAGGTGCGCGGCAAGCGGCCTGGCCCGCCCGCCGCTGAAGCGGCCAAGGCGGCGCCGGCGGCCGCCAAGGCGCCCGAGGCCAAGCCCGCCGAAGCCAAGGCCCCGGCCAAGCCCAAGCTGGCCGTGACGCTGTTGAAGGCGATCTTCCTGCTGGTCTCGATCGCCCTGGCCGCCGCCACCGTGCTGGGCGCCTGGATGGCCGTCGCTTATGGGCGCGAGAAGAAGCTTTCCTGGATCCTGCTGGGCGTCGGGACGGTGATCCCGGCGGTGCTGATCGCCCTGTCGGCCTGACCCCGCGCGAGCGTTCTTCCTAGGCGTTATTCTTGCGGCGTTCAGAGGTGACGTAGCGGAAAGCTTGTTCCTCTGGATGTCGCGAAAATTTCATCTGCCGAAGGGGCCGTATCGCGGCGCGGCCGGGTCATGGTCTACACCTTGTTTACTTTAAGACGCTTAGTCTCCTCCTGACAGGAGACCCGTATGTTCCGACGTAAGACCGAAGACAATGCTCGCCAGGACGTGGCCAATTTCATCTTCGAGAATTCGCCGGACTGCTACTACGTGATTGAGAATGGCGTGATCGTCGACTGCAATCCGGCGATGGAGCGGCTGATGGCCTGCTCGCGCAAGGATCTTCTGGGCGTCTCGCCAAGCCGTCTGTCGCCCGAGCTGCAGCCGTGCGGCGGTCGATCCGAGGATCTGGTCGTCTCGCGGATTCAGGAGGCCTTCGCCAAGGGCTATATTCGTTTCGAGTGGCTGCACCAGCGGCTGGATGGCGAGCTCCTGCCGGTGCTGGCCACCGTCATCCCGGCCAAGGTCGGCGGCCGGGATGTCCTGATCGCCTTATGGCAGGACTATCGCGACACCGTCGCCATGCGCGAGGCGCAGGCCAAGGCGCGCGAGGCCGAGCAGCACGCCGCCGCCGAGCAGGCCGAGGTGGTCAGCCAGCTGGCCCAGGGGCTGAAGGCGCTGGCTGACGGCGACCTGCGCGTCCAGATCGACACCCGCTTCTCCGCCGCCTACGAGCAGCTCCGCGCCGACTTCAACACCGCCGCCTCGGCGCTGGAGAGCGCCGTCGCCCAGGTCTCGACCGGGGTGAAGACCATCACCGGCGGCGCCAACGAGCTGTCGTCCGCCGCCTACGACATGTCGCGCCGGATCGAGCAGCAGGCCGCCAGCCTGGAAGAGACCGCCGCGGCCCTCGACGAGATCACCGCCACCGTCCAGCGCACCGCCGAGAACGCCAAGGAAGCGGCCGAGGTCACCTCGGCCGCCCGCGACGCGGCCGAGGCGGGCGGTTCGGTCGTGCGCCAGGCGACCGAGGCCATGTCCAGCATCGAGGGCTCCTCGCGCGAGATCGGCAACATCATCGGGGTGATCGACGAGATCGCCTTCCAGACCAATCTGCTGGCGCTGAACGCGGGTGTCGAAGCCGCGCGGGCCGGCGAGGCGGGTCGCGGCTTCGCCGTCGTCGCCCAGGAAGTGCGGGCCCTGGCCCAGCGCTCGGCCGACGCGGCCAAGGAGATCAAGCAGCTGATCGGCAAGTCGACCAACGAGGTGGCCGAGGGCGTTGGGCTGGTCGAGCAGACCGGCCAGGCGCTGGAGAAGATCATCGAGCAGGTCGGCGCCGTCAGCCGGCTGGTCGCCGACATCGCCAGCTCGTCGCGCGAACAGGCCACGGGCCTGCGCGAGGTGAACACGGCCGTGAACCACATGGACCAGGCCACGCAACAGAACGCGGCCATGGTGGAGCAGTCGACGGCCGCCAGCCAATCGCTGGCCAAGGAAGCCGCCGACATCGCTCAGCTGGCCGCGCGCTTCCAGCTGCGCCAGGACGCCGGTTCGACGGGCTGGCGCGCCAACCGCGCGGCCTGAGAGGCTATTCCACCCCCGCCACGGCCAGCAGCGCCGCCAGGCCCACGCTCATGCCCTTGACGGTCGGCGCCTTCTCGGTGTCGATCCACTCGTCGAGGGCGTGGGCGCGACCGCCCAGGAAGCCCGCGCCGATGGTCAGGGCCGGCACGCCCAGGCTCATAGGGATGTTGGCGTCGGTCGAGCCCGCTTCTCGCACGGGCTTGTAGCCGAGGGCCGTGATCGCCGCCTGGGTCAGGACCGAGATCTCGGCCGTCTCGGGTGTGGCGCCGGCCGGACGCTCGCCGATCACCTTGGCCGTGTAGCTGACCGCGCCCGCGCGGGTCGAGCGGGCGGCGTTTTCGCTGGCCACGGCCTTGTCGAGAATGCCGATCAGCGTCTGATCCAGCTTGGCGAGTTCGGCCGCGCTTTCCGAGCGCATGTCGAACTCCATGAAGACGTCGTGCGGGATCGAGTTCACCGAGGTGCCGCCGCCCGTGACGCTGGCCGAATAGGTGGTCTTCGGCTTTTTCGGCGGCTCGACCGCATAGAGGTCGGTCACGGCCTTGGACATGGCCGCCATCGGATTGACGATGCCGAACGCGCCGTAGCTGTGGCCGCCCGGACCCGAGAAGGTCACGCGGTAGCGCTTCGAGCCCGTGCCCTGGTCGACGATCTGTTCGGGATTGGCCCCGTCCATCGAGAAGAAGGCGCTGATCCGGCCCTTGTAGGGACCCTTGTTGAACAGGTAGCGGACGCCGCGCAGGTCGCCCGGACCTTCCTCGCCGACATTGCCGACGAACAGGATGTCCTTCTTGGTTTTGATCCCCGCCGCGTCCATGGCCCGCAGATAGGCCAGCAGGGTCGAGAGCGCCCGGGTGTCGTCGCCGATGCCGGGAGCCATCAGCTTGGTCCCTTGGCGCTTGACCTTCACGTCCGTGCCTTCGGGGAAGACGGTGTCGAGGTGGGCGGCGATGACCACGAACGGACCCGCGCCCTTGGTCGCGGTTCCGGGGCGCACGCCCATGACGTTGCCCTCGGCGTCCATCTCGACGTTCGTCAGGCCGTGGGCCTTCAGCATCTCGAGATAGGCCTTGGCCCGCCTTTCCTCCTTGAAGGGCGGGGCCGGGATCTCGGTCAAGGTGATGATGTCGGCGACCGTGCGGTCGTAGTCGGCGTCCAGCTTGGCGACGGCCGTCTTGAAGGCGGGCGAGGCGACCAGCTTGCCGACGGTCTTGGCGGGATCGGCTTTCGGCGCCGCCATCGCGGGCGCGGCCGTCAGGGCCAGGGCGAGAACGGCGAGAGAGGCGGCGTGGCGAAGGGTCATGGCGGCGTCCTGAACGAATCCGAGCCTAAACCCCTATCCGATTTCCCCGGCGAATGCCGGGGCCCAGATTCATCCAGAGCGGTTACGGACCATTCGCCCGCCTGCCATGCAAACTTTCCAGCGCCGTGGGTTCGATCTGGGCCCCGGCATTCGCCGGGGAGATCGGACTTTTTAGATGGCGAGCACCGCCGGGCCGCCCATCCAGGGGTCACTGATCGAGTCCTTGCCGGTCTCGATCCGGCCCGAGACGCGCCGCAGCCAGGCCGGAGCGCCGTCGAGGCGGGCGGTGACGTCGTACCAGCCCTGACGGCTCGGCAAGACCTTGGAGCGGGTCTCGCCCGGCGCCAGGGTCACCTCCAGGCGCTCGCCGTCCAGGACCTCCACGATCAGGGCGCGCGGCGCCTGACCGTTGTTGACGGCGCTGACCCGCAGCGCGTCGCCCTCGGGACGGGCGGTGATCTCGACGCCTTCGCTGGTCCCCGCGAACCGGCGGTGGAAGCCGTTCGGGCCCAGCACCCACAGGTCATAGGCGCCGGTCGGCCAGGCGTCCTCCAGGCTGGTGCCGGGCGCGAGAGTGTAGCGGCGCGGAACCGCGTCCAGCCGCAGCTTGTCATAGACGTGCAGCACGGCCGCGTGCGCGCCGGTGTTGGCCAGCTTCAGGCGCGCGGCGCCGTCGCGGACCTCGGCGTCGACGGTGAGGGCGTAGGGCAGGGCGCGCGAGGGGCGCGGACCCATGGCCTGCACCGGCGCGACGACGGTGGTCGGGGTGGGCGGCTTGGTGCGGCCCAGCCCGTTGGCGCGCTTGGCGGCTTCGGCCGTCGCCGGCAGCGGCGCGAACGGCTTGGCGTTCGGCGTCTTGAAGTCGAAGCAGGTGGTTAGGTCGCCGCAGACCGCGCGCCGCCAGGGCGCGATGTTCGGCTCCATCACGCCAAACCGCGCCTCCAGGAAGCGGATCACCGAGGTGTGGTCGAAGACCTGGCTGTTGACCCAGCCGCCGCGGCTCCACGGCGAGATGACGTACAGCGGCACGCGCGGGCCCAGGCCGTAGGGACGGCCCATCAGGTCGTCGCGCTCGGACTTGGCCTCGGTCGGGTTGCGCACGTGGTGATGCATGCCGGTCTCGTCGACCGTCGAGCCGCCCAGCGGCTTGCCGTCCGCGCCGCGCGACGGCGGCGACGGCGGCGGCATGTGGTCGAAGAAGCCGTCGTTCTCGTCGAACATCACCAGCAACACCGTCCGCGCCCAGACCTTGGGATCGGCGGTCAGGGCGTCCAGCACGCGGGCGGTGTAGTCCGCGCCTTGCGCCGGGCTGGACGGACCGGGGTGCTCGGAGTCCGCGGCCGGAGCGATGACCCACGAGACCTGCGGCAGGCGGCCGCCCACGACATCCTCGCGCAGCTTGTCCAGGTGCCAGGTCGACAGGGCCAGTTTCTTCAGCGTCTGATCCGAACCCGGAAGGTCCTTGTAGGCGTCGCGATAGGCCTTGAACCCGGCCAGCGGGTTGTCGGTGAAGTTGTCGGCCATGTCCTGGTAGATCCGCCAGGAGACGCCGGCCTTCAGCAGCCGCTCGGGATAGGTGGTCCAGCTGTAGGACTCCTTGGAGCCGCCCTTTTCGGCGAAGTTGTCGTGCGAGTTCGAGATCGACGGGCCGCCGGCCTTGCCGAGCGGGTCGTTGGTTCCGGTCCACAGGAACAGGCGGTTGGTGTTGGTGCCCGTCTGGGTCGCGCAGTGATAGGCGTCGCAGAGGGTGAAGGTCTCGGCCAGGGCGTACTGGAAGGGGATGTCCGCGCGCTGGAAATAGCCCATCGACCAGGGATGCTTGGCGTCCGGCCAGCGGTCCATGCGGCCCTGGTCCCAGGCGTCCTGGGCGTCCGTCCAGCTATGAGGCGTGCCCTCGACCCGCATGTGGGCGAAGGTCTGGGCGCTGTTCAGGGGGAACGGCGCCAGCAGCCTGTCCTTGTCATAGGCCTGGACGAAGACCGACGCGCCCTGGCGACCCGCCGCGTCGCGCACCGGGACGGGGAAGCGGTCGCCAAAGCCCCGCACGCCGTTCAGCGTCCCGAAATAGTGGTCGAAGCCCCGGTTCTCCTGCATCAGGATCACCACGTGCTCGACGTCCTGGATCGCGCCGCTGCGGACGTCGGCGTCGATGGCGGCCGCGCGCGCC
>NZ_CALCDX010000109.1 GCF_937900395.1 uncultured Caulobacter sp.
CCTACGAGATGATGCTGTCGGAAAGCCAGGAGCGCATGCTGGCGGTCCTGAAGCCCGGCCGCGAGAAGGACGGCCACGCCATCTTCGAGAAGTGGGGCCTGGACGCCGCCGTCATCGGCTACACCACCGACACCGGCCGTCTGGTGCTGAAGCATCACGGCGAGACGGTCTGCGACGTGCCGCTGGCGCCGCTGTTCGACGACGCGCCGCTGTATGACCGTCCGTGGGTCCAGCCCAAGCTCGATCCGCGCCTCGACCCGGGCCAAGTCCCTGGCCCGACGAACTGGAACGAAGCTGTCCTGAAGGTCGTCGGCTGCCCCGACATGGCCTCCAAGCGCTGGCTGTGGGAGCAGTACGACCGCCACGTGATGGCCGACACGCTGGAAGACAGCGCCACCGGCTGCGATGCGGGCATCGTCCGCATTCACGACACCGGCAAGGCCATCGCCGTCACCAGCGACTGCACCCCGCGCTACGTCCAGGCCGACCCGTACGAGGGCGGCAAGCAGGCCGTGGCGGAAGCCTGGCGCAACCTGACGGCGGCCGGCGCCCTGCCGATCGCCATCACCGACAACCTGAACTTCGGCAGCCCCGAAAAGCCCGAGACCATGGGCCAGATCGTCCGCGCCACCGACGGCATGGCCGAGGCCTGCCGCGCGCTGGACTTCCCGGTCGTCAGCGGCAATGTCAGCCTCTACAACGAGACCAACGGCGTCGCCATTCCGCCCACCCCGACCGTCGGCGCCGTCGGCCTGCTCGAGGACTACGACCTGCGCACGGGCTTCGGCAACGTTGCCGAGGGCGACACGCTGGTGCTGATCGGCGAGACGCACGGCGAGCTCGGCGCCTCGATCTATCTGCGCGAGATCCTGGGCCGCGAGGACGGCGCCCCGCCGCCGGTCGATCTGGCCGCCGAACGCAAGAACGGCGACTTCGTGCGCGGCCTGATCGCCTCGGGCCTGGTGGCCGGCGTCCACGACCTGTCGGACGGCGGTCTGCTGGTCGCCGCGGCCGACGTGGCCCTGGCCAGCAAGGTCGGCGTCACCCTGAACGCCACCAGCGACGCCCACGCCCACCCGTACCTGTTCGGCGAGGATCAGGCCCGCTACCTGATCGCCACGCCCGATCCAGACGCCGTGCTCGACGCGGCCAAGGACGCCGGCGTCCACGCCATGGTCGCGGGCGTCGCCGGTGGGAACGACTTCGCGTCGAAGGACCTTTTCAGCATTCCGCTGGAGACGCTGCGCGTTGCGCACGAGTCCTGGCTGCCGGGCTACATGAACGCCCCCAAGGCCTGATCGAAGGCCAGATCAAAGGACCGACAGATGCGTACCCTGGCCGTGACCGCCCTCGCCGCCCTGCTCCTCGTCGGCTGCGCGCCGACCGCGGAGCCGGCGGCGCCGACGGCGGCGAGCCTCGCCGCGGCCTGCTCGGCCAAGGGCGGTACGATCCAGCCCGTCGGCAGGGCGCAGATCCCGACCTGCGTCACGCCGTACGCCGACGCCGGCAAGGCCTGCACCGACAAGAGCCAGTGCCAGGGCGCCTGCATTCTGGAAGGCAATCTGGAACCGCAAGGCGCCGTCACCGGCCAGTGCCAGAAGACCGACCGCCAGTTCGGCTGCTACGCCAAGGTCGTCAACGGCAAGGCGACCGCCGCGATCTGCGTGGACTGACGAGGGGCGTCGCGCCCGCCGCCTAGACCTCCAGCAGGCTCTCGACGGACGCGGTGAGACGAACCGTCAGGCCTTCCGGTCCAAAATCCTTCTCGACGCCGCCGTTTCCGGTCAGGCCCAGCCCGACAAGGCGGGATCCGAACCCCTTGCGCTTGGGCGCTGCGGCGGGCGGCCCTCCCCGCTCGCGCCATTCCATGCGCACCAGCTGACCCTCGCGCGCCCAGCTGACGGACACCGTTCCCGCCGCCTCCGTCAACGCGCCGTACTTGATCGCGTTGGTCGCCAACTCGTGGATCAGCAGCGAGACGCTCTGGGCGATCGGCGCCTTGACCACCATCTGCGGCCCTTCGATGTTGAAACGGGATGGGTCGGTCACCCGGACGAGGGCCGTCTCGATCAGCCCCTTGAGGTCCGCGCCGTTCCAGTCGTGCTGAAGCAGCACGTCATGGGCGCTGGCCAGGGCGTGCAGCCGATCGTCAAAGACCCGCACACGCTCCCGGTCGGGGACATCGCGCAGGGTCTGCTGGGCGATGGCTTGCACCAGCGCCAGGGTGTTCTTCAGCCGATGCGTGGTCTCGGCCATGACCAGAGCGCGTTCGCGCTCAGCGATGATCTGCGCCGTCGTCTCGATGGCGATGTCGAGGATGCCCTCGACGCGGTCCCCATCGCGCAACGGGCTGTACGAGAACGTCCAATAGGTGTCTTCGGGGAAGCCATTCCTGGTCATCACCAGATGCATGTTCTGCATGTAGACGCGCTCGCCGGACATCGCCTTGGCGATCAGCGGCTCGATGTCGCGCCATACATCCGACCAGACCTCGTGGATGGGCCGACCCAAGGCGTCCGGGTGCCTGGCGCCGAGGAAGGGTATATAGGCGGCGTTGTAGATAAGGGTCTGTTCTGGCCCCCAGGTCGCGCAGGTGGCGAACTCCGTCCCCATCATGATGTCGTAGGTTGTCCTAAGCGCCGCAGGCCAAAATTCCTTCGGCCCCAAAGGCGTCACCGCCCAATCGAACTCATCTATGCTCTTGGGCACTTGGCGATCTCACGCGTTTTCGGAACTACATTTACCATGACGTTCAGCACGCGCCCAATCGCGAATATCCTCCGCGAAACGACATGTCTGGTCGGCGAAAGCTTGCCCGCAAGATGATGACGTCGCCGCGAGGCGCGCCCATCTACGCCGCGTGGCTTCTGCCCGCCCATCGCGCCACCGCCTCCAGCAGCTTGGACGGGCTGATCGGCTTGCCCAGGTGATCGTCCATGCCGGCGGCCAGGCAGTTGGCGACCTGCTCGGGCAGGACGTTGGCGGTCATGGCGATGATCGGAGTCGCCGCGCCCCGCGCGCTCTCCAAGGCGCGGATCTCCCGCGTGGCGGTCAGGCCGTCCTTGACCGGCATCTGGACGTCCATCAGCACCAGATCGAACTCGCCCTGGCGCATGGCCTCGACGCCGGCGACGCCGTCATTGGCGGTCTCCACGATCACCCCGAACGGCTCCAGCATCGCCTTGACCAGTTCGCGGTTCACGGCGTTGTCCTCGACCAGCAGCAGCCGCACGCCCGCCTCGGCGTTCAAGGGCTCGACCGCGTCGACCGGGGCCGAGGGGGCGTCGGCCAGCGGGCCCCGCACCTCGAACCAGAAGGTGGAGCCCTCGCCCTCGACGCTGTCGACGCCGATCTTGCCGCCCATATGCTCGATGATGCGGCGCGAGATCGCCAGGCCCAGCCCCGTGCCGCCGAACCGCCGCGAAACAGCCGCGTCGGCCTGGGAGAAACGGTCAAAGATCGCCTCGCGGTTTTCAGGCGCGATCCCGATGCCGGTGTCGATGACCTCGGCGCGCAGCAAGGCCTGGTCGCCCTCGATCACCTGGCTGAGCTTGACGGTGATCGCGCCGCGCGCGGTGAATTTCACGGCGTTGGACAGGAAATTCAGCAGAACCTGCGAGAGGCGAGACCCGTCCAAGTTCATCGGCGCGACGGTCTCTCCCGCCTCGACGATCACGGCCAAGCCCTTGGCGTCGGCGCGCTCCTCGACCAGGGCCGCGCACGACGAAGCCATGGCGGCCGGATCGAACGGCGCGGGATCCAGCTCCAGGCCGGCGGCCTCCAGACGCGAGAAATCCAGCACGTCGTTGACGACGCTGAGCAGGGTGTTGCTGGCGTCGAGGATATGCCCCGCCTGACGCGCGGACGTCTCGTCCAGCCTTCCCGACCGCCGCAGCACCTCGGCGAAGCCGATGATCGCCGTCAGCGGCGTGCGCAGCTCATGGGTCATGTTGGCCAGGAAGTCGGATTTGGCCGCCGACGCCGCCTCGGCCAGTTCCAGCGCCTTGGCGATATCCAGCTCAAGCCGTTTGCGTTCAGTGATGTCGCGAGAGGTGACGAGCAGGATGCCCGAACCATCGCCCAGCCGCGAATAGGAGCTTTCCAGCCAGATGATCGAGCCGTCCTTGCAGATGCATTCGTAGTCCAGGCTCGCGGGCGGACCGCCGGGCGAGAGGCTCATGATCACCTGCTGCGCCCGACGGAAGTCGGGCTCGCTGACCATGGCGGTCGGCGGCAGGCTCAAGAATTCCTCGGTGCTATAGCCTGTGATCCGTTCGATGCTGGGGGAGCTGTAGAGCCGTTCTCCCTTGCGGCTCCAGAGCGCCACGTGGTCGGTCAGGTTGTCGCCCAGCAGTCTGTATAGCCGGTCCGCCTCGCGGTACTTCGCCAGAGCCTCCTCGGCCTCCTCGACGGCTTTCTGCTTGCTCTCGAGACTGGCCGACAGGGCGTGGTGCAGTTCCTCCAGGCGCAGCCGCTGGCTGGTCAGCCACAAGGCCAAAGGGGTCGCGACGACCGAGGCGATGATGAAGGTCGTCGCCGGCGTGAAGTCGGATGGGACGCCGCGGACAACGACGTTGAGGATATAGTCCGCCGCCAAGGCCGCGCCCACGATCAGGACGATCGTTGGAGCGGCCCGCAAAATCCGGTCCTTCAAGCCGACGATGTCGATCTTACGCCTCCCCGCGTCTTGCCGACACGATGCCTCGTATAGATCTAAGGAGAAACGAGAATTTCCACCAACGGCCGTTCACTCGGTTCGGGTTCCAGGAAGACTAGCGCCCGGAGGCCCTGGTCACCTCGTCCAGTTGCCGCTCCAGGGCGAGACTAGCCTGGACCACCGTCGCCACGGAGCGCTTGAAGAAGTCCTGCGGTACGGTCGCGAAGTCGTCGGTCGGCTTGTGGTATTCTGGGTGGTCCTCCACGCCGAAATAGAGCCACGGCACGCCCTTCTCGCCGAAGGCGTAGTGGTCGGACTGGTTGCTCCAGTTGTTCTCCTTTCCGTCAGCGTCGGTGTCGTGGCCGAGCTTGAGGGTCACGGGCGCGGTCGTCGCCACCTTGACCAGGATCGGCTTCAGATAGGGGAACGGCGCGGTTCCGGAGACGTAGAGCTCGTTCTTCGGGTTCTTGCTGAGCATGTCGAAATTGACGGCCAGCGCGACGGTTTCCAGCGGGACCGGCGGCGCGGCCGCGAAGGCCCGGGCGCCGCGCAAGCCGCCCTCCTCGGCGTCGACGACGGCGAAGATCACGTCATGCTTGGGAGGCTTGGCCTTGAAGGCCTCGGCCACCGCCATCAGGCCCGCCACGCCCGAGGCGTTGTCGTCGGCGCCGTTGTAGATCTCGCCGTCGCGGACGCCCAGATGGTCGTAGTGGGCCGAGATGACCATCGCCTTGCCGCCCTGGGTCCCCTTGATGCGCGCGATCAGGTTCACACCCTGAACGGTCGCCCCATCGCGCTTGGCGAAGCTGAAGGGCTGCTCGAACCGCTCGTCGACAGGCGAGAGGCCGATCTGGGCGAAGCGGGAGAGGATGTAGGCCCGCGCCTTCTCCGAACCCCGCGTGCCCGGCGCGCGCCCCAGCATGTCGTCGGCCGACAGGATGCGGACATCGTCCAGAGCGTTCTCGCCAGGACCGGCGAAGGCGGGATGGGCGGCGCTGGCGGCCAGGGTGATGGCGAGCAGGACGGCGCGAGCGTGGGAAAGCTTGATCATGGCGCTTACTTGCCGTGCGCCGCGCGGCGAATTCAATTAAATCTCGCGCCGGCCAGGACGTCGTAGGGTTGTTCTTAAGACATCCTGGACCAGTGAAGCTTTCGCAGACCGGAGTTTTCCGCCGTGCCCATGTCCCACGCCGAGCTCGAAGCCCGCCTGACCGCGGCCTTCCCCGATTCCGAGATCGTGCTGACCGATCTGGCTGGCGACAACGATCACTGGAAGGCGCGGATCGTCTCGCCGGCCTTCAAGGGCCTGCCGCGCGTGCGCCAGCACCAGCTGGTCAACAAGGCGCTGGCCGACGTGCTGGGCGGAACCTTGCACGCCCTGGCGCTCGAAACCGCCGCCCCCGTCGACTAGGTCGCTCCCGCGTGCGCTATCGTCCCTTGGGCAAATCAGGCGTGACGATCTCGGCGCTGACGCTGCGCCTGGGCGACACCGCGCGGGATGCTCGGGCGCTGGTGCTGAAGGCGCTGGACCACGGGATCAACAGTTTCCAGGTGGACGGCGTCTCTGAAGCCCTGCGTGAGGGCGCGAGGGAGGCGTTCGCTTCAGTCGAGCGCGAGCGCCTGTTCGTCACCTTGCGCATGCGCGGCGAACACCACCTAGCCTCGTCCTTCGAAGCGCTGGGCCTGGACCGCCCAGACCTCGTTATGATCAACGATCCGCAGGGTCCTGACCTGCCGCCAGCCCTCGAACGCGACCTGCGCGGAATGAGCGACAGGCCGGGCCTTGGCGTCGCGACGCGGGGCGATATCCATCCAACCTTGCTCGACAACGACCTGCTGGTCGCCATCGCCTCGCCCTTCAACCTGACCTCGGGCCTGGCCGACCGTCAGCGCCTGCGCGAGGCCGAACGTCGAGGCTTTGCCGTCTTTGGCGAAGACTTCTGGCCGCAGCCGCTGCGCGACGCCGGCCAGATCCTGCCCCGGCCCTCGCTCTGGCGGCGCCGCACCGATCCCCTGGCCGGGATCGGCGGCTACGACTTCCTGCACGAGACTCCGGACTGGAGCGCCGAGGAGATCTGCCTGGCCTACGCCCTGACGGAGCCAGCGGTGACCTCGGTTTGCGTGTCGGTCGAGGCTCCCGCCGACCTGTCGCGCCTGGCCGCCGTGGTCGATCGCGACCTGCCCGACAGCCTGCACGCCCAGATCGAGCTGGCCCGCTTCTCGGCCCAGGAACGCGAAAAGGCCGCCAATCGGGCTTGATCGTCGCACTTGACCCCACCCGCGCGGGCGCCTAGCTGAGGGCCTTCGCCAAGGATCCTTCTCCATGACCGACGCCGCCGCCTCTCCCGCCATCGACTTCATCGCCAAGACCATCGCCGAGCATCCGGTCGTGGTGTTCATGAAGGGCGTGCCGGACCAGCCGCGCTGCGGCTTCTC
>NZ_CALCDX010000110.1 GCF_937900395.1 uncultured Caulobacter sp.
AGGTTCCGCTGCCAGGCGCCGGCCTGATAGTCCCAGAAGGTGTAGCCGCCCGGCGCGCCGTCGGCCTGCATATAGGCGTCGGTCAGGCCCAGGTTTTTCAAGGCGCGGAAGGCGGCGCGGCTCTCGGGGCGGAACAGGGCGTCGCCCAGCCACGCCTCGGGATTGGCGACGTCCTGCGCCTCGGGGATCACATTATAGTCGCCGGCGATGACCAGCGGCTCCTCGAAGGCCAGCAGGCCCTGGGCGTGCGCCTGCAGGCGCCGCATCCAGGCGAGCTTGTAGTCGAACTTCTCGGTCCCAATCGGATTGCCGTTGGGCAGGTAGATGCCGGCGACGCGGAACGGCGTCGGCGCGCCGATCACCGCCTCGACATAGCGGGCCTGCTCGTCGACCTCGTCTTCGGACAGGAAGGGCAGGCCCTTGCGGACGTCCTCGACGGGGTGCTTCGAAAGCAGGGCGACGCCGTTATAGGTCTTCTGGCCGTGGACGACGACGTTGTAGCCCAGGCGCTCGAACGCCTCGGCCGGGAACTTCTCATCGACGCACTTGATCTCCTGCAACACCGCGACGTCGGGCGCCTCGGCCTCGAACCAGCCCAGGACACGCTCCAGGCGGGCGTTGACCGAATTGACGTTCCAGGTGGCGATGCGCATCGAGGACTCCGAAGTGAGTCCGGAAGCTAGGGCCCCGGGCTAAGCGGCTCAAGGCGCCGCGTTCGGCTTAGATCGAGAAGCTGACGCCGCAGCCGCAGCTGGACTTGGCGTTGGGGTTGCGGACCCGGAACTCCGCGCCGGCCAGTTCGTCGACGAAGTCGATCTCCGAGCCCTTCAGCAGGGCCAGGGAAACGACGTCCACCAGGGCCGCCGCGCCGTCGCGCTCGATCTTCAGGTCGTCCTCCTCGACGGAGTCGACCAGGTCGAAGCGGTACTGGAAGCCCGAGCAGCCGCCGCCGTCCACCGCGATGCGCAGCATCAGCGGGCGGCCCTCGCTCTCGCCAATGGCCTTGATCCGACGAGCGGCGTTTTCGGAAAGCGTTAAGTCTGTTTGGGTCATGGCTGTGGAAAAGTCACCTTCGCCCTATATGAGGGTGTCGCGGCCTCTTCGGAAGGGGCCAAATCGACCAACGCGATAAAGGCGGTTTATGTCTCAGGTCCCGTACTTCGTCCCGCGCGCGCCGTACGCCGAAGATCCGTTCAAGTCGAAGGGCCGTCGCTTCAAGGAAGACGAGAGCCGCACCCGGACGCCGTTCGCCCGCGACCGCGACCGCATCATCCATACCTCGGCCTTCCGCCGCCTGAAGGAGAAGACCCAGGTCTTCGTGGCGCACGAGGGCGACAATTTCCGCACCCGCCTGACCCACTCGCTGGAAGTGGCGCAGGTGGCGCGCTCGCTGGCGACGGCGCTGGGCCTCGACAGCGACCTGGCCGAGACCATCGCGCTCGGCCACGACCTGGGCCATCCGCCGTTCGGCCACGCCGGCGAGGACGAGCTCGAGATTCAGATGCGCGACTACGGCGGCTTCGACCATAACGTCCAGACGTTCCGGGTCGTGACCGAGCTGGAGCACCGCTATCCGGACTTCCTGGGTTTGAACCTGACCTGGGAGACCCTGGAAGGGATCATCAAGCACAACGGGCCGGTCACGAATAAGCTGGGCAAGCCGTCCTGGAAGGCGATCTCCAAGTACGACAACGAGTACGAGCTGGGCCTGGATAGCTGGGCCTCGGCCGAGGCCCAGGTCGCCGCCCTGGCCGACGACATCGCCTACAACAATCACGACGTGGACGACGGCGTGACCGCCGGCCTGTTCACCCTGGACGAGCTGATGGACGTGCCGCTGATCGGCCCGATCCTGTTCGCGGTGAAGAGCGAGCGGCCGGATCTCGATCCGCGCCTGACCCACTTGGAGGCCGTGCGCCGCATGATCGGGGCGATGGTCGACGACGTCATGGGCGAGACCCTGCAGCGCGCCGCCGCCAGCGGCGTGCAGTCGGCCGACGACGTGCGGGCCCTGGACCACGCGCTGGTCGCTTTCTCGCCGGACATGGCCGAGGATCTGGCCCGGCTGCGCTCGTTCCTCTACGAGCGGATGTACCGCCACTGGCGCGTCAATCGCACGCGCAGCCAGGCCCGCCGTATTCTCGGCGAAATGTTCGCGCTATTCCTCAAAGAGCCGGAGGTCCTTCCGACCTGCTGGTTCGCCAAGTCGCAGAACCGCGACGAAGCGGGCAGGGCGCGCGTGGTGTGCGACTACATCGCGGGCATGACCGACCGCTTCGCGATAGAAGAGCACCGCAAGCTGTTTCATCTCGACGTCTGGAACTAAGCTTCCTGAGCGTCGGGCGAGCGGCGGGGATGAGCGCGGCTTGTCCCGCAACTGAGCGGCGCGAATGCTTCTGGGACGGTGCGGCCTTGGGGTAACCTAAAGGCCGGCGCGCCCGATTCGAGGCCTTCGATCCGCGCCCGAGTTTTTGGAGCTTAGCTTAAGATGTCCGATCCGCACCGCGGGGCCTATACGCCGCCCACCGACGCGCCTCTGTCGTTCGACGCGCGTCAGCCCGTGCGCGGCGCGCGCCCACTGCCCATGACCCTGATCATCAGCGCGGTGGTGTTGGTTACGCTGGTCGTCGGCGTGGCGCTGGTCTATCGCGGCGGCATCCGCAATCCGAACGAGCCGCCGCCCGCCGTCGGGACCGAAGTCGCCGAGATGAAGGTCCCGCCGCCGGCCAACAGCCAGCCGCAGGACCCGGCCGCCGGCCTGCAAATTTATCACAGCGAGGACGCGCAGCCGTCGGCGACCTTTGCCGCGCCGCCCGAGACGCCGCAGCCGCGTCCGGCCGTTCCGCTGCCGACCGCCCCGGTGCAAACCGCCGCCTTGCCGCCGGCCAAGCCGGCCGCCGCGCCGACCATCGAGTCTTTGGCGACCGACGCCGTGGCCCCCAAGCCCGCGCCGAAGCCGGTCCAGGTAGCCGCCGCCGCGCCGCCTGCTCCCAAGCCGGTCGCCGCCGCTCCGGCCGCCGCCGCGCCGAAGCCCGTCGCGACCGCCACCGGCCCCGCCTCGGTGCAGATCGGCGCGCTGTCGTCGCCGGCCCTGGCCGACAAGGCCTGGACCGACGCGGTGCGCCTAGCCCCCGGCCTCGCCGCCGGCAAGGGCAAGAAGGTCGAGGCCGTCGACAAGAACGGCGTGACCCTCTACCGCACCTCGGTCACCGGCTTCCCGACCCGTGAAGCCGCCAAGGCCTTCTGCGAGGCCATCTCGGCCTCGGGCAAGTCCTGCTTCGTCAAATGAGCCTGCTGATGGGCGCCCCTTCCGCCGCCATCCTCGGCTGCGCCGGGACCACGCTGACGGCCGAGGAGGCCGCCTTCTTCAAGGACGTGAAGCCCTGGGGCTTCATCCTCTTCAAGCGCAACATCGCCGACCCCAACCAGGTCCGGGCCCTCACCGCCGCCCTGCGCGAAACGGTCGGCCGGCCCGACGCGCCGATCCTGATCGACCAGGAGGGCGGTCGCGTCGCGCGCCTGCAGCCGCCGCACTGGCGGACCTATCCGCCGGGCCGCGCCTATGGCGAGCTGGTCGCCAACGATCCTCTGGTCGCCCGAGAAGTCACCCGTCTTGGCGCGCGGTTGATCGCCCACGACCTGCATGCCCTCGGCATCAACGTCGACTGCGTGCCGGTGCTGGACGTGCCGGATCCGCAAGGCCACGAGATCATCGGCGACCGCGCCTATGGCGACACGCCCGAGCAGGTGGCGACGCTCGGTCGAGCCGCCGCCGAGGGCCTGCTGGCCGGCGGCGTGCTGCCGATCATCAAGCACATCCCCGGCCA
>NZ_CALCDX010000111.1 GCF_937900395.1 uncultured Caulobacter sp.
ATCGCGAGGTTCCCAAGTGGAACCCGATGAACGTCTGCAGCTACCACCTGCAGGAGGCGGGCGCGACGCCGGAGCAGGAGCTGGCCTTCGCCCTGGCGACCGCGATCAGCGTGCTCGACACGGTCAAGGCCGGCGGCCAGGTCCCCGACGAGGACTTCGAGATCGTCGCCTCGCGCATCAGCTTCTTCGTCAACGCCGGCGTGCGGTTCGTCACCGAGCTGTGCAAGATGCGCAGCTTCACCAAGCTCTGGGATCAGATCCTCTTGGAACGCTACGGCGTCCAGGACGCGAAAGCCCGCCGCTTCCGCTATGGCGTGCAGGTCAACAGCCTGGGCCTGACCGAGCAGCAGCCCGAGAACAACGTCTACCGGATCCTGATCGAGGCCCTGGCCGTCACGCTCAGCAAGGACGCCCGCTGTCGGGCCCTGCAGCTGCCCGCCTGGAACGAGGCCCTGGGCCTGCCGCGCCCGTGGGACCAGCAGTGGTCGCTGCGGCTGCAACAGGTTCTCGCCTACGAGACCGACCTTCTGGAATACGAGGATCTGTTCGACGGCTCGCACGTCGTCGAGGCCAAGGTCGCCGAACTGTCGAAGGGGGCGCTGGCGCAGCTGGCGCTGATCGACGGCATGGGCGGCGCCCAGAACGCTATCGACTACATGAAGGGCGAGCTCGTCGCCTCCAACGCCAAGCGGGTGCGGGCCGTCGAGACCGGCGACCTGACCGTGGTCGGCGTCAACCGCTGGACCGAGACGGAGGTCTCGCCGCTCTCGGCCGGCGAGGGGGCGATCGAGACGGTCGATCCTCGCCTGGAGGCCGACGTCGTCGCCCGCATCAAGGCTTGGCGCGAGGCCCGCGACCCGGCCGCCGTCGAAGCGGCGCTCTCCGCCCTGAAGGCCGCCGCCAGCTCTGGCGCGAACGTCATGGAACCCTCGATTGCCGCCGCCAAGGCCGGGGTCACCACCGGCGAGTGGGCCGGGGCCCTGCGCGAGGTGTTCGGCGAGTATCGCGGCCCGACCGGCGTGGCGGTGGTCGTCTCCACCGGCGAGGCCGAGGACGTCGAGGCGGTGAAGAAGGAGGTCGAGCGCGTCTCCCAGGTGCTGGGCCGCACGCTCACCTACCTGGTCGGCAAGCCCGGCCTGGACGGTCACTCCAACGGCGCCGAGCAGATCGCCACCCGCGCCCGCGCCTGCGGCATGGAGGTGGTCTATGACGGCATCCGCTCGACGCCGGAGGAGATCGTGCGCCGCGCCAAGGAAACCCGCGCCCACGTGATCGGCCTGTCGATCCTGTCGGGCTCGCACCTGGATCTGGTGCAGGAGGTCATCCGCGTCATGCGCGCCGAGGGCCTCTCCCACATCCCCGTCGTCGCCGGCGGCATCATCCCCGAGGCCGACGCCCTGGTGCTAAAACAGATGGGCGTGTCGCGGATCTACACGCCCAAGGACTTCAAGATCACGCAGATCATGGGGGATGTGGTGAGGCTCGTGGAGGCGACGGCGCTGGCGGAGGCGTGACAGGGGCGGTGGTGCGTCTTAGGATTGAGCATGGCCCCGAACTATCGCGCCCTGCGCCGCCAAGCTGATCTGCTCGACTGGCCGACCACCGTCCGGGCCTGGGCGGTCGTCATGGCCGCCTGGCTCGTCCATCTCTGGCTGACCGCGCCCTTGCCGCCGATCCAGTCTCCGCTGAGCAGCGGCGCCTTGTTCGCGGCCGTAGTCGGCTGGCAGGCCTTGAAGAGCCCGCGCGCTGTCGCCTGGCAGAACCGCAAGCGGACGGATGGCGGGGGGATCTGGACAACACCGCTCAGCACGCGTTCGGCGAGGTTGGCCCTGGCCCTGCCGCTGGCCGCGCTGGCGGGTTACCTGGGCTATCTCTGCGTCGCGCTGACGAAGGATGGCGAGCCGATCCGCGCGGCCGCGGCGGCGATCTGGGGCTTGGGCGGCCTGGCGGCGTTCGCCCGCGCCGTGATCCTCGGCTGGCGGAGGGCTCTTGAGCTCCGGATCGACGCGGCGGGCGTGTTCACGCGCCGCTGGCGCGGAACCATCCCGTGGGAGGCGATCGACTTCGCCGTCACGCCGACGGATCGGGAACGCGTCGTGCGCCTCATGACGAGGCCTCCGCTGACGGCGCCCGGCCTGCCGCGCGCCACCCGTGAGGGCGGCGGGTTCGTGACGATCCGTCTGAGCGACAGCGAGATCACGCGCGAGCCGGTGATCGCCGCGATGCTGAAGGCCCGGCCAGACCTGAGGATCGCGCCTTGGCCGCACGGCGGCGTCGTTCTGCCCATTCACGGCGCGACAGACGTGCCCGACATCGTGCGGGTAGGCTCCTAGCCCTTACCGCCCCAGCCGCCACGCCGCCAGCACGCCGACCACGGCCAACGGCAGGAAAGCGGCGAACAGCAGCGGGCCGCGTTCGGCCGCCAGCGTCGAGTCGATGCCGTGGCTGAAGCCCAGCAGGTTGGCCATCGCCCCCGCGCCGGCCGCGCCCGTGGCGCCGCCGATCAGCTGCGAGGTCGGGACCGCGCCCGAGGCCATGGCCTGCTCGTCGGCCGGGGCGCCGCCGATGGTCCGGCGGGCGATGAAGGCGTGGCACAGGCCAAAGCCCGCGCCCAGCAGGGCGAAGGCCAGGGCGGTCTCGACCAGCGTGCCGCGCGGGGTCGCCCAGGCGCTGGCCAGCGCGCCCAGCAGGATCACCACGACGCCCAGCCGCACGAAGCGGCCGTCGCGCTCGGCCGGGACCTTGCCGACCA
>NZ_CALCDX010000112.1 GCF_937900395.1 uncultured Caulobacter sp.
CTTAAGGCTAAGCGGAAAGACCGAGGTCGCTGGTCCAGCGCGTTGCGGCGGAACCCTGGGTCCTGGGCACAAGGCCCAGGAAGGCGGTGGGGGTTGGTTGGGCTAACCATCACCGGCCAGGTGACAAATGCGTCATGACGCCACCTTCATTTGCATCCCGCCCCCGACGGCGCGATCGTTGAGCCAACGACGATATTCCCTAGGCTCAAAACCGTGTCAGACCCCACCTTAGACCCCGCCGTCCCGCCTCGGCTGCAGGACGACAAGATGCTGCCCGGCATCGGCTACGCCCTGCTGATCGCGGGCCCGCCGACCGGCGGCCTCACCTGCGCCGTCGCCGCGATCCTGGCCTATGTCAGCCGCAAGGACGCGCCCGAGTGGCTGGCCAGCCACTACGAGTTCCAAATCCGGACCTTCTGGCTGGCCGTGCTGTTCGCCGTGATCTCGGGCCTGCTGACCGTGATCGGCGTCGGCGTCGTGCTGATGGTCGCGGTCGGCCTGTGGGTCATCGTCCGCGGGATCATCGGCCTGTCCAATCTGTTGAAGAACCAACCCTATCCCACGCCCAAGAGCTGGATGCTTTGATCATGACCGACACCTTCGTCACCGAACGCCCCGAAGAGGACAAGCTGCTGCCGGCCGTGGTCTACGGCCTGTACCTGCTGGGCTTCACCAACGGCCTGACCTTCATCGTCGGCCTGATCGTGGCCTATGTCAGCCGCGACAGCGCCGGCCCCGTGAACGAGAGCCACTTCACCTTCGCCATCCGCAGCTTCTGGCTGTCGATCGCGGGCTTCCTGCTGGGCCTGGCGATCTTCCTGATCGGCCTGCCGCTGAGCCTGGTGCTGATCGGCATCCCGATGCTGATCTTCGGCGGCCTGGTCATGGGCGGGATCAGCCTGTGGTTCATCGCCCGCTGCATCGCCGGCATCTACTACCTGTCGCGCGGCGAAGCCTATCCGCGCCCGCTGAGCTGGCTGATTTAGAGGCGTCCCCGCCCGTCTGGCGCCCGCCCGAAGGTCACAGACCTTCACGGAGCGGTCAGACGGGCCTTCGCCCCTCGACCAGCTCCGCTGCTTCAGTCACTTGCGCCCCGGGCGGACGCCGCGTCTGGGGAGGCGCGGAGTCGGCGGACGGTTGGATCATCTGGGGTGATCCGCGCGACATCGGGAAAGGCGGCGGCGAGCCTGCTCGCCGAGGGGACGGACCGCCCTTCCCGTCACAGACCGTCCGCACACGGCATGTCCGTCGGCGCGGCGGCGAAGAAATCTTCGCCGCCGCCAGCCCTCATAGACCAGCTCTATTCCGTCCAGAAGATTTATCAATTTGCTCGATCGCTAGCCGAGCCTTAAAGACAGCGCATCCTTTCAACGGAGCGCCCCATGTCGCTGATCAACACCGAGATCAAACCCTTCACCGCCCAGGCCTTCAAGGACGGCAAGTTCGTCACGGTCAGCGATGCCGACGTGAAGGGCAAGTGGTCGATCTTCTTCTTCTATCCGGCCGACTTCACCTTCGTCTGCCCGACCGAGCTGGAAGACCTGGCCGACAACTACGACACGTTCCAGAAGCTGGGCGTTGAGATCTACTCGGTCTCGACCGACACCCACTTCTCGCACAAGGCCTGGCACGACAGCTCGCCGGCCATCGGCAAGATCAAGTACACCATGATCGGCGACCCGTCGGGCCTGGTGACCAACAACTTCGACATCATGCGTCCGGGCATCGGCCTGGCCGACCGCGGCACCTTCCTGGTCGACCCGCAAGGCGTGATCCAGTTCATGGAAGTCACCGCCGAAGGCATCGGCCGCAACGCCGCCGAACTGCTGCGCAAGGTCAAGGCCGCCCAGTACGTGGCCTCGCACCCGGGCGAAGTCTGCCCGGCCAAGTGGGAAGAGGGTGAGAAGACCCTGGCCCCCTCGCTCGACCTCGTCGGCAAGATCTAAGACCTGAATACCGCGCCGCCGTTCGTCCCCAGCGGGCGGCGGCGCATCTTTCTCGATCGTACGCCGCGTTCGATCGTTCTCCCCGACAATCGAACGCCCTTTTCACTCCCCAACCCCACCAGGGAGCCCATTATGCTGGACGCCGGTCTGAAGACCCAGCTGACCACCTATCTGCAGAACCTGCGCCAGCCGATCGAACTGGTCGCCTCGCTGGACGACTCCGCCGGCTCGGCCGAGATGAAGGCCCTGCTGGAAGACATCGTCGCCACCTCGGACAAGGTCACCCTGAACCTGGGCGGCGACAACGAACGCAAGCCGTCATTCGCCATTACGCGCGCCTCGGACGACGCCGATGTGTGCTTCGCCGGCCTGCCGCTGGGCCACGAGTTCACCTCGCTGGTGCTGGCTTTGCTGCACGTCGGCGGTCACCCGCCGCGCCTCGACGCCGAGGTGATCGAGCGGATCAAGGCGCTGGACGGCGACTACCGCTTCGAAACCTATTTCTCGCAGTCGTGCCAGAACTGCCCCGACGTGGTGCAGGCTCTGAACACGATGAGCGCCCTCAACCCGCGCATCCATCACGTCGCCATCGACGGCGCCTTCTTCAAGGCCGAGGTCGAGGAACGCCAGGTGATGGCCGTCCCGACCATCCTGCTGAACGGCCAGCCGTTCGGCCAGGGCCGCATGGACGTCGAGCAGATCCTGGCCAAGCTGGACACCGGCGCGGCCGATCGCATGGCCGAGAAGATCAAGGCCAAGGACGCCTTCGAGGTGCTGGTGATCGGCGGCGGCCCCGCCGGCGCGGCCGCGGCCATCTACGCCGCCCGCAAGGGCATCCGCACCGGGATCGCGGCCGAGCGGTTCGGCGGCCAGGTGCTGGACACCATGGCCATCGAGAACTTCATCTCGGTCCCGCACACCGAAGGCCCCAAGCTGGCCTCGGCGCTGGAGCAGCACGTCAAGGACTACGAGGTCGACGTGATGAACCTGCAGAAGGCCGTGGGCCTGGTTCCGGCCAAGACCCCGGGCGGCCTGATCGAGGTTAAGCTCGAGAACGGCGCGAGCCTCAAGTCCAAGAGCGTGATCCTGTCGACCGGCGCCCGCTGGCGGAACGTCAACGTGCCCGGCGAGGCCGAGTACAAGAACAAGGGCGTGGCCTACTGCCCGCACTGCGACGGCCCGCTGTTCAAGGGCAAGCGCGTGGCGGTGATCGGCGGCGGCAACAGCGGCGTCGAGGCGGCCATCGACCTGGCCGGCATCGTCGCCCACGTGACGCTGATCGAATTCGACAGTCAACTGCGCGCCGACGCGGTGCTCCAGCGCAAGCTCGCCAGCCTGCCGAACGTCAAGATCGTCACCTCGGCCATGACGACCGAGATCCACGGCGACGGCGCGAAGGTGAACGGCCTGACCTACAAGGACCGCAACGGCGACGCGACCCACCGCGTCGACCTGGAAGGCGTGTTCGTGCAGATCGGCCTGGTGCCCAACACCGAGTGGCTGAAGGACTCCGGCGTGGCCCTGACCCCGCGCGGCGAGATCGAGGTGGACTATCGCGGCGAGACCTCGGTCCCGGGCGTGTTCGCCGCCGGCGACGCGACCACGACGCCGTACAAGCAGATCATCATCGCCATGGGCGAGGGCGCCAAGGCCTCGCTCAGCGCCTTCGACTACCTGATCCGCCTGCCGGCGGAGGCCTCGCAGGTCGCGGCTTAGGGAGGGATCAAAGCCCAAACCCGTGTCATCCCGGAAACCTCGAAGAGGCTATCCGGGACCCAGGGGCCGGCGCGCTGCGGTTGCCCCTGGGTCCCGGCTCTCCGCTTCGCTACGGTCGGGATGACATGCGTATTTGAGCAAACAAAAGCCGCCCGGGATCGCTCCCGGGCGGCTTCGTCGTGTCTAGAACCCAGTTCCTAGAACTGGATATTCGCCCCCACGAACACCGTGCGGCCGCTGGTGGTGAAGTTCCACAGCCGCTTGGCGCCGGTCTGGCCGAAGCCATTGTTGAAGCTGTTGACCTGCTCCTCGCGCTCGTTGGTCAGGTTGATCGCGTCCAGCGACAGGCGGATGCGCGGGGTGACCTGGTAGAAGGCCGCCGCGTCGACATAGGTCGTGGCGTTGAAGGCGCCGCTGTCGATCAGATAGTCCGAGCGGTAGTTGGCCGACACGCGGCCGCCCCACTTGGCGGTCTCGTAGTACAGCGTGGCGTTGGCGTTGACGTCCGACAGGCCGAAGATGTCGGTCTTCTGCGGCTTGCCGTTGACCAGGTTGGTCGTCGACGAGTCGATCAGGGTCAGGTTGGCGACCGCGCCCATGTGCTTCAGCGCGCCCGGCAGGAAGAAGAAGTCGCTCTGGGCCGACAGCTCCAGGCCCGTCAGCTTGGCCGAGGTGTTGTTCACCTGGCGGGTGTACTGGGCGACGATCGTCGAGCCGGTGACGCCCGGATACAGGCCTTCGGCCAGGCCGGTGCTGGCGTAGGTGACGTTGGTCGTCGTCTGGCTGGAGACCAGGCCGTCGATGTTCTTGTGGAACACGCCGGCGGTCAGCATGCCGACGCCGCCGAAGTACCACTCGGCCGACAGGTCGAACTCGTCCGACTTGTAGGGATCCAGGTTCGGATTGCCGGTCGAGACGGTGACGGTTGAGCCGTCGACGCTGATCGAGCCGTTCATGGCGTAGGCGCCCAGGGCCGGGCGGTTGATGTTCTTGGCGGCGGCCATGCGGATTTGGAACTGGTCGGAGACCTCCAGCACCGCGTTCAGGGCCGGCAGGACGCCCGAATACTTCTTCTTGGCCTCGGTCGGGGTGTTGACGCCCTTGACCGACATGACGCCAGTGGACGTCAGCTCGGTCTCATAGGCGCGCAGGCCGGTGTTGCCGCGCAGCGGACGCCCAAGGAACTCGGTCTTCCAGTCCAGCTGCAGATAGCCGGCGTTGGTGTCTTCCTTGACCGCGTAGATGCCCTTGGGCGCCAGCAGCGTGCGGGTCACGCCCCACTTCGACAGCGCCTTGTCCCAATCGACGATGATCCACGACTGGTCGTGGTGCTGGCTGAACACCTTGGTGACGCCGTCGAGACGGTCGTCGAGCGTGCCCTTTTCCCAGGCCGTCTTGTTCACGTCGTCATTGGCCTGGGTGAAGCCCGAGTTCTCGAAGCCGCGATACGACACGCCGCCCTTCAGGACGAAGTCGTCGTTGAAGGCGTAGGCGCCGTTCAGCTCGGCGTTCTTCAGCTCGGTGGTTTGGTAGGTGGCCGAGAAGTCGATCTCGTGGGCCCGGTAGTTGTTCGGGTCGGTGGTGTTCCACTTGTAGGTGTTGTGGCCGGTGTCGCCGCGATAGTCGGTGATCAGGCCGCCGAACGCCTCGGTGTAGAACTTGTCCGAGATCGGAATGTCGTAGTCGGACTTTTCGCGGCCGATGTGGCCGTCGACCGTCAGCTTGTCGGTCAGCTTCCATTCGCCGGTCAGGACCAGCTGGTCGAAGGTGTTCTTGGTTTCCTGACGACGCGTCTCGGTGGCGAAGACGGTGTTGTCGACGTCGGCGTAGACCACCGAATTGTACTTGTCGTACTCGATCGCGTTCAGCACCGGCGGCGGGCTGACCAGGGCGCCCGAGTGCGGGGTGGCCGCGCCCAGGATGGTCGAGCCGACGCTGGCGCGGGTCGCCAGGTGCAGTTCGGAGCGGTCGTTGGTGAACTTGCCGTGCAGGGCGTCGAGGGTCAGGGTGACGTTCTCGACCGGACGCCATTGCAGGGCGGCGGTCAGGCCCAGGCGCTCCTGGTTGGAGTCCCAGACCGACAGGCGGTTGCCGCGCTGGAAGACCAGCTCGCCGTTCATGGCCTTGGCCGCGTCGCTCGGGCTAAGCTTGACCACGTTAGCGGCGTTGGCCTTCTGGGTGCCGGCGCCATAGGTGTTGTAGCCCTGTTCCTCGGTCTTGCGCTTGGAGTAGGCCACCGAGACCAGGGCGCCGAACTTGTCGTCCCAGTTCTTGCTGATCATCGCCGCGCCGCGCGGCTGGAAGTCCTTGGTGGCGCTGTTGGTGCCGCCCTGCAGCGACAGGGCCGCCTTGGTCCCGGAATAGTCGAACGGCTTGGCGGTGTAGAGGCCGACCGTGCCGGCCATGCCGCCCTCGTCCTGCTCGGCCGAGAACGACTTGCGCACGTCGACCTTCGAGAACAGGTCCGAGGCGAAGATGTTGAAGTCGAACGCGCGGTCGCGCGAGGTCTGGCCCCGGCTGTCCATCGGCGAGTCGACATTGCCCAGCACTTCCATGCCGTTCAGCTGGACGCGGGTGAAGTCGGGACCCAGGCCCCGCAGGCTGACACGACGGCCTTCGCCGCCTTCGCGGTTGATCGCCACGCCCGGCAGGCGCTGCAGCGACTCGGCGAGGTTGAGGTCGGGGAACTTGGCCATGTCCTCGGCCACGATCACGTCGGTGACGATGGCGGCGGAACGCTTGGCCTCGCGGGCGGCGCCCAGCGACTTGCGGAAACCGGTGACCACGACGGCGTCGACGGAATCCGCCGGCTCGGCGGCGGGCGCGGGGTCTGCGACCCGGGCGAAGGCGGCCGGCGCGAACGCAGCCATAACGAGCTGAGCCGCGCCCGCCAGGAGCGCGATCTTGGTGCGAGACATTGTAAGATCCCCAAACTTGTCCGCCGGGGGAGGGCCGCCACAATTTGGGCGCCGACGGTTGGGCGGGCGTTAGGCGGTCCGCATGACGCCCGCGTCTCGGTTTTTTAAAAGCTTGATGACGAACGCCGTCCCCGGCGACGTCAAACCGTCATGTGCTAGCGATATGGCGACGCTCTGCTCTGGAGTTCGCCCATGCTTCCCCTGCTCGCCGCCCTGGCGGTCGTCGTCGCCCCCTGCCCCGCCTCGGACGAGAGCGCGCCTTGCATCCGCCAACGGATGGACGCCCTGCCGATGAACGACCTGATGGCCGTCGGCACGCACAATTCCTACAAGCAGCTCATTCCGGCCGACGAGATGGCGGCCATGGTCGCCGCGCGCGGCCAGGCGGCCCTCGGCGTCGACTACGGCCATCGCCGTCTGGCCGAGCAGCTGGACGCCGGCGCCCGCCAGATCGAACTGGACGTCGTCGCCGACCCCGACGGCGGCCGCTACGCCAAGCCGCTGACGGTGTTCGGCCAAGGAACCGCCCTGCCGCCCGAGATGGCCGCGGCCCTGGCCAAGCCGGGCTTCAAGACCATGCACATGACCGACGTGGACTTCCGCGTCTCGTGCGTGACCTTCGTCTCGTGCCTGCAGGAGATCCGCGCCTGGTCGGACGCCCACCGCGACCACGCGCCGATCCTGATCATGATCAACGCCAAGGAAGGCGAGGCCACGGTGCCGGGCGGCGTCAAGCCGCTGGAGTTCACGGAGCCCCTGTTCGACGCCTTCGACGCCGAGATCCGCTCGGTGTTCGGCGCCGACCGCCTAATCACGCCGGACCAGGTCCAGGGCAAGGCCAAGACGCTGCGGGAGGCCGTGCTGGCGGGCGGCTGGCCCAAGATCGGCCAGGCGCGCGGCAAGGTCTTCTTCGCGCTCGACGAGGGGCCCAAGAAGGTCGCGATCTATCGCGGCAAGCGCGCCTCGCTGGAAGGCCGGGCGATGTTCGTCAACACCGACGAGGCCTCGCCGGCCGCAGCCTATCTGACGCTGAACGATCCGATCGCCCAGAAGGACCGCATCGCCGCCGCCGTGAAGGCCGGCTTCATCGTCCGCACCCGCGCCGACGCCGACACCTGGGAAGCTCGTCGCAACGACGTCAACCGCCGCACCGCCGCCTTCACCAGCGGCGCCCAGTACGTCTCGACCGACTACATGTGGCCGGACCCGCGTTTCCCGGGCGGCTACACCGTGCGACTGACCGGCGGCGACGTGGCGATCTGCAATCCGGTCCGCCAGCCCAAGGCCTGCGACAATCTTCCGATCGAGGCCATCCC
The DNA here is from genome assembly GCF_937900395.1 of uncultured Caulobacter sp. GTDB lineage: Bacteria > Pseudomonadota > Alphaproteobacteria > Caulobacterales > Caulobacteraceae > Caulobacter. Next base: position 7,897 of record NZ_CALCDX010000112.1, read on the forward strand.
GGGAACGCCCGAACGCGGCTACCTGGCCCCCGAGGCCCGCCCGGACCTGACCAAGATCCTCGCCCCGCCGCCTCAGCCGGGTTCACCCCGCGCGATCGCCGACGCCGCCATCTTCGACCAGAGCCGCGCGATCAAGGACAGGGATCCGGCGCGCTGGGCCGAGGCGACGGCCGACGTCAGCGGTCCGGCCTTCGGCCATTTCGAGAAGGCCCTGGGCGTGAAGCTTACCGCCCAGAACGCCCCGATCCTGTCGGCGCTGCTGGAGCGCGCCGGCGACGACCGCTCGCCCGTCAGCGTCGCCAAGCATTTCTGGGGGACCAAGCGCCCCTATATTGGCAAGGACTCAGCGCCGGTCTGCGAGCCCAAGCGCCCCGATCTGACCGCCAATCCCGACTATCCGTCCGGCCACTCGGCCTTCGGCGGCCATGTCGCCATGATCCTGGCCGAGGTCGTCCCCTCGCGCGCCGACGTCCTCTACGCCCGCGGCCGCGACTACGCCGACAGCCGCTGGATCTGCGGCAGCCACACCCTCAGCGCCACCGAGGCGGGCCTGCAGTCGGGCGAGGTGATCTACGCCGCCCAGCACCGCTCCGAGACCTTCCTGCGCGACATCGCCATGGCGCGGGCCGAGGTCGCGGCGGTGATGGCGGGCCAGGCCAAATAGGGCAAGAGTCGCCAGCATCGCCATCAAACCACCTGCCTTCCTAGGCCTTGTACCTAGGACCCAGCGTTCCGAAATCGCCGCCCTCGCTTGGTGCGCGCCAACGGTGGCGGTGTGTGACGGGGAAGGGCCTCGCCTGGCGCCGCCATGGGTCCTAGGCACAAGGCCTAGGAAGGCGGAGTTTGGCTCATTGCGAGCCCTTTGCCCCTCTCCCGCTCCTGACCTACCCCCGCGCCGCGCGGCCGGCCTTCACCGCCGCCGCCAGATCGTCGAGCATGCGCACCGACGTCTCCCAATCAACGCAGGCGTCGGTGACGGACTGGCCGTAGGTCAGCGGCTGGCCGGGGACGATGTCCTGGCGGCCGGCGACGAGATGGCTCTCTATCATCACGCCCATGATCGGCGAGGCGCCCGTGGCGAGCTGGGCGCAGACGTCGGCGACCACGGCCGGCTGGTTCTCGTGCTTCTTGCCGCTGTTGGCGTGGCTGACGTCGACCATGATCCGCTCGGGCAGGCCGGCCTTGCGCAGAACCTCGGCGGCGGCGGCCACGCTGGCGGCGTCATAGTTGGGCGTCTTGCCGCCGCGCAGCACCAGGTGGCAGTCGGCGTTGCCCTTCGTCGTGGCGATGGCGGCGCGGCCCTCCTTGGTCACGGCCAGGAAGTGATGCGGATGGCTGGCGGCCATCACCGCGTCGACCGCCACCTTCACGTCGCCGTTGGTGCCGTTCTTGAAACCGACCGGGCACGACAGGCCCGAGGCCATCTCGCGGTGGATCTGGCTTTCGGTGGTGCGGGCCCCGATCGCGCCCCAGGCCACCAGGTCGGCGATGTACTGCGGCGTGGTTACGTCCAGGAACTCGCAGGCGGCCGGCAGGCCCTGGGCGCTGACGTCCAGCAGCACGCGGCGCGCCAGGCGCAGGCCCTCGTTGATGCGGAAGCCGCCATCCAGGTCCGGGTCGTTGATCAGGCCCTTCCAGCCGACCGTGGTGCGCGGCTTTTCGAAATAGACCCGCATGATCACCTCGAGCTCGCCAGCGTGGCGCTCGCGTTCGACGGCCAGGCGCTGGGCGTACTCCAGGGCGGCCTTGGGATCGTGGATCGAGCACGGCCCGATCACCACGACCAGACGATCATCGCGGCCTTGCAGGATCTCGTGCACCGCGCGGCGGCCCGCGCCGACGACTTCGGCCACCGACGACGTGGCGGGCGCCTCGCCGATCACCTGGGCGGGCGGACTGAGGGTCTGGAGTTTCTCGATCCGCAGGTCGTCGGTCGGGACCGGCAGCGAGACGATATGGGCGGCGGAAGTCGGCATGGATGGCTCCGGAATGTCTGGGAAGGTCCGGCGGCCATCAAAAAAGCCGCCCGGGGATCCCCTGGCGGCTGGTGAAGGTGTTCTTGGATGGCCCTGATCTCAGGCCGAACGAAACCCTCCCGGCGCCAGAGGCGTCGGATAGCTAAAATACCAAAACAGCGTGTGGCTGGCGGCGAGGGTCATCGTTGTTAGCGTAGCGACAAGTTTTCCAGCTGTCGACTCCCTCTCCCCTTGCGGGAGAGGGTGGCCCGGAGGGCCGGGTGAGGGGTCGCGCGGGCGCACGCCGAGAAACCCCTCATCCGTCAGCTCCGCTGACACCTTCTCCCGCAAGGGGAGAAGGGTCCTTACCTTAAGCCTCGGCCATCGCCTGGCCGCGCACCAGGGCGGCGTAGGTGTCCATCAGGTCCAGCGAAAGCTTGCCGGGCGTGAAGCGGAACTCGCCCACTTCCGAGACCGGGGTCACCTCGGCGGCGGTGCCGACGATGAAGCACTCGGTGAAGCCCGCGAGCTCTTCCTTCTGGATGTGGCGCTCGACGACCTCGATCCCCTTGTCCTTGGCGATCTGGATCACCGTGCGACGGGTGATGCCGTCCAGGAAGCAGTCGGGCTTGGGCGTGTGCAGCACGCCGTCCTTGACGAAGAAGACGTTGGCGCCGGTCGCCTCGGCCACATAGCCGCGATAGTCCAGCATCATCGCGTCGGCGTAGCCATCCTTCTCGGCGGCGTGCTTGGAGATGGTGCAGATCATGTAGAGGCCGGCGGCCTTGGCGGCGGTCGGGGCGGTCCTGGGGTCCGGACGCTGGTACTTGGCCCAGGTCAGGCGGATGCCCTTGGCCTTGGTCGCCGGGTCGAAATAGCTGGGCCATTCCCAGACGGCGATCGCGACGTGGATCTTGGTCTGCTGCGCCGAGACGCCGATCATCTCGCTGCCGCGCCAGGCGATCGGACGCACGTAGCAGTCCTTAAGGCCATTCTTCGCCGCCGTCGCCTTGCAGGCCTCGTCGATCTCGGCCACCGTGTAGGGGATCTTGAAGTCGAGGATCTCGGCCGACTTGAAGAGGCGCTCGGTATGCTCGGTCAGCTTGAAAATCTCGCCGCCGAACATCCGCTCGCCCTCGAAGACGGACGAGGCGTAGTGCAGGCCGTGGGTCAGGACGTGCACCTTCGCTTCGCGCCAGGGCACGAACTGGCCGTCCAGCCAGATCCAACCATCACGATCGTCGAAGGGAACCAGAGACATCGGCCCAAGACCTCCTTATGAAAAACTCGGCCCTTAGACGCCCGGTGGATGGGCGCGTCAAATAAAATGGACTCCGCGCGATGATAGCCCCGTTGCAGCCCGGTTCGGACGATCCCCGTCTGATCCTCCGCGAGGAGGAACTGGACGGCGGGCTGGAACTGATCCTGCTGGCCGAGGCCTCGCTGTGGGCCGCCGTGGACGCGGCGCTGGAAAGCGAGAGCGTGGGGCTGGGCCGTTCGCATTGGCGCGCGGCCTTCCTGCTACGGCGCCGGCCGGGGATCGGGGTGCAGGACCTCTCCAAGCTCACCAGCCTCTCCAAGCAGGCCGCCAGCCGCACCCTGGCCGACCTCCAAAAGGCGGGCCTTGTCGAGCGCGGTTCCGGCGAGCTGGACGGTCGCCGCCGTCCCGCGACCCTGACCCCCGACGGCGTGGCCTTCGAACAGCGAACGGCCGAGCGCCTGCGAGCGCTTTTGGCCCGCGCCTATCGCACGGGCGGCCTGGACGGCGTGGCCGGCGCGAGGCGCATCCTGGCGGCCCTGGCCGGCCCCCGCCAGGGCGTCGGCGCGCCGCGGCGCCAGAACGTGTGAGGCCAGAACGCGTGAGGAAAGCGGCATGACTCCGGACGAGCGCCGAGAGCGCCACCTGCTGGTCGTCGACGACGACGACCGCCTGCGCAAGCTGATCAAGGAATTCCTCGGCCGCGCGGGCTTCCGCGTGACCGCCGCCTCGAACGCGGCGGGGGCCGACAAGCTGTTCGAGTCGCTGGATTTCGACCTGATGGTGCTGGACGTGATGATGCCGGGCGAGGACGGCATGGCCTTCACCAAGCGGCTCCGCGCCAAGGGCGGCGAGGCCGGCCGCACGCCGATCCTGATGCTGACCGCCCGCGACCAGACCGCCGACCGGATCGAGGGTCTCTCGAACGGCGTCGACGACTATCTGGGCAAGCCGTTCGAGCCGCAGGAGCTCCTGCTGCGCATCGAGGCGATCCTGCGCCGTTCGTCCGCGCGCCCGGTCGGGACCCGCACCGCCGCCCTCAGCCTGGGCCGCTGCACGTTCGAGCCCGAGCGCGGCGAACTCACCTGCGATGGCGAGGTGATCCGCCTGACCGAAGCCGAGGTCACGCTGATGCGCCGCCTCGCGCGCTCGGCCCACGAGCCGGTCGACCGCCTGGAGCTGGCCCGCGACACCGCCGACGCCACCGGCCGCGCCGTCGACGTCCAGGTCACTCGCCTGCGCCGCAAGATCGAGCCGGACCCGAAGAACCCGCGCTATCTGCAGACGGTGCGCGGGATCGGGTACCGGCTGGCGCCGGATTGATCCCGCGGTGCCCCTCTCCACCCGCCTTAACCTGCCGCCCTTCCTCAAGCGCCTGCTGCCAACCTCGCTGTTCGGACGCAGTCTGCTGATCATCATCCTGCCGGTGGCGGTGATGCAGATCGCCGTGACCTGGGCGTTCTTCGACGCGCACTGGCAGTCGGTGACCAGCAAGCTGTCCGAGGGCCTGGCGGGCGACATCGCCTGGGCCGTGCAGTCCTACGAGGACGACCCCAGCCCCGCCGCCGTCGAGAAACTGGCCAAGCGGGCCGAGGACTCGATGTCCCTGTCGATCGCCTTCCAGAAGGGCCGCAAGCTGCCGACCAGCCGCCGGCCGTCGCTGTTCGCGGCCCTGGACCGCTCGCTGCAGCAGGCCCTGGACGACCGGCTCGACAACCCGTTCTGGTTCGATACCACCCGCTACACGGCCTATATCGACATCCGCGTGCAGGTGAAGGACGGCGTCCTGCAGATCTACGCCCTGCGCGACCGGGCCTACGCCACGCAAGGCCACATCTTCATCCTGTGGATGGTGGTGGCGACCATGCTGCTGACGGCGATCGCCATCCTGTTCATCCGCAACCAGGTGCGGGCCATCGAGCGCCTGGCCGACGCCGCCGACGCCTTCGGCCGGGGCGAGGAGCACGACTTCAAGCCGCACGGCGCGCGCGAGGTGCGCAAGGCCGCCCGGGCCTTCCTGTCCATGAAGGCCCGCATCGTCCGCCATATCGAGCAGCGCACGGCCCTGCTGGCCAGCGTCAGCCACGACCTGCGCACGCCGCTGACCCGGCTGAAGCTGGAAATGGCCATGTCCGAGCCCAGCGAACAGCTGGAGGCGATGAAGGGCGATCTCGCCGAAATGGAGCACATGATCGACGAGTACCTGGCCTTCGCCCGCGGCGAGGGCGGCGAGGACGCGCGGGTGGTCGATCTCTCCGAACTGATCGGCGGCGTGGTCGCCGACGCCGAGCGCGGCGGGGCGGCGATCGAGACCGAGATCGCGCCGGGGCTGGAGGCCAGGGTGCGACCGCTGGCCTTCCGCCGAGCCCTCGCCAACCTGGTCGATAACGGCGTCGCCCACGCCGACCAGGTCAAGGTCACGGCCACCGCACGCCAGACCGGCGGGGTCGAGATCGCGGTCGACGACGACGGTCCCGGCATTCCGGAGGACCGCTACGAGGAAGCCTTCAAGCCGTTCTCGCGCCTCGACGAGAGCCGGAACCAGAACGAGAAGGGCGTGGGCCTGGGCCTCGCCATCGCCCGCGACATGGCGCGCGGACTAGGCGGGGACCTTTTGCTGTCGCGCTCGGCGATGGGGGGACTGAGGGCCCTGATCCGGTTGCCGGGGTAGAATCGGAGCAGCTCCTCCCCCGCGATGCGGGGGAGGTGGCCCAGAGGGCCGGAGGGGGCTAGTGCGGCCTATTTCCAGCTCGCCCCCTCAGTCGCTCCGCGACAGCTCCCCCGCATCGCGGGGGAGCATCTACTCTTCCCCCCTAGAACCCCGCCCCGATCATCCCCAGCCGCTGAGCCATCTGCTTCAGGCGCTTGTCCAGCTCGGCCATGGTCCGGTTCAGCGCGGCGTCGTCTTCGCGCCAGATCTGGAGCACACGGCCCCAGACCGCGGCCATGGCCAGCAGTCGCGGCGGGGTGGCGGGAACGCCGGCGGCTTCGAGCAGGGCGCGGGCGATCAACGGGAAGCGCGCCGCGGCGACCACCGCCCCCTGCGCCTTGGCGATGTTCAGTAGCGCCGTGCGATGCGGCTCCATCGCCTCGAGCCTCGCCATGACCGCGTCGAACAGCCGATCCTGGGCGTTCGAGCCTTGCGGATAGTCGATCGCCAGCGCGGCGCGATCAAAGCGCTCGGACACGCGGGCCAGCACCGCCAGGCGGCTGCTGGCCTTGGCGTAGAGGTCCGGGAACGGGACGTCGGCCTTCACCGCGATGTCGCGCAGCGAGACGGTCGGCCACGGCTGCTCGGCGGCGAGGGCCAGGGCGGCGTCGGCGGCGCGGTCGAGGATGTCGTCGGTCATGGAGAAGAGATGGGGGCAGGATGGCCGCCTCAGCAAGCCCCCACCTGACCTGCTTCGCAGGTCGTCCGCCCCCAAAGGGGGCAGAAGGCGCGCGCGACCTTCTTCCCCCTCTGGGGGAGGCGCGCGCAGCGCGGAGGGGGCGAGTGCTAGCCCCCCAGTTCCTTCGAGCGCGCCACCGCCGCCGCCAGCGCCTTGGGCATCAGCTCCCCGAAGCCGCCCTCGCCCATCAGCACCGCCAGCGCCGCGGCCGTGGTGCCGCCGGGCGAGGTGACCTGCTTGCGGAGTTCCGCCGGCTCCTCGCCGCTCTGCTCCATCAGCGCGGCCGCGCCGATGATCGTGGCGCGGGCCAGGCGGGCGCTCTCGGCGGGGTCCAGGCCTTGCGCCGCGCCGGCGGCCTCCAGGGCCTCGATGAAGGCGTAGAGATAGGCGGGGGCCGAGCCCGAGACGGCGGTCGCCGCGTGCATCAGCTCTTCGTTCGGCAGCACCGCGACGGCGGCGACCGGCTCGAACAGGGCCTTGGCCCGCGCCAGGGCCTCGGCGTCCTTGGCGTAGAGGCTGGCCGCGCCGCGACCTATGGCGACAGCGGTGGTCGGCATCACCCGCGCGACGCGGC
>NZ_CALCDX010000113.1 GCF_937900395.1 uncultured Caulobacter sp.
GCCTGACCGGCGAGAAATCCCGGCCCGACCTGGTCCAAGGTTGGGGGCAAGGTCAGGGTCACGAAGGCACAACAACCCTCTGGGCGAAGTCCGAGGGGCGCCTAATGATCAAGAACGTCTGTGACCATCTTGCCGAACATCTACCCGACAGCAGCTATTGGTCCGCGAACGATGTCGTGCAGGAGCTAATGGAGCACCGGCTCAAAGGCCAACTTATAAGGCCGCTCGTCGCGGGCCTGAATAAGTATCGCCAAAGCGTGGCATGCGCATTCATTTATAGCGCCAAGTTGATGCCGAGCGACCGGCCCCTACTGGACGTTTTCGACTTGACGGAAGAGGATATTCGTCGCGCACGCGAGGAAGATGCGATTGCCCAATTCGTGATGAGAGGTGCAATCCGTGATCCCGACTATGGCGGTGAATACGACATCTATCTCTATAGCGAGACCCAAGCTAAGCGCTTGCAAAATCATCTCGCCACGATTGGCTTTATGGATGTCGAGATTATCGCAAGGCCCGAAGCGGGGATCATGGACGTCGATTTTGCGAAGCGTCCACGAGATGCCGACGAGGCCGAAGAAGATTTCGACAAGAAGATTGCCGCTCGCCGCGAAAAGGAACGGAAACGTTCTGCCGACCGCCGGGCACATAAGGCGCAAAATGAAGGCCGAATACCCGGCAAACGCGGGCGACCGAAAGGTCAATTAAGTTGACATTTTGATCCATCTGATATAGTCACGGCCGCCCACCAACTGACAGGGCGGCTCGGCATTTCAGACCTTCACCGACTAACCATCAGGTGCTTCAACACCCCACGCGGCGAGATCGACGCCGAGGAGTTGGAGCGTTTTCTCGACGAGCGATTGGGCCGTCACAACTGGCTCATGACGTCGGAATGGCTGTTTGCCGATCCGCCGGTCGAGGCTCGACCGGGCTTGCGCTCGGTGCCCGTGGCTTGCCCGCCGATGGCCGCCAGAAAGCTTCGCGATTGGGAAGACTGCCATAGTGGCGCCCCTCGCCTTCTCGGTGAGTGCATCGCCACTCCACGAGAGGCTCGGCTTTGGCGATGGGTGGCTTTTCAGGTCTGGCCGCGCCCGAACGGACTTGGCCTCTTCCCGTGGGAGGCCCGCGTTGCCGTCTGAGGCGATGAACCGCACCTTCGGCTGGGCGACGCCACTGCTTTCACAGCTTGATGAGATCGCGCCCGGCGTCCTGCGTAATCTGCTTTGCGCTGGCGCCGAACGTCGGCAGGTGACGTTCATGGCGCTTGCCATGATGCAAGCCCACGCCGACGCCATGCAGATGGCGCCCCTCGCTGGGGCGCTGGTTTCTGGATCGACAAAGGACGTCCTGTGCCTTGGATTCGATCCCATTCCGATGGGCTTGCTCGCCGTGCTCCGGCGTATGGGTGCGGAGCCACTCTCGTCGCCGCAGCAATACGTCGAGCTTGCCGCGCTGTTCGGGCAAGGCGCCCATCCTGCGGTTTCCGCCCTGCAAGGCGTCGATCAGATCAGCGAGCCATTGATCAATGCCGTCCACATGCTGGAACCGCAGTGGGCATCAGCACCCTTGCTGCGTCGGCTCAACGGCCCGCAAGCCGCGAGAGACGCCAACGCGGCGCTCCATTTTGTCCAGCGCGTTTGTTCTCGGGCAACAACCAACGTCCTGCTGGAGGCCGTCGCGCAATTGCCAGCGGACAAACCGCTCTCGGTCGTGCTGGAGCGCTTCATGCGTCGCGCGGATCGGTTTCCGCCCCATCCGCTGAGCGCTGACGAGGACATCCGGCCTCTGTCGAGCGCCCGCAACTTCATTGAAACCGGCGTCCGGTATCGCAACTGCCTTGCGACCAAACTCGCCGAGGTGCTGGCAGGGATGGCGGCCTACGCGGAATTTCGTGGCGTGTGCATTCTGGAGCTACGTCCCCTCAGCAGCGGTCAATGGCTGCTCTCTGATCTCCACGCCCCGCGAAACGATTTCCTCAACCATGTGATCAAGCAGGCTGCGGAAGAGCAGTGCGAAGCGAAGGGCATCGTGACCATGGCCCGGCCCGAACCGGATAGAGGGTGGCGGGCGTACCGGCGGCTCGCCCGTCAGTCGGAACTCTTCTTCGAAGCCGCGTAGCCTATCCTGCCTGCGTACCGGCCAGACCCGAGAAGTAGTCCTCATCCACGCTGCTGATCACATAGGTCGAGCGGGCGCGAACGCCGACGCCGTGCTGGATCATCAGCTTGGCCAAGGTGGCGCCATTGATCAGCACGATCCGGTGTTGCACGCGGATCAGATACTCCCGAGCCTCGCGGGAGAAGTCAGACGTGGTGACGAACACGCCCTTGTTGGCGCCCTCGCCCGTCAGCGAACCGACGAACCGCTGGATGTCCGGACGACTGACCTTGTTCTCTGGCGCGTAGCGTTTGGCTTGGATGTAGACGGCATCGAGGCCCAGAGCGTCTTCGTTGATGATGCCGTCGATGCCGTTGTCGCCGGTCGCCTTGGTCATGAGGCCGTTGGCGAGATCGCCGCCGCCGTAGCCCATGGCCGCGAGCAGATCGAGGATCAACCTCTCGAACTGCTGGGGAGAGACATCCTGTAGAAGCGCCAGCAGTTCATCGCGCAGAGCGGCGCTCAGCATGGCGTGGGCCGAGGCGATGGCTTCTTCCGGCGTCTGGCTGTCGTCGATAACGAGTGACGGAGAGCCCGTGACCTCGCCGCCGACGCTCTCCGCCTTTCGCCACGCTCGGAAGTCCTCGAACACGTCCAAGGCCTTGTTGTCGATGCGCTCTGGATTGGTGGCGAGGAGTTGGAGCCCGCGATCCGTGACGACGTGCAGGTTGCGCTTGGGCGAGTGAAGCAGCCCAGCCTTGGAGAGATAGGTTCGAGCCCAATGGGCGCGGCTCTGGAGCACGGTGATCCGGCCGCTTGGAATGAGTTCTCGCGCCTCCTCGTCGGAGATGCCGAACTGCTCCTTCAGCCGAGGCACGCATTCGCTGATGTTCTTCGCGCCCTCCGCGAACAGGCGGAGCACGGGCAGCATCAGGGTCTCGTAGTCAGGAACCGGCATCGCCCCTCCACTGCCTCAAGCCTCGTCCTTCAACTCGTATCGCCCGCGCAGGTCCACGTCGGGCGACCGTGTGAACTGCGCGAGCAGCCCGTTCAACGTCGCGCTCGGCTGCACCGCGTCATCGGGCACCAGTGCGTAGCGCCACGGCTTGTCGTCGTGCTTCTTGGCGTGGTGCTCCGTGGCGATGAAGCACCAGAGCGACGCCGCGTCCGCCTTCCGACGGACATCTACGTCGCCCATGTCCGAGCGCCGCTTTGTCTCGACGATCAACCGCTCGGTTTCGGTCTCGACCACGAAGTCGGGTTGGTAGGCGCCACCCTCGCTGTCGAAGATTTTGAACTGGTTGGGGCCGGGCTTCATCCAGAGTTGGACGGTCGGATCGCGTTCCAGCAGTTCGGCCATCTTCCGTTCGGTGTCGGAGTCGAACTTGGCCTGCGCGTAGCAGGCGCGAGGCCCAAACCCAGTGAAGATGAAGCGCCTGATCTCGTTCAGGCGCTCGGGCGGCTTGCGGAAATCACGCACCGCGTCCTTGCCCGAGCCGTCGAAGGCCTGCGGCTTGAGTTCGCTGAAGGCGGCGTTAAGCGTCACGCGGTAGGTCGTGGTGGTCCGCCACATGTTCTGACGCATCTGCGCGAACATCGCCTTGGCCATGTCGCGGCTCCAGCCCTGAAGCGTGGCGCGGACTTCCTCGTCGTCCTTCAGGTACGAGCGCAGATGGGCGACGACCTGCCCCGCAAGGTCGTAGAGGAGCCCGGCGTGGGCGTCGTAGTCGATCTCGTCGAAGTCGATCAGCTTGGCGACGAGGTAATCTTCGAGCCGGGCGGGCACGTCGCCGCCCTCGTCGCCGCTGATCACGGTTTGCTTCTCGGTGCGGAGCACCTGCACCAGTAGCTCGCGCGACAGGGGCTGATAGTTCCAGCTACCGAGGTCGAGCTTGAAGGGCTGGAAGCCGAACGAGACATGATCCTGCGGCGTCACCGTCAGACTCGGGATCGCGATGGTCTTGGCGACGAAGGCCGCGCAGAACTCCTTGACCACGGCTTCGGCGCGCTCGGGCGTCAGGGACGGGAAGAGCCCCTCCTTGCTTCGCTGGATGGCCATGGCGTCGGCGACGATGCGCTTGACGACCTTCTCATCATTCAAGTCTCGGATGGTGGTGACCTGCGTCTTGATCGACGGCAGGACATCGGTCAGCACCGTCTTGGCCAGCGCCACTTCCTCTTCCTTCTGGAAGGTGAAGACCGGCCCCGGCGGTGCGGCCACTTCGCCGTGATCGGCGTCAGGCGCGGCCTCGTAGGTGATGTCAGTCTCGGGCGCCGCGAGCACGCGGTTTAGCATCTGCTCGATGACCGACGGCGCCTCGACCATCACCGGCGTCGTGGAGGCGACATCGCCGCCGTCGCCGATGGTGACGGACTTGAGCTTGTGGATCACGCCGTCAGCGGTTTTGGCCCGCTCGATCAGGTCGTTGAAGCGGTCGTGGGCGATGACCGTCAGGGTGTCCACGGCCTCGACGCCGGTGCGCTTTCCGTAGGGCAGTCGCAGGCCCCGGCCCAGCGTCTGCTCGGTCAGAATGTCCGACGCCGACGCTCGCAACGGAACGATGGTGAAGAGGTTGGAGACGTCCCAGCCTTCCTTCAGCTTGTTGACGTGGATCACGATGTCCGTGTCCCCGCCTTTCTCGATGTTGAGTAGGCGCTGGGCGTTCTCGTCGCTCTCCTCGCCGGTCAGCTTGGAGTGGATTTCCGCGACCCGGCCCTTGTAGCGGCCTTCGAAGAAGGTATCGGATTCGACGAACTCGCGGACGCGGCGAGCATGGTCGGTGTCCTGAGTCACCACCAGCATAAAGGGGTGAACTGTCCGCACCTCGTTCTGCTTGGCGTAGGTCGCAAGCTGGACCTTAACGTGCTCGTGGTAGTGGATGCCGTCTTCGAGCTTGATCCGCTCCAGCGTGTCCTCATCGACAGACTTCGGATCGAAATTGGCGCGCGTGCCGACGGCGGGCTCTTTGACGTAGCCGTCCTCCATCGCGGCCGGAAGGTCGTAGCGATAAACGACGTTCTTGAACGCTGCCGATTTGGCGCCGACGCTCTTGGGCGTCGCCGTCACCTCCAGACCGAGGATCGGCTTCAATTCGGCGATAGCCTTGGCGCCAGCGGAGCCGCGATAGCGGTGGGCCTCGTCCATCAGCAGCACCAGATCGTCGAGGCCCGCCAGATAGCTGAAGTAGCTCTCGCCGATATACTCCTGAAGGCGTTTGATGCGAGCAGCCTTCCCGCCGCGTACCTCCGAATTGATCTTCGAGATGTTGAAGATGTTGATGATCGCTGCTTCCTGACCGAGCAAGTCGGCCCCGCGCACGCCGCGCCCTTCCTCATAGTTTTCAGCGTTGACGATCAGAGGCGGCTGGTGAGCGAAGGCCTCCACGCCCTTGAAGACATACTTGGGACTGGACGGTTGGAAGTCGGCCAGAAGCTTCTCGTAGATCGTCAAGTTCGGGGCCAGAACGAAGAAGTTCCGGCTCTTGCCGGTCATGTACATGTAGCTGACGAAGGCTCCCATGAGCCTCGTCTTGCCGACCCCCGTCGCGAGGGCAAAGCAGACGCTCGGGAAGTCGCGCTCGAAATCCTCGAAGTCCGCGTCGTCCAGCTTCCCGTAGGCAGAGCGTACGGCCTCGCGCGCGGCCTCAACAGCGGTGTCCTTCGATGGCGCGATCAGGTCCACGATGTCGGCGAGGCGTCGAAGGGACTCGGACTGCGGCTTTCGCAGCGAGAGCCGCTGATTGATCTGGGTCTCTGCGCGCTTGGGATCGACGGCCAAGACGCTCACGCCTCGGCCTCCTCGTCCCCGCCGAACAGGCCGGGTTGGTTCGGACTAGCCACTGATCTACGAGGCCGCGCGCCTCCTTCTTCTTGTTCTTCTTCCGGTTCGTCCTCGACGAACGGCAAGGCCTCGATCTTCAGCGAGTAGTCATCCTTGCCCCATTCGCAGCGGTCGAGAATGGCGCCCGGAATCTTCCGGATGGTCAGATTGCCGAAGGCGTCGGCATTGCCGCCTTGGAAGGCTTTGCAGCAGATCAGCAGCGAGCGGTCTGGTCCCACATCTTCCGAAATGGCGGCAAGCTGCTCATGCGTCAGACTGTTGGTGGTGACATAGATGAAATCAGCCTCGGACGAATGGCCGTGCATCCAATAGTACTCGGGCGACGGCGCGTAGTTGAAGCCGAAGTGCTTGCACATCGCCTCCGCCAGCATCTCCGCGTTGTAAGACTTGGAGATTACCCAGTTTCCGAATTGATCCTTTTCCAGCAGCGAGGGTGCCAACTTGAAGTAACGGAAGCCTCCGCCTCCTTTCCAGCCGACTGCTTCGGTGATCCCGCTCTGATCGTTCCCGTCGATGACCTTTCTCATGCGTGGGACAATTAGGTTTTCGCAGTGCTCTCCAAGTTCCACCATAATCCAGCGCCGCCCCATTTTATGGGCGACGGCACCAGTTGTTCCCGATCCAGCAAAGGAGTCCAAAACAATGTCGCCGGGCTTGGTGGCGATTGTTATAATTCTCGCAAGCAACTGCTCGGGCTTCGGCGTTTCAAACGCAGCCTTCTCGCCGAATAGAGCCTCCATCTGCGCTGAGGCATGTTGATTGAGCCCCACGTCCGTCCAGATGGAGGGCGCCGACATCCCTTGCTTCGCTTCTGTTTTGAAGAGCTTCCGCATTGGAGTGGTAGCGGTGCCCTTGGCGCCCCAGAACAAGCGGCGCTCATCCTGCAAGCGCTGCATTTCCTCCTTGCTGTGCCGCCAGCAAGTCCCTTGGCGCGGCCATACTTCCTGTCCAGTGTAAGGGTTCTTTATCGGATAGAAGAGGCTTTGCACAAAGCGCCCCCCCTTCCCATTGGCGGTAGTATCAATCTTACGGAAAGCGCCTCTCTCATCTGGGCCATCGGGCTCCGCAAAGACCTGATACTGCGAGTCTGCCTTTTCTGTGCGCGGCATCAGATTGAAAGCCTCTTCGGCTTTCGTCTTTTTGCTTGTCGCTTGCTTCGTTCGACCCCAGACGAGGATATGGTCGTGCGTCGATCCAATCTTACGGTCGTTGGGCGGGCCGTCCCTCTTTTGCCAACTAATGTCAGAAATGAAGTTCTCGCGACCAAATATGCCGTCGCACATTACTTTGAAGTAGTGCGCTTCATTGTCATCCAGAGAAACCCAGAGGGAGCCGTCTTCAGATAGTAGGTTTCGGATAATCTCTAGGCGATCCCGCATGAGGGACAACCATACAGAATGCTCCAACCCATCATCATATTGCTCGAAGGCGGAGCCGGTGTTGTATGGAGGGTCAATAAATACGCACTTTATCTTTCCGGCATATGCAGACTCCAGCGCCTTAAGCCCGAGAAGATTGTCGCCACGTATAAGAACATTATCGAAGAAATCGCCCTCACGGCGGGCCGCAGAGTGGTGAGAAAGCCGCTCCTCCTCGATCAAGATGCGCGGCTCCAGCCGAGGCCGATGATCCTTCCCGATCCACGTCAGTTCGAGCTTGGTCTTGGCGGACATCAGGCGAGGCTCCAGCGGATCGTAAACAGGGGCGTCATTTCGGGCGTCAGGTTCAGCTTCTCGGCGATCTCGTCGAGCATCCGTTCGCGCTCGTCGTCGATCTCTTTGAGCCGGGTGTATAGCTGGTGTTGCAGATCGTCAGCCTGACGCTTCAAGGCCGCAGCCTCGCGCTGTAGCTCAACCTTCTCTTGGAGGCCTTGCACCGCGCGCGCCTGCTTCTTCTTCTCGCTGGCCTCTTTATTGAGGGCCTTGATCCGCTGCTCGAAAGTGACCTTCGCATCGTCGCGCCAGTTGTCGAGCCGTTCTTCCTCTTCGTTCAGGAAATCACCCAAGCGCGCCTGAGCGCGGCCGACGATTTCGGTCTGGGCTTCATCGAGGATCGCAGTGAGATCGGCTTCCGGCGCGGGCGCCGCCACATCACCGACGAGGCTGGCGGGCACGTCCAGCATCCGGGCCGCTGTCTCGGAATGCACGGGCTGGCCGTCGTCGGTGAACGCCGCGCAGATCAGTTCGTCGAAGGTTCGGGCGGGCGTGTTCAACGTCAGGCGCGCTACGCGCATCCAGCCGCTTTGGCCGCGCAGCGCCGCGACATCGGCCAGATTGCCGTCATAGGCACCGTAGTCGAAGGCGACCTGCGCTGACGCCAATTCACGGCTCTGAGCGCGCGTGACCAATTGGTCGGCGAGGCCGCCATCCGCCAGACGGAAGAAGCGCCAGCCGCGCTCGTCGGCTTCGGGCCATTCCGTCGAGTAGGTCTCGCCTTCGTGGTCGAACCGTTCGACATGATCGGGATGGAAACGAGCCTCGGGCAGTTCAGCGCGCGCCAGCGTGAGCAGCGTGCGCTTGAACTCGCTCAGGGACGACGCCACCGCGCCCTGCCGGATTTTCAGCCGCGAGATGACCTTATCGTCCATCTCGGCCAGCAGCTTGTTCCGGGCCTCGGTCTTGGCCTCGTCGATCTCGACGCTGAACTCTTCTTGCAGGCGGTCGAAGGCCGCGTTGATCTCGTCGTTGGTGCGGCAGGACTGCACGATGTCGAGGATGCGACGCTCGATATCGACGCCGGATTCGATGGCGCCGAGCACCTCGTCGGAGGAGCCGAACACGCCCTCGAATAGCTTGAACTTCTGAGCGAGAAGCTCCGCGATCCGTTCTTCGGCCTTGTTCCGGCAGTTGATGAAATTGATGACGGTAACGTCGATCTTCTGGCCGTAGCGATGGCAGCGGCCGATGCGCTGCTCGACGCGCTGCGGATTCCAAGGCAGGTCGTAGTTGATCAGCAGCGAGCAGAATTGAAGGTTGATTCCCTCGGCGCCTGATTCCGTGGCGATCAGGATGCTGCGGTCATTCCGAAAGGCGTCCACGATGGCCGCCTTCATATCGGCCGTCTTGGAGCCCGAAACGACATCGGTGCCCCGGTGCTTTTCCAGCCACGCCTTGTAGATCGCGGCGCTGTCCTTGTCCGAGTTCGAGCCGTTCAAGACGACGGTCTGACCCCCGAAGCCACTGCGCTCCAGCAGGTCGCGCAGGTAGGTCTGGGTGCGGACGGACTCGGTAAAGATCACCGCCTTGCGCTGACCACCTTTGCCCTCGATCTCGGCCAGCACGCTCGGCAGACAGTCGAGTAGGGCCTTGCCCTTGGCGTTGGTCTGGATCGAGGCGGCGAGGTCGCGGTATCGCGCCAATTCGCTGATCTCGGCCTTCAAGACCTCGGGGTCGATGTCCTCGATGGCGTCGTCGGTCTCGTCTTCGAGCGCCTCGGCCTCGCGCGCGTCACCGTCTTCCCGCCAGTCCTCGGCGGTCTCGGCCACGCCGTCGATGTCGTCGAGCGCTTCCTCGTTGATGGCCAGCTTGCGCTCCAAGCGGCTGACCATCTTGTCCAGCGTCGCGGCGACGGCGAATGACGACGAGCCAAGGATTTTCCGCAGGACCAGCGTGACGAGGTGGCGACCATTCTGGCCGACCGCGAGCGTGTCATTCCGTTGGAGGTAGGCCGACATGTGTTCGTAGAGATCGGTCTCCAACTGAGCAGGTGTGAAGTTGAAGGTCTTGGGCAGGCGGTTGGTGTAGTTGATCAGTCCGGCCTTCTGGACCTGACGACGCAGGGTGCGTTTACAGATCGGCTCCAGCCGTCGCGCCAGAAGCGCCTGTGAAGCGCGGTCCTCGCGCCCACCGAACTCCGCGCGGAAGGCCTGCTCCGAGCCGAAGTAGGTGTCGTCGATGATCGTGACGAGGCCGTATAGCTCCATCAGATTGTTCTGGAGCGGCGTGGCCGTCAGCAACAGCTTCTGGCAACCCGCCAGCGCGCCGCGCAGCACGGCGGCGCGCGAGTTTTCGGGGGCCTTGTAGACGTTCCTCAGCTTATGGGCTTCGTCGAACACGACGAGGCTCCAGTTCACCGCGCGAAGCTGGTCGGCGATCCGGGCGGCGTATTCGTAGGAGAGGATCACAATGCCTTCGCCGCGCCCGAGCGGGTTCGGCTGGCCCGATTTGGCGAGGTCTTTGACCCGCTTGGCGTCGAGGATGACCGACGGCAACGAGAACTTCTCGCGCAACTCGGTCGCCCACTGCTTCCGCAACGAAGCTGGGACGATCAGCAGAAGGTGGCGCTGGCGCTCCCACCAGCGCTGGCTCAGAACCAGCGCTGCCTCGATGGTTTTGCCGAGGCCCACCTCGTCGGCCAGCATCACGCCCCGCGACAGCGGCGAGCGCAACGCGAACATCGCCGCATCGACTTGGTGCGGGTTGAGATCGACGCGCGCCGAGGACAGCGACTGGGTGAGGCCGTCGCTCTCATCCAAGCCTTCACGGGTCAGAAAGTGGGCGAAGTATTTGGCCTGATGGGGCGTGAACTGAGGGGTCATCGTGCTCGGGTGAACTGGGTGAGGCGTCGTAGCAGGTCGCCAGCTACGCCAGCCAACGAGTTCGGAAACCATGTTGCCCGCAAAGCGAAGCTCCGATCAACGTGCGTGCGTAGGTTGTCCACAGGGCGGGCCACATCAATGATGTGCAGCTACGACATCATCGGTCGCAAGCGCTACCGGCGGCGGTCGCGATAAATACCACCATGGACCTCTACGATCTCATGGCCCGCCGAGGCCTAACCCATTCGCGCCGCCACTACTCGACCGAGTGGCTGGGCTTGGCGCCCAACTACGCCTGTCTGCGCGGTGATCGCCCTCCGTCGGAAGCGGCCACGCTGACCCTGATCCGAAAGCTGCTTGATCGCCGCCGCTACATCCTCGCTGCGCGCGTCCTGTGCGCTCTGATCTGGCCCGCGAAGGCTTGCGCGCGATGAGGCGAGGCACTGGTGCATCTGGCTCGGAGAACGCACACCTGTCTGATCCGGATGTCGCCCGCTGGGATGACGCAGATTTCTCTGTAAGCCGAATGGCAGAGCACTCGTGCAACGGCTCGATGCCGCCGGGATATCTGGAAGGCTATGGTGACTACCTGCGACGGATCGGGCTATTGCCGCCGACGCAAGGCGCACGTCCCCGGCGCCAATAGCGCCAATAGCGCCGTTTGCTTCCGGCACGAGTGCCCGAGCAGGGCGGCCGTCTGCTCGGGCCTCATGGAATACCCACGTCAGCGTGAGTTGTTGGACATAGGTCGCGAAGTGCGAAGCTCCTGACTCATGTTCGCCAGCTTCTAATACCCACGAGGCGTGAGTTTGGGGGCATCACTCTGGCGGTCGATATGCCTGCTTCTCCCGTGTGTATAGCCCAACGCGGCGTCTACGTAGCGTTCGGTCGCTAGGCACTGCCGGTGGTCGAGGCCGAAGCCTTTCAGCCTCCTCCCGCACGAGGCTGAACCATTGGACGCGCGCCATCTGCTCAGCGATCATCCGTGAGACTTTCGGACTCTGCTTCTGGCGCCGCAGATCGGCGATTGCCTTCTTCGCCTTCCGCTCTGACCGCTTTAGCCAGCGCCAGAACGCCCGGTCGCCCCACTTTCCGAGCCTGTGTTGCACGATGCGTTGCGCGACGAGCGCACGACGCGCTGTGTGCTTAGCCCCGTTAGCTTCCGCCTTTGACACATCCCGGCGGCTCATCGGCGGCCCTCCTGCTGCTGGAGCCTTGGATTGACCTCATACAGGGCTGGCGCACGCCCAGCCTTGCCATCGGCGCGGACGCCGATGTGGCGGATCAGACTGGCCGCTTCGAGCGTCTCGGCTGCCCTCTTCATCTTGGCGCTGTCAGACAGGTCGCCCGCCGGGCCGAAGACGCCTCGGCGAACGTCTCGCAGGTTGATCTGCTGCGCGCGCGACTTTCTGATTAGCTTAGCCAACCGGGCCGCCAGTTGATCCTCGGCGGGAGCATGCGCGGCTGCCATCGTGCGAAGCGCCATCGGCGCTGCATATTCATCGATGAACTCGATGGCCGCCTCATAGGCCTGCACACTAACCGCTTCGGGCGGTGCGGCTGCGAGCGGAGCTTCGGCCGCCCACCAAAGATGTTCGAAGATCAGCGCGATCCGCATAGCATTACCACGCTGCTTACCGAGCCACTCTGCCCAGACGCCCTCAGCCTCATTGGCCTCTGCGATCTTCTGCTCGATCCACCTCTGAGCCACCACCTTTGCGTCAGGCGTCAGGGGGCATTCATACGTCTCAGTTCCGTCGCCCAGAACGGCAAGCCGTCGAAGCGCCTGCTCCGCAAGTGCGTGGTCGGGGCGAGCCGCCATCCTGAAACCCTGCACGGGGTTCGGGTAGATGAACAGGCATCGGGAAGCAAAGCCCCTGTTCTGTTTGCCCGAGATCGCCGCGCGAATGGTGTCAGGTTGCGCGCCGCCGAGCACGCTGACAGCCAGACGACGAATGTAGACGGTAGGCTTATCTTTGCGGTCAATAGAGTGGCTTCGCGCACCATATGCCTTGAGCCAATACTGCTCGCCTCCGAGGCGGCCAAACCCCGACCACCAAGAAGAAAGCTCATCGTTGACGAGGATGTTGCCTTTTGGACAGTCTGCCGCCCTAACTCCGGCCGCCGCTACAGACACATCGTCGATGCGAATGGCTGTATGGGTGTCAGCCTCAATGCTGTCGAGCAACTGGATGGGCTGATCCATCGCAGGCGATTTACCCGACGAGGGGCCGCCGACCAGCACCGCCCACAGAATTGGCGGTTCGGTCCAAGCCCCGTAGGAAGCAACAATGCTGTTGCCCATCAGAGCGCCTGATATGGTGAGGAGTGATGCGCCAACGTAGTCGATTGGCGCGTTTGCGCCCTCAGCCACAGCGCCAATCCACTCAGACCAGCCCTCACCGAACAGTTGCGTCGGGAAGGGCGACGCAGTAAAGCCCGCCCCCTCCAAAGCGCTCATGTCTGGCCGAGTCCAAGAATAGATTGCATTTTCCGAGTTCATTACAGAACAATTTTCGACATCAGCCTCAATTGGCGGTGCCGATCCACCATTTTCTTTGGATGGGTGTAAACTGATTTTCATTTTATCTCCGCTTAGCGATTTCAGTGGATTTAATCGCTAACTCGGATCGTCATTTTATTCAAAATATTCGAATTGATCAGTTTTTCATTTATCGATAATTATAGAAACAATCCTCGCAAATTTGTCACTTCATGGCCATTCATGGCACCATGGTTAACTCAATTTTTGCCAGTCTCAGCCAATCGCACATGACATGGCACAGCGAACAAAAGCCGACTTGGCCCGACGTCTTGGCGTGCATGAAAGCGATTTGATATCGCGGGCGGAGGCGGCGTTGATACTGGGCCTCACTGAGGGCACCCTAAGAACGAAGGCCAATCTGCACGTCGGCTTCTTTAAGTTGGCGGACTCCCGCTCGTCTCCGGCGATCTACCCGAAACCGTGGGTCGAAGAGTATAAGCTATGGCTAGATGGTCCGAGGAGTAGTAGTTTCTCCTCTGAAAAATCTGGATCAAGGGGCTGGCCGCCACTGCCTAAGATAAGGGAAATATCGCTCAACGAAGCGGTAATGATGATGGATAGATGGCGTTATCGCGAACTACATCTACGCTGTGAGGCGATGTTTCAAGGTGATGAGTCGCGACTAGCAGCGCTCACCAATCACCAGCGCGAAGCAAGATTACTATTTGATCGGAGTGGGGGAAGGCGCTCAGAGAGTGAGGCGGACTTGGCTGGTGCACTTGAGCGAAAAGTTCGTGAGCTTATCGAGCCAGCGGGAACTGCTTCCGACCCTCAGAAGCTCATGCGGCTCATGAAGATTGTTTGGGAGAGTGTGCTTGAGACGGAGCGGGGCTGGCTTTCGAGGATAGCGATCTGACTTAGCGCCGATGGCGCCGATGGCGCCGATAGCGCCGATAGGTTTGGCGTGACGATGGGGTGGACGGTCTTAATCGACGGTTTGCTGGGGCGGGAAAAACCGACCGGGGCGCTCTTTCTTAGAGGGATGGTGGTCGGTTTAACGGGGGCGGATTTGGTCAACGCGCAGCGAACACGAGACCGGATCGCTCGACGTTGACGGAGCCGAGCCATCGGCGACGGCAACGACATGCAGCGATCCGAGGCGCGTCGTAAGGCTGCCGCTCAGCGGCGGCCTGCCGTGAGGCTTAGGTTGCATATAGGTGACGAGCCGTCCGGCCTGCGGCCGGGCGGCGTCGTGGCGAAACGAGAGACGACTGCGCCGTTGGCTTGCCGCCATCTCGCCTCGCCTATGGCTGACGCCATCACCTCGTTACCTGACCTTTCCACGTTTTCCGGCCGCAGGCCCGGTCAAGCACGCCTCGGACGCATTATGCTCAGGGGCCGTCCGAGCCTATTGGCGCTATTGGCGCTATTGGCAGGCTACCCGTGGCGTGACTCAATCACTCGGTTCCTGACACGCCATTCGATGTGCGCCAGATCGAGGCCAGACAACGAGTTCTGTGCGCCGTTTTCAGACCCGGTTTTGTCACGGAGCCGAACGGTGTCTCGCCTCGATGCGCAACCTGATCCGGTCGAGGCTCTGGGCGACCTGTCGTAGCCGACCAAGAGTGATCGTCGTCAGCATGTCGTCGGGGTCTCGACAGACGACTTCCGCCTCACCCCCATGGCGGGGCTGGGCGTGAACACCGCAAAGGCCATGGGCGAGGAGATGACGGACAGCAGCAGCGTCTTTGATCTCATCGACGATCTCGCTGCTCGGTTCCGTCGTCGTCAACCAACGCTGAACGATGGGCGTCCGCGACGATCCGGCCAGACCGCCCAGCATCGCGCTTTCCAGAAAGCCCCAATGCAGCATGACCTCACCCACGGCGGCGAGGAGGTCACGTGCGATGATGTCACTCGTCCGACTGGCGTCCATCCGGGCACCATACCGCCGAGATCAGTAGTGACCATGAACGGCGGCGGTGATGATCATCACCATCAGGGCGACAAACATCGCCACGCAGGCCCAGCCCAGCCACGTCAGCGAGTTGCGAACGCCGCCGCGTCGTTGTTTCAACATCATCGCCCCCCACGATCTCGGCGCCAGCGTAGCGTTCCGACGTACAGCGGCCAACGGGGCGGCCTTCCCCACGCGACCGATCCTGACGGAGCTTGACCATGTCGTCCTCGTGGCGGTTTGGACGATCCCGCAATCCGTGAGAATCTACGCCTTCCCACCAACGACCACGGAGAACCCGCCTGAAGCGCGCCGCCCTGTACGTCAGAGTCAGCACGGACTCCCAGACCGTCGAGAACCAGATCATGGCCCTGACCGAGGTCGCTCAACGGTCGGGCTGGGCCGTGGTGCAGACCTTCTCGGACGAGGGCATCAGCGGCGCCAAAGGACGAGACAAGCGGCCGGGCTACGACGCCCTTCTCCGGGCCGTGGCAAGGCGTGAAGTGGACATCGTGGCCGCATGGTCGGTGGACCGTCTGGGACGCTCTCTCGGCGATCTAGTGGCCTTCCTCACCGACATTCAGACCAAGGGCTGCGACCTGTACCTGCACCAGCAGGCCATCGACACCAGCACCCCGTCCGGGCGGATGATGTTCCAGATGCTCGGCGTCTTCGCTGAGTTCGAGCGATCCATGATCCGCGCGCGCGTCATGTCCGGGCTGGATCGCGCTCGCCAGAAAGGCGTGAAGATCGGTCGGCCATCCATCCCGCCGATCCGGCTCAAGAAGGTCGAGCAAGGCCTTCGCGCTGGCCAATCCATACGGGCGGTAGCCAAAGCAACCGGCGTCTCCACCGCCACCGTCCAGAGGGTCAAGCAGACCATGGCGGCGACGGTGCAGGCGACGGTCTGACCCGACCGTCCGTTGACTGTGACGGCTCCAGATCGGCAGCCTCGGCGTCCCGAGTCTCCCGAGCACCGCCATGGCCACCGACGCCGAAATCACCCACCATAATCATAGTCGCCCGACCGATCAGGCCCTTAAGCCGTCTCGTGTCGGGTGCGCCATCTTCCCCTCAAGCCGTGAACGCCGAGAAGCGCAGCTTTTCCGACTGCTGAAGCGACCAGGGTTCTCAGCAAGTCAGTCCAGTCTTCCACGACGCGGGTCTCGCTTTCGAGACGGCCTTTATGCGCTAAGCGCGCCGTGAATGTCCGCGCCTGTGGCCGCGCGAGCCAGTCCTAGCCCAGATACTTCAACAGGCTCGACGAGGAGAGCGTGCTGATGGTCGCGTAGAGGGCCTCCAACTGCGTCTGGTAGTTGGTGACCAGCACGGCGGCCTGGGCCAAGTCGGCGTCCTTGAGCCGCGACGCTAGGTCGTCCAGCGTGTCGATCTTGCTCTCGTTGCGGCTGATCAGGCTGGACAGCTGATCGGCCTGGACGCCCAGCCCCTCCTGGATCGAGCCGACGCCCGAGATGGCTTGACCGACGAGATCGAAGGCGGCCGACAGGGTATCCGTGTCGTCCGGATTGGCGATCACCATCGAGAGCGCCCGCGCCAGCTGCTCGAACCCGCTGGCCTGGGCGGTCACCGATAGGGAAACCTTCGCGCCGTCCACGCTGGAGAACGTCCGCGGGGCCGAAGCGCCCTGATAGTAGCCGGTGTCGCCGGCGGTGGTCGGATCATAGGCGGCGGACGAGAAATCGACCGGCGCGGCGTCGACGGCTTCGCCGCCGAAGAGATAGACGCCCCCCACCTGGCTGTTGAGCTGGGTCTGAAGGTCGTCCAGCCACCCGCGCGCGTACGAGGCCAGGCTGGCGGCGTCCAGCTTGGAGCCGCTGATCTGCGCGGCGAGCTGGGACTTGATCGTGTCAGCCAGGTCGGCGATGTCGCCGACCGCCGCGTAGGCCGACTGCACATAGGCCGAGGCCGTCTCGGCGGCGGCGTTGTCGGCGGCCAGCCGCGTCGACTGGCTGGAAAGCCGCAGCAGCGACGCCACGTCCGTTCCCAGCCCGCCGAACGCCGTCGACTTCAGACCGGTGGCCTCCTGGGTCTGCTGGTCGGCCAGCTTGGCCTGGGTGCGCAGACTAGCGGCGATCAGGGCGTTCGAATGCGCGAAGGTGCCGATACGGGTGATCATCGCCGCGCCTCAGTTGACCATGTTCATCAGCACGTCGAACAGGTCCTGAACCATCGAGGTCAGCTGGGCGTTGGCCTGGTAGAGCTGCTGATAGGTCTCGAGCTTCGCCAGCTCCTCATCGAGATTGACAGCGGTGAGGTTGGCCAGGCGATCAACCGCGGCGTCATAGGCGTCGCCAGAGGTCTGGGCCTGGCTGGCCGCATCGGAAATGGTGGTCGCGGCCGTCGAGACGAACCCGGCGGCGTAGGTCAGCAGGCTGGACTGTCCCGCCGTCAGATTTCCCGCTGCCG
The DNA here is from genome assembly GCF_937900395.1 of uncultured Caulobacter sp. Classification (GTDB taxonomy): domain Bacteria; phylum Pseudomonadota; class Alphaproteobacteria; order Caulobacterales; family Caulobacteraceae; genus Caulobacter. The sequence continues at coordinate 17,348 of NZ_CALCDX010000113.1, forward strand.
CGAAACTGGTCGACGCCGAGAGCGACGAGGCGATCGCGCTGGCGGCGCCCGTTCCGCCCGAAGCCACAGCGATCTGACCGACGGCCAGGACACTCGCACCGTCCATCGTGGCGGTGGGAAACCGCGACGCGTCGCTCGCGAGCGCGGCGGACACGGCGATGTCCGCGGCGGTCTCGCCCGAGAAGACGTCGTTGAAGCCGAAAGAGGCGGAGAACCCCTCGCCGCCCACCGAGGCGTCGATATCGGCCAGGGCCACGCCGTTGCTCGCCGGCGTCGCGGCGATGGTCAGCTTGCCGTTCGAGATCGACGCGCTCAGCCCGCTGATGGCGTTCAGGCCCGCGATCAGATCGTCGACCGTGACGTAGACGGAAAGGTCGATGTCCTGGGTCGAAACCACCGCGCCGCTGGCGCTGGTCACCGCCACGCGCACGGAGCCCGTCGCGCTGAAGGCGTCGGTTCCCGACACACCGGTCGCGCTGGTCAGGCTGTTGGGCGGCGGGCTGGCCGAGCCGGTGTTGGCGGCCGCATTGACCTGGGCGATCAGCGTCGAGGCCAGCTGGTCCAGTGCGCCCTGTTCGCCGACCAGGATATCGTCGCGCAGCGCGACGAGGCCGCCCAGCGTGCCCGCGCTCAGCGAGGCGGTGATGTCCTTGCCATTGACTGTCACCCCGGCGATCGCGCCCGGATAGACCGTGTCGGCCGACAGGCTACTCGAGGCGCTGTACGACAGCCTGGACACGGAGGCCCCGAGCAACTGTTCGCCCCCCGGCGCGTAGACCATCACCCGGTTGTCCGAGGTCGTGTAGGTCGACACCCCCATCAGCGACGATAGCGTGGTCACGGCGGCGGCGCGGCGATCCTCAAGATCGCTGACATCGCCGCCGGACGCGGTCGTGCTGACGATCTGGTCGTTGAGCGCCTTGATCGTGTCGAGCGCGCCGTTGATCGTATCGACCGTCTCGGCGATCTGAAGATTGGCCTGGCTCCGCAGGGCCTGGATCTCGCTCGACAGCGAATGGATCGACGAGGCCAGGCTGGTGGCCGTCGACACCGCCGAGGCCTTGGTGGCGGCCGTGCTGGACGAGGCCAGGCCGGTCAGCGCCGTCTGGAAAGCGGTCAGCAGGCTGGAGACATCGTCGCCGCCGTCCACCGTCCCCAGGCTGGCGTCGTAGGACTGGAGGTAGGTGTCGATCACCGCGTCGCGCCCGTCGGCCGCCGCGGTCTTGTCGACGGCCTTGGACAGATAGGCGTCGGCCGCGCGGGTCAGCGTCGCGCTCGAGACCGCCAGGGTCTGGGTCGTCGCGGTCGTCGTGACGGTCTTGCGGCTGTAGCTGGCGTTGTCGGCGTTGGCGACATTCGTCTGCGACACGGCGATCTGGTACTGCGCCGTCGTCAGGGCCGCGCCGGCCGAGGACAGGATCGACGTCAGCGACATGACCGCTAGCGCTCCCCTCGCGCGGCGAGTCCGCCATAGCCGTCGATCGCGCGAAGGCCGCGGTTCACGGCCGTCAGCTGAGCGCGCTTGGCCTCCATCTCCTCGGCGAGACGCGCCATCCGCCCGTCCAGCGCCCGCCTCACGTCGTCCAGATTCGACAGCATCAGCAGCCGCGCATCGCCCGTCAGGCCATCGAGCTGCCGCGCGACGGCGCGGGCCAGGACGATCGCGTCCTCCACCGTCTCCACTACGGGCGCCTGTCCCTCGACCTCGCGGGCGGCCCGCGCCCTGGCGGCCAGTTTCTCGAACGTCTCCATGGCTAGCGCACAGCCTGGATCAGGGAGTCGAACATGTCGCCGGCCGTGCTGACCACCTGCGAGGCGGCCGAATAGGCCTGCTGGGCGATGATCATCTTGTTGAACTCGGTGGCGATGTCGGTGGTGGAGCCTTCCAGGGCGCTGGCCACCAGCGAACCCGCGCCGCCCTCGCCCGGCAGGTTCAGGTGCACCTGGCCCGCGGCGCTGTTCTCGTCATAGGTCGTGCCCGAGACGAGGGTCAGGCCGTTCGGGTTGCTGAAGGTGGCGATCGGGATCTGATAGATCGCCAGGCTGATGCCGTTGTCGAAATTGGCGGTGACCAGACCGTCGGAGTCGATGCTGATCCCCGACAACTCGCCATACAGCGCGCCATCCTGCTCGGTCTGGACGTCCTCGAGACCGATGGTGGACGAGGTCGAGGCGTATTGCGTCACGCCGTCCGTGCCGCCGATCTCGCCGATATCCAACGCGACCGCGCTGTCGGCGGCGCCGCTGCTGAACCCCGTGACCGTGAAGTCGAGGGTCGGCGTCACCGAGCCCAGCGAGCCGTCGGTATTGAAGACCACCGTGTACGGACCGCCGCTGATCGTCCCCGACTGGGTCGTGCCGTCGGAGGTCAGCACAGGGTCGGACAGTGTCAGTTCCCAGGTGTTGTCGGCGGTCTTGGTCCAGGTCTGGCCGACCGTGTGGCTAACGCCCAGCGAGTCGATCATCTGCATGCTGGTGGTCAGGGCCGCGCCGACCTCGGCGTCGGCGGGCACATTGGCGCTCATCTCGATCTCGGTGGTCGCCTTGGCGGTGCCGCCGATCGAGGAGAGGTTGATGGCCGAGAGCCCGGTCAGGTCGTTGGTGTTCGACGCCAGGACATTGCCGTCGGCGTCCGTCGGCCAGCCCATCAGGTAGAAGCCTTCGGTATTGATCAGATAGCCGTCGGCGTTGGTCTCGAAGCTGCCGTTGCGCGTGTACATGTCCTCCGAGGCGGCGGCGGTCGGATCGTTGGTCACGACAAAGAAGCCGGCGTCCTGGATGGCGACGTTAGTGGCGACGCTGGTCGAGGTGACGGTCCCCTGGACCGACATGGCCTGGCTCGACTTGGCGGTGACCGCGCTGGTCGAGGTGGACGAGCCTTTCCCGCCGCTGACCAGGGCCTGGAAGTAGACGTCGGTGGTCTTGTAGGCCGTGGTCGACGAGTTGGCGATGTTCTCGGAAATGGCCGAGAGGGCCCGGCTCTGGGCGGTGAGGCCCGAGACGGCGGTCGAAAGGGCGGCTGAGAGCGACATGGATCAGCTCTCCGAGGCCAGCAGCGAGACCTGGGTCAGCACGTTCGACATCGTGTCCGACATCGTCGTCAGCGTGTCGTTCATGCTGATCTGCTGCTCCAGCGACGAGTAGGTCGCCAGCTGGCTGGTGAACTCGGTGGGATCGCTGGGATCCAGCGGGTTCTGCTTCTCCAGCTGGGTCATCAGCAGCTTCAGGAAATCGGTCGTGCCCAGCTTCAGCGAGCTCGAGGACGACGACGTCGTGCTGGTCGTCGTCGCGGCGCTGGTCGCGGAGGTGATGGCGGTCATCGGAGGCCTCGAGGGTTCCAGAGGTGCGACGCCCTGGCGGCGCCGATGACCTTTTGAACGGAGGCTCCCCATCGGATGGGGCGCGGAAACTTTCGAAAATCGACGTCGAAAAACACCGCCCCATCCGGGTGGGGCGCGCCGTTCAATCCGTGAAGCCCGTCCGCGAAGAACCGTGGGCGACGCCTCCCGGTCGGGACTTCCCCCGCCCGGCTTCCGAAGAGAAGCGGATTAGAAAATGCCTGTTATCTCGACCAACACGGCGGCCAACACCGCCCTGCGCTACCTGAACAACAACTCAGCGGCGCAGAGCGAATCCCTGGCCAAGCTGTCGAGCGGCTCGCGGATCGTGAGCGCGAAGGACGACGCCTCCGGCCTCGCCATCGCCACGTCCATGAACGCCGACATCTCCGCGTTGAACCAAGCCGCCACCAACGTCACCAGCGGCACTTCGGTGCTCAACACGGCCGACGGCGCCCTGTCCAACATCGCTGACATCCTCACCCGGATGAACGCGCTGACGGCCCAGGCGCAGTCGGGCAGCTCCAGCGATGATGACCTCTCCTACATCACCGCGGAGTACGCGCAGCTGACGGAAGAAATCGACGACATCGCCACCACAACCACGTTCAACGGTGTGGCCCTGCTCGACGGGACCAGCTCCTATTCGAGCGGCGTCGATTTCCTGGTCGGCACCTCCAGCAGTGACGTCATCACGGTGACTCTGGACGGGGCCGATACCGCCGCCTTGGGGCTGACCACGACCGCCATCACGGATTCAACCACCGCCAAAGCGGCGATGGACGAAATCGACGCGGCGATCACCCAGGTCTCCGAAATGCGAGCCAACGTCGGCGCAAGCCTGTCGCGGTTCGAGTTCCGGGGCGACGTGATCAGCACCTCGCTGGAAAACCTGCAGTCGGCCAAGTCGTCGATTTCGGACGTCGACATCGCCACCGAGCAGACCAACTTCACCAACTATCAGACGCTGACCAGCGCCGCGATTTCGGCCCTCTCCCAGGCCAACTCGATGAGCCAGTCGCTTCTGAAGCTGCTGCAGTAGTCGGCTCAACTGGCGGGAGGGCCTTAAGCGTCCTCCCGCCGCACTTTCGGCTCCCCCATGACCAGCACCAGCACGGTTTCGAGCAGCGGCTCGGCCACTTACCTTACCGGCACGATCTCAGGCCTGGACACCGACGCCCTCATTGAGGCGGCGGTCAGCCAGAAGACCGCGCGCGCCGACACACTCGACGCGAAGGTCACGGCCAACACGACGAAGATCAGCGCTTACCAGACGCTGCAAGGCCTGCTGGCCGACGTGACGAGCGCCATGTCATCGCTGAAGTCGACGGCCTACAGCAGCCTGTCGACGAGCACCGGCAACGCCTTCGACGATAAGAGCGCCTATCTGACCGCGTCGGACGGCTCGGACGCGACCGACATCATCGCCGTCAGCGCCGATCCCGACGCGGTCGCGGCCAGCTATTCGATCACCGTCACACAGCTGGCCAAGGCGATGAAGGTGGCGTCGGACAGCCACGACACCGCGACCGCGCTCGGCGCGAGCGGCGACTTCACGATCGGCGTCACCGGCGGGACCTTTGCGACCATCGCCGTGACCTCGGACATGACGCTGTCGGACTTGGCCGAGGCCATCAACGACCAGAGCGACGCGACCGGCGTCAGCGCCACCCTGCTGAAGGTCTCAAGCGGCGCCTACAGGCTGGTGCTGTCGGCCGCCGACACCAATGTCGATATCGAGGTCTCCGACGCCAGCGGCGCGGCGACGGCGATCGACCTCTTGGACGCTGACGGCGACTTCGCCAACGTTCTGCAGGCGGCCCAGCCGGCCATCGCCACCCTCGACGGAGTCGAGATCACCAGCGACGGCAACCAGCTGACCGACACCATTCCAGGTCTATCGATCTCGCTTCTTCAGGCGACCGCCTCCGACCAGACCGTGACCCTCGACATCGAGGCGGACTACTCGGACATAAAGACCGCCATTACGGACTTCATCGACGCCTACAACGCCTTGCGCGACTTCGTGGACACCAACTCCGAGGTCTCGGCCGACGGCACGGTCGACGAGGACGCCGTGCTGTTCGCCGACTCGCTGCTCCGGGGCGTGACCAAGCAGCTCTCGTCGATCCTGGGCGACGACGCCGGATCGGCCGCCGACGGCGTGACCAACCTCGCGGCCCTCGGGATCACCCTGAACGCGGACAACCAGTTGGAGCTCTCGGACGAAACCACGCTGGACAATCTGCTGCTCTCCAACCTGGACAGCCTGCGGAGCTTCTTCGAAAGCAAGTTCACCACCAACGACAGCGCGCTGAAGCTGCTGAAGAACGCCAGCACGGCCTCGCTCGACTTTACCCTGGACGTGACGGTCACGGACGGCGCGATCAGCGACGTGACGGTCGGCGGCCAGAGCGGCCTGTTCACCGTCTCCGGCAGCCGCATCGTCGGCGCCGCCGGCACGATCTACGAAGGACTTTCGTTCGCCCTCGTCGCCGACGAAAGCGTCTCGATCGACGTCACGCTGACCCAAGGCTTCGCCGACCTCGTCACCACGCGGCTCGACGCCTACGCCAACGCGTCCAGCGGCGTGATCCAGAGCGAGATCGAGCGGCTCAACGACGCCAACGGCGATCTCTCCGACAAGTCGACCCAGATCCGCGACGACGCCGAGTCCTACAGGACCCGGCTGATCGCGAAGTACTCGGCCATGGAGCAGGAGCTCTACGCCGCGCAGGTCCTGCAACAACAGATCAAAGCCATCCTAGGCAGCTCGAGTGATACCGATGAATAGCAACCAAGCCATCCGGGCCTACAAGGCCTCGAAGCAGCTCAACCAAAATCCCCGAGACGTCCTGACGGCCGTCCATGAAGAGCTCTATCGCGCCATATCGTCGGCAAAATATGCCCATGAGCAAAATACGCTCGATCACATGTGCGTTCATCTTGGCAAGGCAGTACAGATACTGACCGTACTTGCTACAACTTTGAATTTTTCCGCAGTGGGCGGAGATGGAGAACGCCTGCAACGATATTACCTAAGGTTGCTGAATCTGCTGAATCGGAATGAAAAGGGCTCGAACAGGTCGCTCGCGTATCAACAAGCAATAGATTTGTTGCAGCCCCTATGCCATGAATTTCGAAATGCTAGATAAGAACAGTTTGATTCAATAACGCAAAATATCTCCTCGTTTCTCAGATGAATATTTGTTACTGGCACGTCGATTGCTTCAGCCTCCGTGACAGAAATCGCGAAGCTGGGCCAGGCACATGCTCAATCAACCTGAGAAGACCGAAGAGACCGATCGCCATGCTTGGGCGGATGAGATCCTGTTCGACGCGGCGCGCGGCGGCGACGAGAAGGCTTTCCGCGTCCTGGTCGATCGACACGCCCGGGTCGTGCGCCGGCTCGCGCTCAGCATTCTGGGCGACGCCCACGACGCCGAGGACATCGCCCAGGAAGCCTTCGTCGCCGCCTGGCGCGCCAGGGAGAGCTGGAAGCCCGAGGCGCGCTTCACGACGTGGCTGCATCGCATCGCGGTCAACAAGGCGATCGACCGCTATCGCGGCCGTCGCGCGACGCCAGAACCCGCCGAGGTCATCACCCGCCTGGCCGACGCTTCGCCCTCGGCGCCGACGGAGGACCAGCAGCAAGCCCTCGAGCGTCGTGAAAGCGCGCGCTCGCTGCGTGATTGCCTGGGACGCCTGCCCACCAGCCAGCGTCAGGCGCTGACGCTGTACTATTTCGAAGACCTGGACGTGGCGAGAATAGCCGGCGTCCTCAACACCACCGAACAGGCCGTGCGCTCGCTCCTCAAGCGGGGTAAGCAAGCGCTACGCCTCCTCATTCAAAGGCAGAAGAGCCTTGGCCCTCATGGATCTTTCGGTTTTTCGTCAGCGGCTGTCGACACTGGGCGCTGATCTCGGCCGCTGGCCCGACGGCGACGAGGCGGTCGCCTTGCTCGCGGTGTCCGACGAAGCTGTCGCCTTGCTGGCCGCCGCCCTGAGCGAGGGCGCCGAGACCGGCTCAGACAAGCTCGATTCCGCGCTAACAGACGCCGTTTTGGACGCCACGTTGGGACGTCCCGTCGACTAGTCTTGCATCGCGTAACGCCCCGCTACGCCAGATTACGGGGCGCCGCGCGGCGGAAATAACCCGGCCACGGAGCGGTCAAGGCCAACGGCTAGGGCTCGAAGGGATAGTCCCTCGAAGGTCCTCATGCCGCACAAGTTCCTGATTGTCACGGCGGCCGCCGCGCCGATGCTGCTCGCCGCCGGCGACGCCCTGGCCGAAACGCAGGTCACCAGCAGCTCGCGCACCACCGCGATCACCACCGCCAGCCCCAATGGCGGAGCGGCCGATGACGTGAAGGTCACGGAGGACGGCGTCATCACCCTGAGCGCGTCGGGCCCGATGGTGACTCTGGACAGCGACAACACCGTCACCATCAACGGAGGCCTGGCCAGCGTGGGCGTGGACGACTCCGTCGGCGTGCTGGTCATCGGCGGCAAGACTGGTTCGGCGACCAGCGACGGCTCGATCAGCCTGACCGAGGATTATGACTACGAGGACACCGACGACGACGGCGACTATGACGGCCTCTTCGCGAAGGGCTACCGCCGCTACGGGATGCGTCTGACCGGAACCGACGCGTTCACCGGGACGATCACCAATTCCGGCTCGATCACGATCGAGGGCATGGACTCGGCCGGTATCAGCCTCGAGGCGCCGCTGGTCGGAAATCTCGTCCATTCCGGCTCGATCAGCGTGACAGGTGATCGCGGCCATGGGATCCGCATCGCCGCCCCCGTCACCGGGAACGTAACGATCGAGGGCTCTACCAGCGTGCTGGGCCAAGGCTCGGTCGGCGTGGCCGTGGACTCGGCGATCAACGGCGCCTTTGTCCTGCAGGGCTCGGTATCGTCGACCGGCTATCGCATCACCTCCCGCTATAGCGACCCGGACGACCGCGCGTTGCTGGATGCGGACGACATGCTGGAAGGCGGCGGCGGCGTGAACATCGCCGCCAACGTCTCAGGCGGCGTCCTGCTGGATGTGCCCCCCCACGGACACCAATGACGACACCAGCGACGACGAGGACGGCGACGGCGTCACCGACAGCTCGGAGGGTTCGGCGTCCATCTCGGCCTATGGCGGAGCCCCGGCGCTCAAGATCGGTTCGAACAGCAACACGGTCACGCTCGGCGCGGTCGGGACGGAAGACAACGCCTATGGCCTGATCATCAAGGGATCGATCAGCGCCTACAGCCCCTATGACGGCGTCGAAACCACCGCGGTGCAGATCGGCGGCGACGCAGGGTACGAAACCCTGATCACCGGCGGCGTCCGCATCACGGGGTCGGTCTCCGCCTCGGGCTACGAGGCCCAGACCAACGGCCTGCATCTCAAGTCGGACGCGATCGCCGACACGATCTGGAACGCCGGGACGATCAGCGCGACGTCCACCTCGGAAGGCGATTTCTCCGCGCGGGCCCTGGCGATCGATTCCGGTGCGCAAGTCAGCACGCTGAACAACGACGGCGTGATCAGCGCCACGGTCCTGGGAGAAAAAGGCTCATCCTACGCGATCCTCGACAACGCCGGGACACTGAGCACGATCAACAACACCCGGACCATCGCCGCCTACGTCAGCGCCACCGACGATGATTACGATACCGACGACGAGAATGACGACGCCAGCGACGAGACGGTCACCGGCAAGGCGATCGCCATCGACGTTTCCAAGAACACGACCGGCGTGACCATCACCCAGACCGGCGTCGACGACGGCGATGACGGCGACGATGGCGTGGACGACACGGACACCGACGGGGATGGCGTGGACGACGCGGACGAGCCGGCGATCATCGGCAAGATCCTGCTCGGGTCGGGCGATGATCACCTGAACGTCTTGAACGGCACGGTCATCGGCGCGATCTCGTTTGGAGATGGCGCCGACAGCCTGACGATCGACGGCGGCGGCTATGTGCTGACCACCCTGTCGGACTCCGACGGGCGGCTGAACATCAATATCGGCTCGGGCACGCTGGGCTTGCTCAACACCGATGACCTCAAGGTCAGCAACCTGACCCTAGGCGCGGACAGCAAGCTGATCTTCAGCGTCGACCCGGCGGCGGGAACGGCGACCCGCCTGATGGCGGACACGGCCACCATCGCCAGCGGCGCCAATCTGGGTTTGGTGTTCAACAATCTGCTGACCTCGGCCTCGACGTTCGAGGTCATCAAGGCCGGAACCCTGGCGGCCGGCGATATCAGCCAGGATCTGCTGGGCGACGCCCCCTACCTCTATGTCGCCAAGGCCTACCAGTCGGGGGACAGTATCGACATCGACGTTCGCCGCCGGACGGCGACCGAGGCCGGCATGACGCGCAACCAGGCCTCAGCCTACGACGCGGTGTTCGCCGCCCTGTCCAAGAACGGCGACATCGCCAGCGCCTTCCTGAACCAGAACACCAAGGACGGCTTCTACAACCTCTACAACCAGATGCTGCCCGACCAGGGCCTGGGCATGTTCTCGGCTCTGCAGGCGGTGAACCAGCAGATCTCGGCCGCGACCATGATCCGGCCGGATCTGGGTGATCGGTATGGCCCAGACAGCGTCTGGGTGCAGCAGATCAACACCCTGGTTCGGCGCGAGGACGACGAGGACCAGGGCTCTGACACCCAGGCGCTCGGCTTCGTCGCCGGCTACGAGGCCATGGGCGACGCGGGCGGCGCCCTGGGCGTCACGCTCGCCGCCGTCAGCATCGAGGAGCACGACACGACCGCCAAGGTCGGCGAGCATACGACCAACGCCCTGATCCAAGCCGGAGTCTACTGGCGCCGTTCGGTCGGCGGCTGGCGCTTCAACCTGGGCGGCGGGGCCGGCTATGGCTGGCTGACCGGCGACCGCAGCTTCTACAGCGAGGACGTCGACGCGGACGGCGAGGTCGACGCCTCGGCGACCAGCGTCGCCCACTGGAACGGCTTCACCACCAACGCCTTCGCCGGCATGGCCTACGAGCAGTCGATCGGCCGCTATTTCATCCGGCCGGAAGCGCGGCTCGATTACGTCTATTTCAGCGAAGGCAAGCGCAGCGAGACGGGAGGCGGGGATGGCTTCGACCTGATCCGAAACGCCCGAAGCTTCAGCAACCTCAGCGGCGACGCCGGGATCGTGCTGGGCGCCCAGTTCGGCGAGGCGGTCTGGTGGCGCCCCGAAATCCGTGTCGGCTACCGCCAGACCCTGGCCGGCGATATCGGCGACACCGTCGCGCAATTCCGCGGGGGCCAGTCGTTCACCCTAGCCTCGACCGCCGACAAGCAGGGGGCGGCCACCCTGGGCTTCGCTATCCGCGCGGGCTCGGCTCTATCCTACTTGGCGCTGGAAGGCGGCGCCGAGGCGGCCAAGAAGCAAAACCGATACTACGTGCGGTTCTCAGGCCGAGCGATGTTCTAAGGCCTGTAAAAGACCGCCACAAAGTCGCCATGATCGCGATTGTTTCAATACACTGCGAAGGTATTTCCGCCGCCTCGCGTCGGTAGAGCTTCGGGAGTTCTCGGACTCAGGAGCGCGTGGCGTGCAGCAAAGAATCCTTCTCCTCGACGCCGATCTCGAAGCGCGGGCGCTGATGTGCGACCTGCTATCCCGTCATGAGTATGAGGTCGTCACGGCGTCGTCCGGCCAACAGATGGATCGCATCCTCAACACGACGGCGGTCGACGCCGTCGTTCTCGACATCATGCTGCCAGGTGAGGGCGGCTTTTCCGTTTGCAATCGCCTGCGCAACCAAAACCCCGCTCCGGGCGTCATCGTGGTCAGCGCGATGGCCGAGGAAAGCGACGTCGTCGTGGGCCTGGAGATCGGGGCGGACGACTATGTCGCAAAACCCTATCGCTCCCGGGAGCTTCTCGCGCGAATCCGCGCCGTCCTGCGAAGACGCCAGGCCAGCCTGCGCCCCCATCCCGACGACGACCGCGCCAACGTCTATCGCTTCGACGGATGGCGACTGAACGTCGTGACGCGCCAGCTTTTCGATCCCTATAGCCGCCCCATCGAACTGTCGTCCGGCGAGTTCAACCTGCTCAGGACCCTGGTCTCCAGCCCGCAACAGATCGTGCCGCGCGCGCGCCTCTCTCAGCATCCCGTCACCGGCGAGCGTCGCGATGGCTCGCCCCAGATCAATGTCATCGTCAGCCGCCTGCGCGCCAAGCTGGCTCGCGTTCAGGGCGGCGCGGATCTCATCCGGACGGTGCGCGGCCAGGGCTATCTTCTGACCGCCGCGGTCGAGAGCCTGGCGGACGACTAAGACGCGCGATCAGGCCGCCGCGTCCACGGTTCGCGCGCCCGGCAACCGAACCTCCGCTATCAGCCCTGGCTCGGCGGAGCGCAAGGTCAACTCGCCGCCATGCGCGCGCACCGTAGAACGCGACACCACGAGACCCAGGCCGACGCCCGACTTGCCCGAGGCCCGAGCTTGTGCGCCGCGATGATACGCCTTGAACGCCGCTTCCAACTCCTCGGGCGGCATGCCCGGCCCGGAGTCGCGGACGGTGACGCACGCCTCTCCAGCGATCGTCTCCAACCTCAAACGCGCCTCGGCCCCGTACTTCACGGCGTTGTCGATCAGGTTCTCCATCACGCGCTGAATGCCGACCACGTCGATCTCGACGAGCACGGCCGGCCCAGGTTCCAAGACGACCGGTCCGGCGGCGTCGTCGACCACCACCTCCAGGAGGGAGCGCAGATCGACGACCTGGCGCTCTTGCCCCTCCATCTCGTCGCGCATGAAGCTGAGGACCGAGGCGATCATCTGCTCCATCTGGTCCATATCGCGCCCGATCGCGGCGCGTAGGGACGGTGGCGCGCGCTCGAGCTTGAAACGCATCCGCGCCAGAGGGGTGCGCAGGTCGTGGGAAATGGCCCGCACCATGCCGGTGCGATCATCGACATAGCGCTTAATGCGCCGCTGCATCTGATTGAAGGCCTCGGCCGCGACGCCGATCTCGGCCGGTCCGGTGAGCAGCGGCAGCTCAGCAGACGGCTCGCGCCCCAGGCGCTCGGCCGATTCCGCGAACGCCTTGAGCGGCGCCGCCAGGCGCTTGGCGACCAACAGCGCGATCGGCGTGATCAACGCCACCGAAAGACCGAACCAAAGCATGACGCGGCGCTGCCAACTGTTGGGGAAGCCCTCCGCTCGCGGACGAACGGTCGCCCAGCGCCCGTCGGCTTGCCTAAGGGCCGCCACGAACTCGCCTTCGATGTAGGCGGACGGCGCGAAGCCGAACCGACTGACCGGCGCGCTCAAGGTCCGGCCGGACGAGCCGTCATCGACCTTCTTGGGCGCGGTCGGCGGCGGCGCGATCACCAAACGCGGCGCGGGCGCGACGCGCTCGGTCTTAGGCGCGGCGAGAGGCTCCACATCGGCTGGCAAGGCCTTCAGGGTTTCCCCGTCGACCGCCTGGGCGGAAGGCGCGCGCTCGGGCGGGCTCTGCTTTGGCTTCGAGGCCTCGGCCGCTGGTTGCGCTTGGGTGGAGAAGCGGACGTTGAACACCGCCGCGTCGAGCGGCGTCCGGATGATCGGGCCTCGCGGCGGACGGATGGGAAGGTTAGGCTGCTCTCCCATGGAAGGCGGCGCCCCGGCGCCGGACGGCGGGAAACCATTGGGCGACGCCGAGAACCCCGGATGGACGCCAACCTGGGAACCCAGCGCCGGTCGTTCGCGCCGATCCGCCGCGGGGCCCGCCCGCCCCCGCCACGCCTCTCGGAGATCCGCGGCGCGCGGGAACGACGCCGAGCCGCCGGAAACAGGAAGGCCGCGGAAGGAGGACGGTGGGCCGCTCGGAGGAAACGCCCCGCCTGGAAGCCCCCCCGCCGAGAACGTTCTCGCGGAGAACGTCCTCGCGGGCGCGCCCCCGGGGAGACGCGGCCGCGACATTCCGCCGCCCGGCGGAACCATGCTGGCCATAACATAGCTGCGGCTAGCCTCGCGACGCGGCGGCGGCGCGATCGGCGCGCCGGCCAAGGGGGGCGGCGCATAGAACAGCAGGCGGACATCGCTCTCCGGCGCGCCAATGAGCTTGGCGAGATCACGCGTGGCCGAGGGGGAAACCACCCACCCCGGACTGTCCAGACTGGGCGGCTCGGCTTCAAGGGTGCGTACCAGCGGACGCTCGCGATCGTGGCGGGTTTCGCGGCCGCGCAGGGCCGCTTCGATGTCGGCAAGGCTGTACTGGCTGGGCGGCGCGGGCGGGAAGAAGACGGTCAGAGCCAGAGTGACGACCTGAGCCGCCACCAGGGCCCCGACGACGACCGCCAGGATGCGGGCCCAAAGCGGAAGGCCTATCCGTCCGGCTCCGCTCATTCCGCTACTCTCCCACGAACACGCTGGCGTCGAGCATATAGCCCACGCCGCGATGCGTTCGGATCAGCTCGCGGTCCGTCTGGTCCTGAATCTTGCGCCGCAGACGGCTGATGTGGAGGTCGATCGCTCGGCCAGGCTCGTCCTCGCCGCGCAGCAAGGCGATGAGGTCCTCGCGCGGAACAACCTGTCGCCCCCGCTCCAGCAGGACGCCGAGGATCGCGAGCTCGCTGCGGGTCAGCAGCAAGACAGCCCCGTTGGGCGCCCGCAGCTGGCGGGCGGCGAGATCCAGGCGGAAACCGGCGAAACGATAGATATTGGTCTTGCGCGCGGCCGAGCCAGGCGGCCTGCGCCGCAACATCGCCTTCACGCGCGCCAGCAGCTCACGGGGCATGATCGGCTTGACGACATAGTCGTCGGCGCCGAGCTCAAGGCCGAGAATCCGATCGATAGGATCGCCCAGCGCCGTCAGCATCAGGATCGCCGGGCCACCGCCTTCCGCCAGGGAGCGACAGAGGGAAAGGCCATCCTCTCCGGGCAGGTTGATGTCCAGAACCGCCACCTGAATAGCGCGCTCCGCCATGATCCGTCGGGCGCTGGCCGCGTCGCCGGCCTCGTGCACCAGATGATCGTTGTCGCGAAGATAGGTCGCCATCTCGCGGCGGAGTTCGACGTCGTCTTCGACGAGAAGGATTTCCGGGACCGGCGTCGTGGCGGCAAGAGGGTTCATGACCGCGATATTAAACCACGGCCACGGGCGCGAGGTTAAAGGGATTCCGCCGCCGCGGCGCTTGATGGAGCAAATTGCCGCGCTTGTCTGGGCCGGCGATCTGGCCTTGCTCGAAGGAGGCGATGAGGGTTCCGCCCGAAGCCCTGGCGAACACGGCAATTCGTGCTCTAGACGGCTGCTGCTTAGGCGTAGCTATCCTCCGCGTTCGATTCTCCGCGCCAGCGACTTTTTTCGGAATTTGGTCATCGCGACGCCGCCAGGCGGACATCCGCCCGCGAGCGCCATGGCTCACGGACGGAATCCCCCACCTGCGGCTGAGGGGCGGGACGGCGGAGATGATCCGCCGTCGTCAGCCACCGGTTCGGCTTGCGTGTCGCCATGCGCTCTATCGGGACGGCGGCAAGCCTGGAGAGCCTCGCCGAGACGGGTGGCGATCAGGCTCTCGGACTTGACATACCATTGGCCGTGGCTGGGGCCGACGGCGGTGCGTCTCATTCTGTTGACGCCGCGTCTCAATTTCGCCGAGCAAGGTTCACTTAGCGCCAAAAGAAAAGGCGCGGCGGTCACCCGCCACGCCCCATTTTCCAAGCCTTAAAGCGAGGGATCAGAAGAAGCGCTCGCCGATCCGGATGGTGTCGCCGGGCGCCACGACGATCGATGGCGTCAGCTCGCTCTTGTTCTCGGTCGTCTCGCCGTTGTGTTTGATCCAGACGTTCTTCTTGTCGGCGCGGTAGGTGAAGCCGCCGGCCGTAGCCACGGCGTTCAGGACGGTCAGTCCCGACGTGTAGGGATAGGTGCCGGGCTTTTCGACTTCACCGAGAATGTAGAAAGGACGGAAGGTCAGGACCTCGGCGCTGACGCGCGGATCCTTGAGATAGCCGTCGCTGAGGGCCTTTTGGACCGCTTGCTGGAATTGACCGACGGTCATGCCGCCCGCCTTGATCTCACCGATCAGGGGCAGGGACATCAGGCCGCTGCCCGTAACGAAGAATTCGCCCGACAGCGACGGCTCGCCGTAGACCGTGACGCGGACCTTGTCCGCCGGCCCCAGCAGATAGTCCATGGACTGGGCCGGCGCGACCGCTGGCGCCCCGGGGGTGAGGGTTTGGGCATGAGAGGCGCCCGTCATGGCGCCAAACGTCATGAAAACCGCCAGCGCCAACAGGGAGAGGGCGCGAGAGAGTTTCGGAACACCGATCATTGCGAAGCTTCTCACCTTGAGACTTACAGGACGCGGAGATTGGAATTGCACATCGCACGTGACCGGCTGATGAACAAGGCGAAGCCTTAGGCCGCGCGCGCTTTACTGAACTGAATGACCTTAGGCTCGCCACCATCAAGTCTAACTGCGGTCAAAACCCCGGTCGCATAGGCGCCGGTGTCGACATTGATCCGCCGTCGGCCAAGGAAAACCTGCTCCACGGGCGTATGCCCATGCACCACCGTTGCGTCCAACCCATGCGGGTTGTCCAGAAATTCGTTGCGGATCCAGAGAAGGTCCGCCGCCACCTGGCGCTCCAGAGGCAGCCCTGGACGCACGCCCGCGTGGACAAAGACGTAATCGCCGTAAACCACGCTCAGCTCAAGCTGGCGCAGGAAGGTCTCGTGCGTCGGCGGAAAGGCTTCGCGGAAGGCCAAGCGCGTCTGTTCCCAGACCTCGGGCTCGGCCCGGCCCACCGGCCGGCGCACGCCGTACGAGGCCAAGGTCTCGCCGCCGCCGTACTCCACCCAGGAGGGCCCAGCCATCGGGTCGTCCAGGAAGTGCAGCAGGGTTTCTTCGTGGTTCCCCATCAAGGCCCGGAACTCGAACCGTCCCTCGGCCGATTGTTGAGACAGATCGATCAGCCGATCGATCACCGCCGCTGAATGCGGCCCTCGGTCGATGTAATCGCCCAGCATGATCAGGACAGGTTGATCCTGACGACCGAGCGTTCGGAAATCCTCGGTCATGCGCTCGACGAGCCCATCCAGGAGATCCAGCCGGCCGTGCACGTCCCCGACGGCGTAGAGCAGACGCCCGTCCGTGGACGCGGCGCGCTCGGGTTGCTGTTTGGACCGAAAGAGGGACTTGAACATCGAGCTCGCCAGGTCGGCGACAGGCGCCGGGAAGATAGTCCAATTTTGCCCCAGGCGGCCGGCTAGTTCAACGGCGCGCATGTCGGTTAACCCTGAATTTAGCAAACCCATTGACGATGAATTTACCAAATAAATACGCGACTCATTACAGTTAATAGCAAAATTACCTTCGTCTTAAATTTGAATTATACCATCTAAATTCAGCTCAAATTCGTGGCGCGAATGAATAGTGCCCCTGCAAACACAGCGGGGACAGCATGTTCAACACGCGCAACATTGTTAGCGGCTTGATCAGCGCCGTCGCCTTGATGGCTGGCCTTAATGCTCACGCTGGTTCAATGCCCTTCATGCCGCGTGGTGCGGGCATGAGCGCGCCGACGGGTTTCGCCGAGCTATGCCGGCGTGATCTCGCCACCTGCGGACTCCCTCAGAGCCAACTGGCCCTGTTGGGCCTTGAGGCGCCTTCGGGCCAGTCGCTCACCTCGTCGGTCGGCGGGGCGCCCGCCCATGCTTTCCCAGACGCTCGCACGCCCTCTCAAGATCAAGCTCCCGAGCTGGTCCCGGCCGTTGCTTCCGAGGTCGCAACGCCCGCCGCTCAAAGCACCGTCGCCGGACCGGAGCAGCCGGCCATGACCGTTCCCGCCGTGGAGACGCCCGCAGCGGCGATGATCTCGGCGTGGCTGGCTCGCGGCGAGCGCGAGCAGCTGAGACTGCTCAATCAGATCAACCAGGCGGTCAACCGGGACGTCAAGAAGGCCAGCGATCTCGACCTCTATGGTCAGCCTGAATACTGGGCCTTGCCGCGCGTGGTTGACGGCAAGCTCTACGGCGACTGCGAGGACTATGCGCTGGAAAAGCGTCGTCAGTTGATCGCCGCGGGCGTGCCCGAAAGCGCTCTGTCGCTGGCCGTGGCGGTCACCGCGCGCGGCGAGGGCCACGCCGTGCTGATGATTTCGCTGAAGAGCGGCGACTGGGTTCTGGACAACCTGACGCCCTGGGCTACCCCCTGGGAAGACCTGAACTACCGCTGGGTCCAACGCCAAGTGCCGGGCACGGCGTTGTGGACGAGCGCGACCTGAGCTCGATCAGCGCTGACAACCTAAGAAGCCCCGAACTCAGTTCGGGGCTTTTCTATTTGGCGTCACGCCCTTTGAAGGTCGCTGCGAAAAAACGAAACGCCCGCCCCGACGAGCGGAGCGGGCGTTGCTTCGTTTGCGTGATCGGATAGCGCCAGCTTACAGGAGCCAGGAGAGGCCCATCGCAAGCAGTCCCCAAAGGCCCGCCGACGTCAGCACCGCTAGGCCCAGGCCGGCCAACGGAGCCATGCGGGCCTCTCGCGCCGACAGCGCGATGTCCGTGGGGGAGAAAGAGATTTCGGCGTCGACCATCGACCACAACTCCTGCTTGTCGATGGAGTATCGCGGCGAGGGTAACGCCCCATAAAAAATCTAGGTTTATCTGAATTAAACATCGTGCGGCGCGCACCATTCCCAGCGGGACGCGGCGCGGCTGGCGGCCCTTTCATGGATCGCCGCCAACCGCTCTTCCGTCGCACAGGGCTTATTGGGCCGCCGCCTGTTCCTGTTGAAGGCGCTCGGACGCGATCAGCAAGGCCAAGCCGACCCGACCGGCTGGATCGCGAATGCTGTTGGCCAGCGCAGCCAGCCGCCTAAAGCTATTTGGCCGGCTGAACTCGATGCGCACTTGATACATCGCCACCTGGCGAACAGCTGGCGTCAGAACAGCCCAGTGTTCGTAAGCCAAGCGCGTGCGGCTCTCGAAGAGGCTGGTCTGCAACGGCGCCACCGCGAAGGAATGATCGAGCGCCGTGTTCGCGGCTGCGATGTCTCCACGCTGGAACTGCACGGCGGCCATCCGCAGCCAGGCGCCGCCCGAGGCCGGCCTCAAAGCGATCTCTCGCTGGGCGTGGGCCAGCATGCGGTTCTGAACCTTGAGATCCTTGGTCTCGCGCGCCAGATCCTTTTCGATGGAGACGGCAAGGACTTCAGCCGATGCGGTGGGGGCCCACGCCATGTCGCCGCCGAAGCGCGCAACGGCCAGAGGCGCCGCGACGAGGAGCGATACGACGAACACCCCTCCCGCGAAAGCAAAGCTGCCCGCCTTGATGGCGGCCGGCGCGCGGCGTGATGGCGCGACAGTCGTCACGGCCCCAAGGCCGACGGCGAATAAGGCCTGCAGGGCCGGCACTTGAACCGCGAAATCCGAGAGACCGTGCAGAAGCACAAGAACAGCGGCGGCGACGGTCGCCCGCGCCAGCATCCCGGCTGTCCCGGGCTTGACGCCTTCCCTCGCGGTTCGTCCCAAAGCAACCGAAGCCCAGGCCGCCATCATGATGGTTCCGACGATCCCGCCTTCTTCCAGCCATTGCAGATAGAGGTTGTGGGTCGCCCGCACGTCATAAAGGACACGCAAGGTTTCGCTGGTGGTGATCAGCTGGTTCACGAGCGGGAAAGAGCCAAGGCCGAACCCGAACCAGGGCGAGCCGCGGAACGCCTCCCAGTGAGCGTCGAAGATGGTCCGCCGAACCACGACGTCATTTTGCAGGTTTTCGAGGCGAGCCGCCGTCAGATCGGCGCTCTGCATGGCGACGCCAACAACGACGAGCAGGGCGGCCGCGCCGCCAATGATGGCAATGGCGCTGAGCTTGCGCCCTTGCGCCAGGACCTGCCAGGTCAAGAGGATCGCCAGCGCGACCACGGTGGAGAAAATACCTGCCCGAGACGCCGTCAGAGCCAAGGCGACGGCGAACACGGCTGCGGCGCCGAGGGCGAGGCTGGCGTCCAGCCCCAGTCGCTCGATACGCAGCCTCCCGCCGGCGCGCTGGAGAGACTGTGAGAAGAACCCCAAGGCGAACACGACGCCGATCCCCATCAAGGTGGCGGCGCTGTTCGGGCTCAGCAAGGTCGCTGTAAGCCGCCGCCCGCCTCGAAGCGTCACGTGATCGACGATGGCCACCGCGGCGAACACGCCCAAGGCCAGCAACAGCCACCACATCAACGCGCGACGCCGCGTCTCCGAAGCCCCAACGATCCACGCGCCATAGAAAAGGCAGGCCAGCCCAAGAAGCCGCAGCAGGCTTAAAGTGAGAGAAGAGCGATCGACCGTGATCGAACCGCCGCGGCCAACATAGGCCCAGACGGGGTGAGGGCCGCCGGGGCCAAAAGGCGTCAACGCCCAGGCGGTGGCGATCAATACGGCCAGGAACATCAGGCCAGGCCAAGGCGCCGCCAGGATACTCGGCACGCGCCGCGCCCAGGCGCATGTGCTTAGCAAGACCAGCAGAAACAAGGACTGCAGAACGCCGAAGACGGCGGCCACGGCCACATCGCTTGCGCCGAACACGACGATTTCCGACACGACCAAAGCAACGAGGGCGCCGATTGCGACGCCCTCGGAAACCTGCAGCTTTCGGGTTCTAGCAGCGCCGGGCGACGGTGAGCCCTCGCCCGACTTGGTCCTAGTCCGCATAGTACTTTCGATAGTTGGCGTAGTAGTAGTAGGAGTCGCCGTAGCCGTAGCGAGACTGGGCCTTGAGGTCCATCTGAGTGAGGGCGACGCCGGCGATGAACGCTCGCGTTCCCTGCAGAAGGGCCAGGGCCGACTGCACCGCCTTCACAGGCGTCTTCTTCCACCGGACCAGCATGACCACGGCGTCGGTATGCGGCGCCAGGATACGCGTGTCCGCGATCGCCAGCAGCGGCGCGGTGTCCAGAAGCACGATCTCGTAACGGTTGCGCAGCTCCTGCAACAGCCGGTGCATCGCGGCCGAGCCCAATACGTCACGGGGCGTGTAGGCAGACTTCGCCAGCGGCAGGATCTGCGCGCCGCTCTCGTCGTTGATCAGCGCCTGATCCAGGGTGGCGACGCCATTCAGGACCTCGAGCAAGCCCACCTTGGCCGGTTCCTTGAGGAACTGGGTGATGGCGCTTTGTCGAAGGTCGCAGTCGACGACGACGACCTTTGCGCCAGACGTCGCCAACGTGCGCGCCAACGAGAAGGTGGTCGTGGTTTTGCCCTCGCCGGGAAGCGACGAGGTCACCGCGATCACCTTGACCGTTTCGCCAACCTTGGAGAACAGGATCGAGGCGCGGAGCTTCCGGAGACTTTCGGCGAAGCTCGAAAGCGGCTTGGCCATAAGGTATTCCGGCGGCGTCATGCCCCGCAGGGTCTTGGCGTCGTCGACGGTGGTGTCGAGCGACGGCACAGCGCCCAGATAGGGCAGGCCCAGACGACGCTCGACCTCGTCTTCGGTGAACAGGCCCGCCATCAGGATCTCAGCCAGGACGATCGAAGCCAGACCCGCGCCAAGCGCCAGCACCAGGCCCAGGGCCAGGTTCAAGGACGGCTTGGGATAGCTGGCCCGCGTCGGAATCTTGGCCGGCGAAACGACGCGCGCGTCCGCCTGTTCGATCCCCTCCTGCGTCGTCGTTTGCTTGAAGCGGGACAACAGGGTCTCGTACAGAGTCTTGACCGACTGCGCCTTGCGTTCCAGTTCCGCAAGACCGATCGCGGCGCGGTTATTGCCGGCGAGCGTGCCCTTGGACTGCGAAACGCTCGCGGCGACCGAGCCGGTCCGCTGGCGCGCCACCTGAGCCTGGGCTTCCAGGTTCGAGATGATGCGGCGGATTTCAGCCTGGATCTGGGTGTCGATATCGGCCAGCTCGCGCTTGGCCTTCAGCAGGTCCGGGTGGCGATCGCCGTAACGACCGCTGAGGTCGGCGACTTGGGCGCTTTTCTCGGCGCGTTGCTTGCGCAGCTGCTGGACGACGGGTGAGTTCAGAGACTCGCCGACATCCTCGCCCGTGCTGCCTCTGGCCAGCTGCTGACGGGCGATGGCCAGGCGAGCATCCGTCTCGGCCTGGGCGGCGCGGCTGAGAGCCAGCTGCTGGTTCAGGCCGGAGATCTCCTGCTCCGTCAGGGTTGCGCCTTCGGCGCTGAGCAGGTTGTTCGCGATCTTGTACTGTTGAACCGCGGCGTCGGCCTGCGCGACCTGGTCGCGGAGCTCGGCGACGCGCGTATCCAGCCATTCGTTGGCCTTCTGCGTGGCGTCGAACTTGGCCTCGAGCTGCTCGGTCAAGTAGAGGTTGGCGAAAGCATTCGCCAGGTCCGCCGCACGCCGGGGATCGGTGTGGGTGTACTCAATCGAGATCAGATAGGTCAGCCCCGCGCGACGGACTTTCAGGCCGCTGAGCACATTGTCGACGATCCGTTCACGGCGACGCTGCAGTTCCGCGGGATCGGTCACGGCCACGGGCGCGGCCGCCTTCTTCAACGACGAGAACCAAGCCGTGGCGCCCTTGGCGCTCGGCAGGTAGGGGTTGAAGTAGGGGTCTTGCTCAAGCTTCAGATCCTTGACGACCCGCGCGGCGAGCGAACGGGACTTCAGGACCTCGACCTCGGTGTCGACGACGGCGGAGTCCGCGGGCAGGCCCGACAGAACCGCGCTCATGTCGGTCACCTGTTCCTTGCGCACATCCAGCATGACCTGGGCCGTCGCCGTATAGCGAGGCGTCTGCTGCAGGGTGAACAGAACCACCGCGGCGAACACCACCACGGCCACCGCCGCGAACAGGCGGAAGCGACGTCTGAAGGTCGCGATCGCGATATTCAGGTCAAAAGACAACGCTCCGGTGTCATTCACCGGAGCGTTCGAAGTTTCATAACCGGAGCCGTCCATAACCACTCTCAGTAATCGGCAAAACTTGCCGTTTCGTGGACGTTTTTCTTAGAACTGAAGGGCGACCGAAGCGATCACCTTGTTGTCCTTGAACGAGGCGCCCTTGGCGGCGCCAGACGAGTCCTGCTTGAGGTAGTTATAGGTCAGGAACAGGCCGACGCGGCGGTTCAGCAGATAGGTCGCCGTCGCGGAGAAGTTGTCGCGCTTGTCGTCGCGGTCAACACCCTTGTAGTTGTCCTTGCCGTGCGTATAGGCGGCCGACAGCAGGACGTTGCGCATCAGCTCGTGGTCGATCGACGCGCCGAGGTTGTTCGAGATGTAGCCCTGCGAGCCGGGCGCGGTCGATTCTTCGATGGACCGCGAACCGTTCAGCCCGACCGTGGTCAGCTGGGTCGGGAACCACTCCAGGCGACCTGCGGCGTTGAAGCCGTCGATCTTGGCGAACGCGGGGTTGTCATAGGACTGCGACATGTAGCCGACTTGAATATCGCCGCGCACGAGCTCGGAGACGTCGAAGTTGGCGCCGACGCCGACAACATAGCCGTCCGAGGTGCGGTCGGAGGCGACGATATTCGTGTCGTAGTCTTTCTTATTGCCCGTGGCCGACAGATAGACGGCCGTGTCGGGGCTGACCGCATACTCGGCCTTGGCGCCGTAGTAGAATTCGTTGCGATCGCGGAAGTCCTGATCGACGATTCCCGTGCCAGCGATGTTCGGCACGTCCTTGTAGTTGAAATCCTTATCGTCCAGACGGCCCGAGACCCGCAGACGGTTGAACTCCTTGACGTAGGCAACCGTGCCCTGCGTCAGATCGTATTTCACCGGCTTGCCCGCCGCGCTGGGCGAGGTCGGCGCCGTACGGGGTTCGACCAGGCGCTGGGTCTGAACCGAGCCGGTCAGGTTCGAGCCGCGCTCGATGTCGAGCCGGCCGTTCGCGGAGACCGTATATTCTTCCGCGTTTTCAGAGCTGTTGTCCGAGTAGCGGATGATGTTGCCGCCAGCGAACAGCCCCAGAGCGTGCCGCGACCAGTCCGAACGCACGGCCATTTCCGGCTTCACGCGCCAGATCGTGTCGCTGGTCTTGCCGGAGGCGACAGCGTAGATGTTGTCGTTGCGTTCGACATCCGCCGTGATGCGCGGATACAGCGTGAAGCCGCCGGCTTTCTGGCCGGTCGCCTCGTAGTCCGGGCGCGGGCGCTGACGGACGCTGACGTTCTTGTCGCGCTTGAAGTTCGAACCGAGATCTTGCGCCTGAACGGCCTGAGGCGCGGTCAGGGCAATGCAGGCCATGGCGGCCGAGCACATAAGGAGTCGCATGTTTATCCCCACCAGAAGGGACGGCCGACGCACGTCGTGACGCGCCGGTCCGCCCTGAGACTTATTGCTATTAGTTACCCGCAGTAGGCGGCGACCACGCCCGCGCACGGATCGTACGGGGCCGGCGTCGTCGTGGTCGTCGTGCCGCCTGCGCCCGCACCCGCGCCCGCGTCGCCGCCCGCGGCTTGCGAAACGCCTTGCAGGCTGACCAGAACGCTCGGCGCGCCACCATCAGTGGTCGCGGCGGTTTGGGCGACCGTCGCCGATTGGCCCGTCGCGGCCAGCTGCTGGGTCACGACCGGGGACGAGGCCACGGTCTGGGTCATTTCCGGAGCGACCGCGGCCGCCACCTGAATGGCGACGCCAGCCGAAACCGTGCCGGCCCCAACCGCTTGCACCAGAGCCGCGGCGATCACCGTCGGCGAAGCGCCGGTCGCGGCCAGAGCGGCCGCGACGGACGCCTGGATGGCGGCCAGCTTGGCGCTAGCCGAAAGGCGAGCAAAGCCAGGTTGCGAGGCGGCCTGTTGGGCCGCGGCCGCGATGGTCGCCTGCAGCGAAGCGGCCGTAGGAGCCGGGGTGTTTTGAGCCCAGACTTGGCCAGCGCCCATCGGCGCCAGCGCAACGGCCAAGCTGATAGCGATCGCCCGAACGCGATGAGAAGCCATGACTGCTCCCTCCAATTGAACGGCGTCCCTTTAGGACAATGTAAACGAATTCTCTAGCCCAGAACGCGTGCTCCTGTCGATTTCTCGACGGAAGCGTTCCCCGGAGATCACACTTTTCGTGGATCCCCGCGAAAGAAACACGCGAACGAGCCTTAGACTAAGAATATGACGCGTCTCTCCGCCCCCGGCAGAACTATCAGACTTCGTCATCGGGCTCGTTAGCCCTAAAAAAACACGCGCGACTTCGCAATGCAACGCCGCAACAGGAAAATCCATATGAAATGCTAAGAATCTAGTCGTTTTCGCCTGCTAGCAGGTAAAGAGTTCGGTTAATACGCGAGCGTTTTGGTTAAGATTAGGCCGCGACCGTGGTTAACCCGGGAACTTGTTGGCGTTGAACAAGGCAACCATACCAGCCAAGACCCGCATAGGTTTCATATCCAGGGGTCAAGGCGTAGCCGACCGTAATCTCGCCATCCGCGTAACTGCCCATCGACCCAGTCGAAGTATCGAGCGGGAAGATCTCGGTAAGAACACCCTGATTATCCGACGAGGCCAGAACCCGGCCCTTCTGGTCTAGCAACATCACGCGAGAGCGTTCGCGCTCTTCGCTCGTGAGACGAACGCCGTCCACGACCGCCTGGGCTTGCGGACGCCAATCGAAGTGCACGCCGAGGACGCCCAGGGGCTTGCCCGTGGCCTCGCCCCCGGCCCGTATGGCCGTGGCGTAGGTCGCGACGGGCGCATCGCCCAGCGCCCGGCAGCGCTCAATGTCGCAGGCGACGAAGTCGTCCCCGCTCGCGGTGCGCAGCCCCTCCTGGAACCAGCGCGTGTCGGCGACGGACTGGCCAACGACGTTGGGATAGCGGGACGGCCGCCCGTTGGCGACCACCCTCCCCCGCGCGTCACAGATCCAGAGATCCAGATACACGGTGTAGGCGTCGAGGATGACGCCCAGACGGTTGCTCGCATGAAGACGAGCGCCCTCGTCCTCCTCGCCAAGGCAGGCCACCACGGCGGAATCCGTCGCCCACCAGCGCACGTCGCAGGTCCGCTCGTAGAGGTTGCGATCGACGATCTCGATGGCGTTGAGCGCCAAGTCGGCCAGTCTCTGGCCGCGCATGTGCGAAAGGATCGCCCCTCCGATGGCCGAGAGTTCGTCAAGGTCGGCGCGGACCTGGCTTTCGAGCGCGGCCGCGACAGCATCGATCTCAGTGGAGATCTTCTTGAACTCCTCGGCGACGATGGCGAAGCCCTTGCCGGCCTCGCCGGCGCGGGCCGCGACGATCAGAGCGTTGATCGAGAGCATCTTGGCCGCGCGATTGACTCTCGCGATCTCGCCGATCTTCTCGCCCGCAACGCTCGAAAGCCGTTCAGACAAGTCCAGGATCCGTTCTGGGCGAAAACTGGAGTCTTGTTCCATAACCAACGCGCCCCCACGCACGCTTAAGCGAATCACCCGCACTCAGGAAGATGCCGCCCTCGCCATGACCGCGCGACGACATGACAGGGCCGTCTGAGGTTCTCGTCGCCTCCACGATGTAAAAACGCCCGAACGCCCTCGAAACGGGCGCCCGGCGCTTAGAAAACAATCGTTTGCGAGTAGATTGCCCGAGTCACTCAAGCTGAGAACGACCGCACGCGTAACGACTCACCCTTTCGGAATCCCGGCTCCCTGCGACTGCACCCGGTGATCGGCGTCCCGTTGTGGCGTCCATCATGAGCTTGTTCCGCCCGGAGGCCGTGCATCAATCAGAACGTCGGATCGAAGGGGGAGAGCGCCGCGCGCCGCCTGAGAGGTCAATAGCATCCATTCGCGGCGGCGGCGTCCTTCAGCGTCGCAGCCGTTCAGCGATAAACCGATCGACGGCGTCGGTGTAGTCGCCGGGCAGGCCTAGGGTGCGGTTGACATCGGCGTGTGTCAGGGGCTGGGGCAGGACGGGCATCCGCACGTCCGAGCGCTTGGCCAGGTCCTGGAAGGCGCGGGCGTCGTCGCAGGGCTTGTCCGGGCGCTTGGTCGAGCAGACCACCATCATCGGCACGGCGGACGGCGTCCACTGGTCCATCGGCGAGGCCTTGGCCCAGCCGGCGGGGTCGCCGCCGAACGCCTCGTCGTAGAACTTCGGGTGACGGCCGGCCATGGTCTCGGAGACCTTCATCGTCGCCGAGTCCAGCACCACCGTGCCCGCCCAGGGTTGGCCGACCATCGAAGGCTTGGACGACAGCAGGGCGACCAGGTGCGCGCCGGCCGAGTGACCCATCAGGATGATCTTGCGGTCGCTGGCGCCCCAGTCGGCGGCGTGGCTCTGCGTCCAGCGCAGGGCGGCGGCCACGTCCTGGGCCTGCGTATAGGCCATGGCCTGGGGCAGCATGCGATAGTTGACGCTGACGAACACGAAGCCCTTGGGCAGCCAGTGGCGCAGCTTGTTCTCGACCGAGCCGGTATTGGCCTTGTCGCCGATTTTCCAGGCCCCGCCGTGGACCATCACGATCACCGGCGCGTCGCGCGGGACGTTCGGCGGGATGTAGATGTCGATAGCCTGGGCCGGATCGGCGCCGTACGAGGCCGTCAGCTTGCGGGCGCCGGGCAGGATGGCCTGGAGGTCGATCGGGCGCTCCTCCTCGGCCTTCTTCTCCTGCAGGCGCTGCATCATGCGTTCGCGCATCTTGCCGCGCAGGCCGATCTGGGCGTCGGCGACGCTGGTCACGGCCAGGGCGGAGGCGAGGGACAGGGTGAGTAGAAGGGTCTTCTTCACGGCGATCTCTTCGAAAGGAAAGGTGGGCCGGCGCGGGGGGCTGTGCGCCGGCCCGGTGCTCAGATCAGGGACGGGTGACCGTGCCGCTGACCGAACGGGTGTCGCCGCCATAGCCGGTGCGGCTGGCGTTGTAGCTGTAGGAGCCGTCGCCGTTGTTGACGACGTTGGTCGCGCGGCTGGCCGAGGCGCCGTTGTTGAACGTACGCGAGGCGCTTCCGGCATAGGCGCCGTCGCCCCAGCTGGCGGCGCGCTGGCTGGCGACGCCGTAGCCGCCGTTGGTCTGGGTCCCGCGAGAGACCGAGACGGCGCCTGGCTGGCGGCTGACGTGGCGGTCGTGGACATAGCCGCGGCCATAGGCGCCCTGCACGCGAACGGTGCGGCCGTGCTGGCCGGCCTCGGCAGCGGGGGCGAGCGCGATGAACAGGGCCGTGGCGGTCATGCCGGCGGCGGCGAGAACGGTCTTACGCATGGTGTCTTCCATCTCTGGGGTGACGTCCCTCGTCGCTGGACAGAAAACACGCTGGCGCGCTCCTCCTGATGTTTCCTCGTCGACGAAACGTATCGAAATGTAATCGTGGGGCGCTTGGCCTTTTCCGCGCCGCGCGCCTGGGGCAAGGCTTCGACCATGATCGACAACACCCTGATCGCGGTGATCGAGGACGACGCCGAGATCCGTGACCTGACATTGGCCCTGCTGCGCCGGGAGGGCTGGGAGGCCGTGGGCTGCGAGCACGCCGCCGCCTTCGACCGACTGGCCGCCCGCCGTCGCGTCGACCTGGTGCTGCTGGACATCATGATGCCCGGCGAGGACGGCCTGTCGCTGTGTCGCCGCCTGCGGGCCACGGGCGACACGGCGATCCTGATGGTCACCGCCAAGGGCGACGACATCGATCGCGTGGTCGGGCTGGAGATCGGCGCCGACGACTACCTGCCCAAGCCCTATGTGCCACGTGAGCTGCTGGCCCGGGTCCGCGCCATCCTGCGCCGCACCCGCGAGGTCCATCGGGTGGCCGTCGCGCCGCCTGGCGAGGTCTATGGCTTCGCCGGCTGGCGGCTGGACTCGGCCAGCCGCGATCTCTTGGACGCCGCCGGCGCGCCGGTCGTACTGACGGGCGGTGAGCACGACCTGCTGATGGCCTTCCTGCGCCACGCTCAGCGCGTGCTCAGCCGCGACCAGCTGCTGGACTGGACGCGCGGACGCAGCGCCACGCCATACGATCGCTCGATTGACGTCCTGCTGGGCCGCCTGCGCCGCAAGCTGGCCTCGGGGGCGGGCGGCGAGGGACTGATCAAGACCGTCCGCGGCGGCGGCTACCTGTTCAGCGCGCCGGTCGAGCGGCTTTGAGGGGGCGCCGCCGATGGTGATGCTGGACAACCTCTCCTCACGCATCGCCGCCATCCTCCTGGCGGGCCTGATGATCCTGCTGGTCCTAGGCGCGGCGCTGCTGATCTGGCCATCGGAGGACGGCGGCGGGGTGCGCTTCTACCAACTGCCGCAGCCCGCCGAGGCGGTGGCCATGGTCGAGGCCCTGGACGCCTCGCCACGCTCGGCCCGCCCCGCCGTGATGAAGGCGCTGGACACCGGCGTTATCCGCGCGACCCTGGACGCGAGTTTCCCCAAGGCTCTGCGTCGGGCCCGCCCGGCGGACGCCCGCGATCCAGGCTACGCCGCCTACGCCCGGGCGCTGGCGGGACGCGACTGGCGGATCGAGGTGCTGCGCGGCGGGCGGCTGCGCGACGGCTTCATGCCCGGCCGCGCGGCCTTGCGCCTGTCGGTGCGGCTGGAGGATGGCTCGGTCCTGACCCTGCGCCGGCGCGCGCCCGAGGCGGCGCGGCGCTATCTGGGCCGCGTCACCCTGGCCTGCGCCGCCCTGCTGGCGGTGACCCTGCTGATGATCCTGGTGGCCGTGCGCCAGACGACCCGGCCAGTCGAGAGCCTGGCGCGGGCCGTGGCCCGGTTCGGCGACGACCTGGACGCCGCGCCACTACCTCCCGGCGGTCCGCGCGAGATCCGCGAACTGTCGGCCGCCTTCAACACCATGCGAGACCGGATCCGGGGGCTGGTCGACGAGCGTACGCGCATGCTGGCCGCCATCGCCCACGACCTGCGCACCTACCTGACCCGGCTGACCCTGCGGGCCGAGTTCATCGCTGACGCCGAGCAGCGAACCAAGGCGACTCGCGACCTCGCCGAGATGTCCCAACTGCTGGACGACACCCTGCTATTCGCCCGTCAGGAGGCCGGGCGCGGCGAGGGCGCGCGGCCCATCGAGGTCCGGCGCGAACTGGAGAGCCTGGTCGCCCTGCGCGCCGAGATGGGTCAGGTCCTGACCCTGTCGGCGGGCGCGCCCGTCACCGCCCTGGTCTCGCCCGTGGCCCTGCGGCGCATGCTGAACAACCTGGTGGACAATGCCGTGGCCTATGGCGGGGACGTGACCCTGGAGGCCCAGGTCGCGGACGGCGAGGCGCGCGTCGCCGTGCTGGATCGCGGTCCTGGCCTCCCCGACGCGATGCTGGCCCGCGTCACCGCGCCGTTCGAGCGCGGCGAAGCCTCGCGCAACCGACGCACCGGCGGAGCGGGCTTGGGCCTCTCGATCGTTCAGGCCCTGGCCCAGGCGCAAGGCGGCCGGCTCGTCCTGGCCAACCGCGAGGGCGGCGGGTTGATGGCGACCATAGCCCTGCCAACGCCCATCGGCAGGCGCGCGACGCCACGATGATCGGCGATCCAGCGGTGATCTCGAAGGGCCAGGAGCGGCCGCGCCGGGCGCACTGGATTAGGCTCCCAGCGCAGCGTGAGCCCACCACAGATGGCGAGACTAGACGTCGACCTCCGCGTCCAGCGCGTTCTCCTGGATAAATTCACGACGCGGTTCGACGAGGTCGCCCATCAAGCGGCTGAACATGTCGTCGGCATCGTCGGCGTGATTGACGCGAACCTGCAGCAGGGTGCGCGCTTCGGCGTCCAGCGTGGTCTCCCACAACTGTTCGGGGTTCATCTCGCCAAGACCCTTGTAACGCTGGATGGTCAGCCCCTTGCGGCCGGCGTCGAGCACGGCGTTGACCAGGTCCAGCGGACCGCGAACGGTCGTCGACTTGTCCTTGCGACGGAAGACCGCGCGGCCAGAGAAGATCTCGGCCAACTTGACCGAGCGTTCGGCGAGGCGACGCGCGTCGGCGGCGTGCATCAGCACGTCGTCGAGCACCACACGCTCGGAAACGCCACGGCGCACGCGGCTGAAGACGAAACCGGTCTCGCCACGCTCGCCGCTCCAGGGCCCATCGCCTTCCTCGGCATAGAGGTCCAGGCGCTTGGCGGCGGCGGCGGGATCGGGGCTTTCGCCGAACAGGCCGGCCAGAGCCGACTGCTCGATCGCCGTGGCGGGGGCTCGCGCCGCGAGGCGGTCAATGTTGGCCTTGGCCGAACGCGCGGTCTGCACCAGGGCCAGCAGGTCCTGGCCGATCAGGCGCTCGCCAGACGCCAGGTCGAGCTCGGCGCCGTCGACACCCTCGTCCACGAGGAAGGCGTCCATCTCGGCGTCGTCCTTCAGATAGCGCGAGGACTTGCCCTTGCTGGCCTTATAGAGCGGCGGCTGAGCGATATAGATGTAGCCGCGCTCGATCAGTTCCGGCATCTGCCGGTAGAAGAAGGTCAGCAGCAGGGTGCGGATGTGCGCGCCGTCGACGTCGGCGTCGGTCATCAGCACGATCTTGTGGTAGCGCACCTTGTCGGGATTGAAGTCGTCCCGCCCGATGCCGGCCCCTAGAGCCGTGATCAGCGTGCCAATCTGGTCCGACGACAGCATCTTGTCGAAGCGCGCGCGTTCGACGTTCAGGATCTTGCCGCGCAGGGGCAGGACGGCCTGGTTGTCGCGGTTGCGGGCCTGCTTGGCCGAGCCGCCGGCCGAGTCGCCCTCGACGATGAAGATCTCGGACTTGGCCGGGTCCCGCTCGGAGCAGTCGGCCAGCTTGCCGGGCAGCGAGGTGATGTCGAGCGCGCTCTTGCGGCGGGTCAGCTCGCGCGCCTTGCGGGCGGCCTCGCGCGCCGCGGCGGCTTCGGCGATCTTGGAGACGATGGCCTTGGCTTCGTTCGGGTGCTCCTCGAACCAAGTCGAAAGACCTTCCGAGACCAGACCTTCCACGGCCGGGCGCACTTCGGACGAAACCAGCTTGTCCTTGGTCTGGGAGCTGAACTTCGGGTCAGGCACCTTGACCGACAGCACGCAGGTCAGGCCTTCGCGGGCGTCTTCGCCGCCGAGGTTAACCTTCTCCTTCTTCAGGATGCCCGAGCTTTCGGCGTAGCTGGTGATGATCCGGGTCAGGGCCGCGCGGAAGGCCGAGAGGTGCGTACCGCCATCCCGCTGCGGGATGTTGTTGGTGAAGCACAGCATCTGCTCGTGGTAGCTGTCGTTCCACCACATGGCGAGGTCGACCTCGACCTTGTCCTTGACCCCGCGCACCGTGATCGGCGCCTTCAGCAGCGGCGTCTTGACCTTGTCCAGGTGGCGAACGAAGGCCTCGATGCCGCCTTCGTAATGGAGCTTCTCCTCCCAAGGCTCGGCGTCGCGATGGTCCTTGAACCAGATCGTCACGCCAGAGTTCAGGAAAGCCAGTTCGCGCAGACGATGTTCGAGCGTCTTCCGGTCGAACTCGATGAATGCGAAGGTGTCCTTGGACGGAAAGAAGGTGACTTCCGTACCGGTCAGCGTCTCGCCGGCCTTGGGCCCTTCCGTGCGGACGGGCGAGTCGCCGGTGACCTTCAGCGAGGTGACCGCGTCGCCGCGCTCGAAGCGCATCTGGTGAACCTTGCCGTCGCGGTGGATCAAAAGTTCCAACCAGTCCGACAGCGCGTTGACGACAGAGACGCCCACGCCGTGCAAGCCGCCCGAGACCTTGTAGCTGTTCTGGTCGAACTTACCGCCGGCGTGCAGCTGGGTCATGATGACCTCCGCCGCCGAGACGCCTTCTTCCTCATGGATGCCGACCGGGATGCCGCGGCCATCGTCGGTGACCGTCACAGAGCCGTCGGCGTTCAGGATCACCTGGACCTTGGTGGCGTGACCGGCCAGCGCCTCGTCGATGGCGTTGTCGACGACTTCGTAGACCATGTGGTGCAGGCCCGACCCGTCGTCGGTGTCACCGATATACATGCCGGGGCGCTTACGGACGGCGTCCAGACCCTTGAGAACCTTGATCGAGTCCGCGCCGTACTGGGCGGCGGCTTCCTCGGTCGACATTTCGGGAACTTGGTCTTCGGTGTTCTCGGTCATTCGTCTTCCAGGGCGGTCAGGCCGGCGTCGCCCACGCGAACGCCTAGCGCCCGACCCTTGAGATGGTCGAACAGCGACTCGTCCGTGCCGGTGAGGAAGGCCTGGAGCTTGAGCGCCGTGAGTTCGTCGGCCAATGCGGCTCGTCTGGCAAGATCGAGATGCGCGGCGACTTCGTCGAGCAATATTACAGGATTCGGCGCGGATTTCGCACGCGAAAGTCGCGCGGCCTGGGCCAAAACGAGGTTCAAAATCAGGGCTTTCTGCTCTCCCGTCGAGCATTCGGCCGCCAGACGGTCCTTCTCGACATGGAAGATGGCCAGATCGCCGCGATGAGGGCCGGTCAAGGCCCGGCCGGCGGCGCCATCGCGCACCCGCGCGGCGGCAAGCGCCGAGGCCAGCTTGCCTTCGATCTCGGCGAACGGAACGCCCTCGATCGCCAGCTTCTCCCACTCGCCGGTGAGGGTCAGGCGCGCCTGAGGGAAAGGCCGATCACCGCGCCCGTCGATCTCGGCCTGCAAGGCCTGGAGAGTGCGCGCCCGGGCTTGCGCCATCAGCGCGCCGCTCTCGGCCAAGCGGACCTCCAGAGCATTGAGCCAGGTCGCATCCGGCGGCGCGCCGCGTTCAGCGGCCTCCGTCAGCAGCCGCATCCGCTCGCGCTGCGCCTTGTCGTAGGCGTTGGCGTTGGTGGCGTGCGAAGGCTCTCCCGCAAAGACTAGCCGATCGAAAAAGCGTCGGCGCTCGGACGCGGCTTCCAGGAACAGACGATCCTGGGCGGGCGTCAGCCAGATCGGCCGGACGTGGTCGGCAAGCCGGCCCGGCGAAACGGTCTCGCCGTCTAGGCGCACCGTGCGGCGACTGGCCCCGGGCTGCTCGACGCCTGTCCCGATCCGCACGGGCGCATCCAGGCCGCTTTCGACCTCCG
Source organism: uncultured Caulobacter sp. (assembly GCF_937900395.1). Lineage (GTDB taxonomy): Bacteria > Pseudomonadota > Alphaproteobacteria > Caulobacterales > Caulobacteraceae > Caulobacter. The sequence goes on from NZ_CALCDX010000113.1 coordinate 50,479, forward strand.
CCGCCACGGCCCAGGCTCGCCCCACCGCCTCTCCAGGCAGCCGTCGCCCGACCTCCGCGAGATTGGCGCCACGCAGGCCCTTGCCGGGCGTCAGGAGGCTGATCGCCTCCAAAAGGTTGGTCTTTCCCGCGCCGTTCGGGCCGAACAGATAGACGCTGCGCCCGCCTGTCTCGAGGCGCGCGCGCTCGTAGGAGCGGAAATCCGTCAGGGTCAGGGAAAGCAATGCGGCCGACGCCATGCGGCGTTCTTAAGCGGTGTCGGCGGTCGGGGCTACTGGCGTGAGGCGGGTCCGCTCCGCCGAAGAGCGGAACGGACCGGAGACTTCGATCAACCCAGCTTGTAACCGCAGAGCTTATTGCCATCGAGATCGCGGAAATAGGCGAAGTACGCCTTGGGCATGCGCGCGCCCGGAGCGCCCTCGTCCTTGCCGCCGAGCTCCAGCGCCCTGGCGTGGAAGGCGTCCACCTCCTCGACGGTGTCGAAGGCGAAGCCGCCCATCATCCCGTTGCCGACGCAGGCCGGATTGCCGTCATACGGGCCCAGCACGCCGAACATGCAGCCGTCGCCGCGATAGAGACGGCCGCCCGAGGGGTGGTCGAACAACGGCTTGAAGCCGATCGAACCCAGCAGGGCGTCGTAGAAGGCCTTGGCCTTCTCCAGATCGTTCGAGCCGACCGTCACGTAGTTCACCTTGGCCATGGCCACCTCCCGTTTTCTTAGAAAACGGACGTTGCCATGGCGGCAATGCGTTCGCAACCGGCTCGGCTACTGCCCCAGCCCCAGCACCTTGCGCAAAAACTGGGTTTCGACCTCGCGACGGCGATCGTTATTGGCCTTCTTCAGGAAGCCGTGGCCTTCGTCCTTGAATTGAACGTACCAGGTCTCGACGCCCTTCTCACGCAGCTTGGCGACGACCTGGTCGGACTCGGACTTCGGGACTCGCGGATCGTTCCAGCCCTGCATGACCAGCATCGGCTTGGTGATCTTGCCGACGTTGTTCAGCGGCGAGATCGTCTCGAAGGCCTTCAGCATCTTGGGATCGCGCTCGTCGCCATATTCGGCGCGGCGCAGGTCGCGGCGGTAGGCCTCGGTGTTCTGCAGGAAAGAGACGAAGTTGCTGATGCCGTAGCGCTCGATCCCGCCGGCCAGACGGTCCGAATAGTGGGTCATGACGGCCAGGGACATGTAGCCGCCGTACGACTGGCCGTAGACCACGACACGGCTGGGATCGAGGTCGGGCTGCGTCTTGATCCAGTCCAACAGCGCGCCGATGTCCTTGACCGAGTCCTCGCGCTTTTCGGCGTTGTCGAGGTTGTGGAACGTCCGGCCGTAGCCCGTCGAGCCCCGGACGTTGGTGACGATCACCGCCGCGCCCAGCTCGGCGACGCTGTGCTGATGGAAGGGGTTGAAGGTCGGCAGCGACTGCCCCTCGGGCCCGCCGTGGATGTCGATGATGACCGGCGCCTTCTGGCCGGCCGCCAGCTTGGGCTTGTAGACGAAGGCCGGGATCGAGCGCTTGTCGAACGAGGGGTAGCGGATCAGCGCCGGCGTCGCCAAAGCCTTGGGATCAAGGCCGCCCAGCTCCGAGGCCGTCCACCGCTCCAGCTTGCCGTCGTTGACGCCCCAGCTCCAGGCGTCGCTGACCGAGGTCGGGGTCGCCAGGCTGAAGCCCAGCTTGCCGCCGTCCGGCGAGAAGGCGAGGCCGCTGACCACGCCGGCCGGCAGTTCCGGCTGCGGCAAGGCGCGACGGGTGCGGAAGTCCTGCACGACCAACTTCGAATAGCCGTCCTCGTTGACGACATAGGCCAGGATCCGCCCATCGTCCGAGAGGGCGAAGTCCTCCACATCCCAAGGCCGGTCGCCCGAGACATTGACCTTGGCGCCGGTCGCGAGATCGATTTGAACGAGACGCAGGAAGTCCGAGCCCTCGTCCGACAGCAGCAGGACGGACTTGCCGTCGGGCGTGAACGCGCCGCCTTCGTAGGCGATCTTGGCCGCGCCCTTCTTGGGCGGGTTGAGTTCGGTCAGCTTGCCGGCGGCGACATCCAACAGCCAACGTTTGGATTCCGAGATCGAATAGTAGCGGCCCAGCAGCACAGTCTTGCCGTCGGGCGACACCGCCAGCGGCGAGACTTGGCCCTCGCCCTTGAAGATGACCTTGGTCGCGCCGGAGGCGTCGCGCATCAGCACGTCATAGTCCGCCGATCCCTTGACCGCCCGCGACCACACCAGGGTCGATCCGTCCTTGGACCAGGCCGGCGAGCCATTGCGCGTGCCGGTCTCGGTCAGTTGGACGGTCTTGCCATCGGCGTCGCGGAGGAAGAGCTGGAACCACTCGTCGCCGCCAGTGTCCTTTGAGAACAGAATCTGGCCGTTCGGCAGCACGTGCGGCGAGGCCACCGGCTCGTCATAGAAGGTGATCTGGCTACGGTCGGCGCCGGGCGCGGCCACGACGTGCAGCTGGTTCGTGTTGCCAAACCGCGTGGTGATGATCATGCCGCCGCCTGGCAGCCAGTCGCCGAACGAGGCCGAGCGGGCGTTCTGGTAACGCGCGAGGCCTTCGCGGATCGAAGGCGACGCGACCGGCACGTTCTCGAGAATCTGGTTGCCGATCTCGCGGCGCTCGACGGCCTGGGAGAAGGCCGGGGCCGCGACGGCGAGGGCCAGGATGGCGGCGGAGGCGGCGAACAGCTTCTTCATGCGAGACCCCGAACAGCAGAACGGGCGCCCAAAGCGCCCGCTCATTGAACCCCAAAACGTTGCGGATCAGACCCGCAGCGGCATCAGCACGTACTTCACGCCCGGATCGACCGGATCGACCACCAGGGTCGGACTGGCCGGATCGGCGAAGCGGAACTCGGCTTGCGGACCGGCGATCTGGCCGCAGACATCGAGCAGATAACGGGCGTTAAAGCCGATTTCGAAGGGCTCGCCGTCGTAATCGACCTCGACCTCTTCGACGGCCTGGCCGGCTTCCATGTTGCGGACCGTCAGGGTGATGCGGCCAGGCTCGACGGCCAGCTTCACCGAGCGGCTCTTCTCGGCCGAGATCGTCGCCACCCGATCCACGGCCTTGGCGAACAGGTCGTTGTCCAGCGTCAGGATCTTGGCGTTGTCGCGCGGAATCACGCGCATGTAGTCCGGGAAGGCGCCGTCGATGACCTTGGAGGTCAGGGCGGCCGCGCCGAACTCGAAGCGGACCTTCTGGGGCGAGACCTGCAGGTCGACCGTCTCGCCGGCCGATTCCATCAGGCGGCGGGCTTCGGCGATCGTCTTGCGCGGCACGATCACGCCCGGCAGGCCAACAGCGCCCTCGGGAGCCGGCATCTCGGCCAGGGCCAGGCGGTGGCCATCGGTGGCCACGGCGCGCAGCTTGGTCTCGCCGCCGTCGTTGACCGTGTGGAGATACAGGCCGTTCAGATAGTAGCGGGTCTCTTCCGTCGAGATCGCGAAGCGCGTCTTGTCGATCAGGCGGATCAGCTCGTTGGTGTCCACCGCGATCCGGCCCGACAGGCCGTCGCTGCTCATCACCGGAAAATCGCCGGCCGGCAGCACCGGCAGGTTGAAGCGCGAGCGGCCGGCCTGGATCACCAGGCGGGGGTCGTCGCCGCTGAAGCTCAGCGACACGTCGGCGCCGTCGGGCAGCTTGCGGACGATTTCATAGAGCGTGTGGGCCGGCGCGGTGATCTGGCCAGGGATGTCGATCTGGGCCAGGCCCTCGTCGATGATCTCCATGTCCAGGTCGGTCGCCGAGAACGACAGCTGGTCGCGCTCGGCCGACAACAGGATGTTCGACAGGATCGGGATGGTGTTGCGCCGCTCGACGACGCTTTGCACGTGCCCCAGCGCCTTCAGGAGCGCCGCCCGTTCGATGGTAAGCTTCATAGTCCGATCCAGATCGTGCGGGCGCTCACAGCAGAATCGCCCGCTACCCCCGCGATGAATGGACCGCCGACATTATCGCAAAGCGCGAAGGGGGAAAGGGGGCGCGCGGCTCATTTGCGCGCCCCGAGCGGCAAAATCGAGGGCTCTCAGGCCTTGGTGTCGAAGGAGCCGCCCGAACCGTCGCCGTCGGCGGCCGCTTCAGCGTAAGGATTGCCCCCGGCGGCGGCTTCGGACGGAGCCGGACCAGTCGAGCCCTTGGCCGCCACGGCGACCATGGCCGGACGCACGAGACGTCCCATCAGCTCGTAGCCGGCCTGCAGAACCGCCACGACGCCGCCCGCGGCGACCTCGTCGGACGCCTGCTCCATCATCGCCTGATGCAGGTGCGGATCGAACTTCTCGCCCTTGGCCGGGTCGATCTTCTTCAGGCCGTTGCGCTCGAAAGCCGTCAGAAGCTCCTTCTCGGTCATCTCGACGCCGATGACGAAGTTCTTCACGACCGGATCGGCCGTGTCGCGCGGGCTGTGCGCCGTGGCGCGGGCCAGGTTGTCGGCGGCGCCCAGCAGATCACGGGCGAACTTCTGGATCGCATAGGCGCGCGCGTCGTTCATCTCGCGCTCGGCGCGGCGCTTGGTGTTCTCGGCCTCTGCGGCGTAGCGGAGGGCCTGCTCCTTCAGGGCGGCGACCTCGGCCTTCAGCGCCTCGACCTCTTGGGCGAGGTCTTCGGTCTCGAACGGCGTATCTTCAGCCGGCGTTTGCTCGTCGGTCATCTCTTAAGGTCCTTATCCATCCATCATGCGTCCGAGCACCCGGGCGGTGTAGTCCACCAGCGGGATGACCCGTGCGTAGTTCAAGCGGGCGGGCCCGATCACGCCGATCGCGCCCAGCACCTTCTGCCGGCCTGTCATATAGGGCGCCGCGATCACGGAGGAACCCGAAAGCGAAAACAGGCGTGTTTCGGCTCCGATATAGATGCGCACGCCCTCGGCGTCGCGCACATCATCGAGCAGACCGATCAGTTGCCCTTTCTGCTCGAGGTCGTCGAACAGCTGGCGGACACGATCGATATCCTCGCGGGCCCGGGCGTCAGCCAGCAGATTCGCCTGGCCGCGCACGATCAGCGACCGCGCGTCGCCCTCCCCGCCGCTCCAGGCCGCGAGGCCGTCCTCGACCAGGCGAGCGGCGGTTTCGTCCAGTTGGCGACGGGCGAAGTCCAGTTCGGCGCCCATCTCGGCGCGCGCCTCGCTGAGGGTGCGGCCGCGCAGGCGGGCGTTCAGGAAATTACCGGCCTCCTGCAGGGCCGACGGCGTCACGCCGGGGGCCTGGCGCATCAAGCGGTTCTCGACCTGGCCGTCCTCGAACACCATGACCGCCAGCACCTGGCCGCCGCCCAGCGGCACGAACTCCACGTGCTTGACCCCGCCCTCGCGGACGGGCGTCACGACGATGCCGGCGCCGCCGGCGAGGCCCGACAGCACGGCCGAAGCCTCGGCCAGCGCCTCCTCGAACGAGCGTCCCTTGACCGCGAGCCGCGCCTCAATGGCCCGCTTCTCGGCCTCGGCGACATCGCCGACCTCTAGAAAGCCATCGACGAACATGCGCAGGCCCGCGTGGGTCGGCATCCGGCCCGCGCTGGTGTGGGGCGCGTCCAGCAGGCCCAGCTGCGCCAGATCCTGCATGGTGTTGCGTATGGACGCGGGCGACAGCGCCACGCCGCCCTTGGAGATGGTGCGCGAACCGACGGGCTCGCCCGTCTCGAGATACGACTCCACCACCCGCCGAAAGATATCGCGGGCGCGGGCGTCCAGATCGGCCAGCCCCGGCGTGCGGACGATCGGCCCTGGAAACAGCTGCGTCATGACGAAGTCATCTTGAGCGTGTCGTCTCGAGTCGTGTCGTTTGGGACCCGGTCAGCGAACAAAAGAAGTCGGCCCCTTTCAAGTTCCGCCTTCAATAGGATAAGCGGCCCCATCGACCTATTCAAATCCCGGAGTTTCCCATGCGTCCGTCCGAACGCGCCCCCGACCAGATGCGCGCCGTCACGCTGGAAACCGGCGTCAATCGCTACGCCGAAGGCTCGTGCCTGATCTCCTTCGGCCACACCAAGGTGCTGGTCACCGCGACAGTCGAGGAAAACCTGCCGGGCTGGCTGCGCAACAAGGGCCAGGGCTGGGTCACCGCCGAGTACGGCATGCTGCCGCGCGCCACCCACAGCCGCGGCCGCCGCGAGGCCGCCGCCGGCAAGCAGAGCGGTCGCACCCAGGAAATCCAGCGCTTGATCGGCCGCTCGCTGCGCGCGGTCGTCGACCTGAAGGCCTTGGGCGAGCGCCAGATCACGCTGGACTGCGACGTGGTGCAGGCCGACGGCGGCACCCGCACGGCCTCGATCACCGGCGCCTGGGTCGCCCTGCGCCTGGCGACGAAGTATCTGCTGGACGAAGGCGTGCTGAAGACCGATCCGATCATCGGCCAAGTGGCGGCCGTCTCGTGCGGCGTCTTCAACGACACCCCGGTCCTCGACCTCGACTACCAAGAAGACTCAAGCGCCGAGGCCGACAGCAATTTCGTGCTAACCAACGCCGGCGACATCGTCGAAATCCAGGCCACCGGCGAGAAGCGCGGCTTCACCCGGGCTGAGTTCGAGGCCCTGTATGGCCTGGCTGAAAAGGGCATTGGCGAACTCTTCGCCCTGCAGCGCGCGGCGATCACGGGTTAATCCGCCTCTTGCCGGGAACGGGGCGAGGACCCAGATTCAGCTCCTGAAGATCAGGAGTTCTGTGTGCCTACCCCGTTCGAAGGTTACGAAGTCGAAGCGCGCCTGCGTCCGTCGGCCGAAGCCTATCGTTTCGACCTGGACCAGACGCTGGCCAGCGTCGTGGCGCTAGAGGCGAAGGTTCCGGCCGACGCCTACACCGCCGCGATCCTGGGAACCGAGCGCGTCGGCAATGGCGTCGTCATCAGCCCCTCGGGTCTGGTGCTGACCATGGCCTACCTGGTCACCGAGGCCGAAGAGGTCGTGCTGACCCGCAATGACGGCCGCCGTGTTCCGGCGCACGTCCTGGGCCTTGATGGCCATTCGGGCCTTGGCTTGGTTCAGGCGCTGGAGCCGCTGGACCTGCCGGTCATCACCCTGGGCAGCGCTCAAGATCTCGAAGCCGGCGCGCCGGTGATCGCCGCCGGCGCGGGCGGGCGCGCCCACGCCGCCGCCAGCAAGGTCCTGGCCCGCATCCCTTTCGCCGGCTACTGGGAGTATCTGCTGGACGAGGCGATCATTACCGCGCCCGCCCACCCGCACTGGAGCGGCGCGGCGCTGATCGGTCCCAAGGGGGACCTCGTGGGTCTGGGCTCTCTGACGCTGGAGGGCCGCGACCAGAACGGCGAGACCCGCCCGCTCAACATGTTCGTGCCGGCCGAACTGCTGCCGCCGATCCTCGATGATCTGGCGCGCGGACGCTCGCCGCATCCTGCGCGGCCATGGCTG
>NZ_CALCDX010000114.1 GCF_937900395.1 uncultured Caulobacter sp.
CCGAGGGCCTGCTGGCCGGCGGCGTGCTGCCGATCATCAAGCACATCCCCGGCCACGGCCGCGCCATGGCCGACAGCCACCTGGAACTGCCGGTGGTCAAGGCCAAGCTGGCCGAGCTGGACGCCCGCGACTTCGCGCCGTTCCGGGTGTTGTCCGACATGCCGATGGCGATGACGGCCCACGTCGTCTACACGGCCATCGACCGCAAGAACCCGGCCACCACCTCGAAGAAGGTGATCAAGAAAATCATCCGCGAATCCATGGGCTTCGACGGCCTTCTGATGAGCGATGATTTGTCGATGAAGGCGCTGTCGGGCGACTTCAAGCAGCGCGCCAAGGACAGCCTGTCGGCCGGCTGCGACGTCGTCCTGCACTGCAATGGCGACATGGCCGAGATGAAGGCCGTGATGTCGGGCGTTGGCCGGATGTCCAAGGAGGCCCGCCGCCGGGCCCAGGCGCTCATGAACCGTCTGGTCAAGGTCCCCGAGCCATTCGATGTCGCCGAGGCTCGCGCCCGCTTCGACGCGGCGTTTGACGGAAAGTACGCTTGAGCACGGGCTTTCAGCCCACATTCGACTTCGAGGCCGCCAACGAGGCGGCCGAGGACGGCGCCGCGCTCGTCATCGACATCGACGGCTACGAAGGTCCGCTGCACGTCCTGCTGGCGCTGGCGCGCAGCCAGAAGGTCGACCTGCTGCAGCTGTCGATCACGCGCCTGGCCGAACAGTACCTGGCCTTCGTTCAGCAGGCGCGCCGCGTGCGCTTCGCCTTGGCGGCGGACTATCTCGTCATGGCCGCTTGGCTGGCCTACCTCAAGTCCCGCCTGCTGCTGCCCAAGCCCGAGCAGCCCAAGGCCGAGGAGCCGCCGGCCGAGGAGATGGCCGCGCAACTGGCCTTCCGCCTCGCCAAACTCGACGTCATGCGCAAGGCCGTCGAGGCGCTCAAGGAGCGGCCGATCCTGGGCCAGGACGTCTTCATGCGCGGCGACCCGGAGGCGGTGAAGATCGTGTCCTCGACGCGGCTGGAGGGCGACCTCTACGGCCTGATGAGCGCCTATATCGAGCAGCGCAAGCGCGAGCACAGCCGCCACTACGCCCCGCGTCCGCCGACCGCCTATCCGCTGGAAGACGCCCGCGACCGCCTGCGCAGCCTGCTGCCGAAGATGGAGGACTGGACGGTCCTGTCGTCCGTCGCCCCGATCGAGCAGGCGCTGGAGGATGACGATGGGCCCACGCCCGCCTCGTACCTGGCCTCGACGCTCTCGGCCTCGCTGGAGCTGGTCAAGGAAGGCGTGCTTGAGGCGCGCCAGCTTGAGCATTTCCAGGACATCTATCTGAGGACTAGGGCGGAGCCGCTGGAGGTGGGGGCGTGAGACCTTCACTTTTTCCGACTTCCCCGGCGAATGCCGGGGTCCAGATCGATCCCATGGTCGTCCAACGAAAGGGCTGGGCGTCTTTCGAATTATCCCAAACCGCTCAGTCTGAATCTGGGCCCCGGCATTCGCCGGGGAAATCGGCTATGGGGTGGGAATGACCGCCGAGCTGGACCCTCTCTTCGTCGAGCGCTGCATCGAGGCCCTGCTGTTCGCGGCGGCCGAGCCGCTTAGCGACGTCGACCTGGCTAAGCGCCTGCCGGAAGGCGCCGACATCGCCGCGGCGATCGCCAGCCTGCGCGCGCGCTATGCGGGCAGGGGGATCGAGCTGGTCGAGGTGGCCGGGCGCTGGCGGTACCAGACGGCCAATGACCTGGCTTTCCTGATGACCGAGGAGCGCGAAGAGCCGCGCCGCCTGTCCAAGGCCGCCCAGGAGACCCTGGCCATCGTCGCCTACCACCAGCCCGTGACCCGCGCCGAGATCGAAGCCGTCCGCGGCGTCCAGGCCAGCCGCGGCACGCTGGACGTCCTGCTGGAGCTGGGCCTGATCCGCATGCGCGGGCGGCGACGCACGCCGGGGCGCCCCGTGACCTTCGGCACCACCGACGCCTTTCTCGAGCACTACGGCTTGGCGTCGCTGGCCGATCTGCCTGGCGTCGCCGAGATGAAGGCCGCGGGTCTTCTGGAAATGAACCTGCCGCCCGGCTTTACCGTGCCAGACCCCTTGGGCCTGCGTCCGACGGGCGATGAGGAAGATCCGCTGGATCTGGACGACGGCGAGACGCCGGAGTTCGCCCAGGACTTCCTGGGCGAACCCGAGAAGGCCGACAGCTGAGGCCTGTCGCTAGGCCAGGATATCGGCGACCAGGCCTGTCTGGCCCTTCTTGCCGATGTCGTTCTGGACCTGCTGCTTGATCATGTCCTTGATCTTGTCCTCGATCTTCTTCCGATCCTCCGTGGACATGGCCTTCACCTGCTCCTCGGTGACGCCGAGCTTGGCCAGGATCATCGCCCGCATCTTCTCGGCGGGTGATTTGGACTGGAATTTCAGGAACTCGTCCTTGGCCGTGGGCTCGCCGATCGGCGAGGTGGTGGACGCGCTGACGCCCGCATAGGCGTAGGACGACGAGGGACCGACCGACGAAATCGACATGAGACGCACTCCCGAACGCGAAAGGGGTGCGACATCTTGGCAAGAAATGCGCCATCGCCTCGAAGCTATGCTTTTCAAAGACTTGTGGGCTTGGACCTTGTCGCGTGGGCGGTCTGGCGGCCAAGTTGGCCCAGCAGAAGCTGCCCAGCCTTGTCCGAAACGACGTCTTCGGGGCGAACGATGGTCGTCGGCCCCGCGAACGCCTATATTCCAGGGCATGTTGTAACGACGCGGCGCACCGGCTATCTGGCGCTGTCGCAAGGAGTCTCGGTTATGGGAAGTCTCGGTCCTATCCACTGGATCATCGTCGCCGTCGTCGTGCTGCTGCTGTTCGGAGGCCGCGGCAAGCTGTCGGGCATCATGGGCGACGCGGCCAAGGGCATCCGGGCGTTCAAGGATGGCCTGAAGGACGACACCAGCAGCGAAGTCGCCGACAACAAGGCCAAGGGCGCCCTGCCGCGCACCGAGGCCGAGGCGGAAGAGCTTCGCAAGTCGTAAGGTTTGAGGCGCGCGGGGGCGGTCTCCGCGCGTTTTGGTCCACCCTTCCCGGGGGGTCTTGAGGCCCCGCCGCTCTAAGGCGCGTCCATGCTTCCTGATATCGGCGGCACAGAACTACTCGTCATCGCCGCCGTCGCCCTGATCGTGGTCGGTCCCAAGGACCTGCCCGCGCTGCTGCGCAAGCTCGGCCAGTTCGTCGGCAGGATGCGCGGCATGGCCTCGGAATTCCGGGCCAGCTTCGACGAGATGGCGCGTCAGTCCGAGCTGGACGAGCTGCGCCGCGAGGTCCAGGCGATGCGCTCGGGCCAGTACTCCAGTCCCGTGCAGGCGGCGGCCGACGCGGTCCGCGAAGGCGGCGCCGATCAGGTCTTCGCCGAAATCGACGCCTCGTTGAGCAGCGGCGCGACCCAGATGCATCCCTATGCTGGCGGCGAGATCCACGATCCGACGCCGGCCGCCGAACCCTCCATCTTGCCGCCGCCGGCCGCCGAGATCGTCGAGAAGCCCAAGCGCGCCTCCCGCAAGAAGGCGGTCGCCGAGCCGGCGGTCGTCGAGACCCCGAAGGCCCCGCGCAAGCGCGCGGCCAAGAAGGACATCTCGGTGGAGACGCCCAAGGCCGTCGCCGCGCCGCGTAAGCGCGCTCCCAAGGCCGGCTCCAAAGCTTCGGACATCGTCTCGTGAACGACAAAGCCATCGGATACGACCACGAGGACGAGATCGAGGCCTCGCGCGCGCCTCTGCTGGATCACCTGATCGAGCTGCGCATGCGGCTGATCATCTGCGTCGCGTCGATCGCCGTGGCGTTCGGCGTCTGCTTCGCCTTCGTGAAGCCGATCTTCCTGTTCCTGGTGCGGCCGTTCACCGTGGCCGAAGGCCTCAAGGCCATGGAGGACGCGGGCGGCCAACACGGCTCGTTCGACCTGCTGCTGGCCCTGGTGGGCCTGAAGACCGTGCCGGCCAGCGCCATGGCTGGGATCACCCTGCAGGCGACCGCGCCGCTGGAGCAGTTCTTCACCAACATCAAGCTGTCGGCGTTCGGGGCCATCATCCTGGCGTTCCCGATCATCGCCTGGCAGCTGTACCGCTTCGTCGCGCCTGGCCTCTACAAGAAGGAGCGCAACGCGTTCCTGCCGTTCCTGATCGCCTCGCCGATCCTGTTCCTGATGGGCTCGGCGCTGGTCTATTACGTGATGCTGCCGTTCGTGCTGTGGTTCTCGCTGAGCCAGCAGATCGTCGGCGAAGGCGTGAAGGTCGTGCTGCAGACGCGGGTGTCGGAATATCTGACCCTGGTCACGACCCTGCTGCTGGCCTTTGGCCTGAGCTTCCAACTGCCGGTCGTGCTGTCGCTGGCCGGCCTGGCGGGACTGGTCGATTCCAAGATGCTGCGGACGGGCCGCCGCTATGCGATCGTCGCCGTCTTCGTGCTGGCGGCCATCGTCACCCCGCCGGATCCGATCAGCCAGATCACCTTGGCTGTGCCGCTGTGCCTGCTCTACGAGGTCTCGATCTGGTGCGTGTGGCTGATCGAGCGCCGTCGCAAGCGCGAGGACGAAGAAGCCGGTCTGACGGACTAGTCCGCTGCCGCCTCTCGGATCCTATCCTCCCGTCTACAATCACTGTGTCATCCCGGAAGCCTCGAAGAGGCTATCCGGGACCCAGGGGCAGCGAGCTCAGTGGTTTTTCGCCCCTGGGTCCCGGCTCTACACTGCGCTTCGGCCGGGATGACACGAGCATTTGTTGATGTGCGGCAACCTTATGCACACGAAAAAGGGCTCCGCCGGTGGCGGAGCCCTTCTTGTTTCGGACGAACCGAAAGTCTTAGGCCGAAGCGCCGACGCGGGCTTGCAGTTGGCTCTTGGCCGCGCGGACCGTGTCGGTCACGCAGGCTTGGTAGGTCACGACGCTGAAGTTCGGCTGGGCCTTGCAAACCGTCTGGGCGGCGGTGCGGATTTCGGCGTGGACTTGATCCAGGCTCTTGCCTTTCAGCGAGATGCGGACGACCGAGACGCTTTGAGCGACTTGGGTCTTGCCAGCTTCGCGAGCGCGCAGGATCGAGGCCAGTTGACGGTGAGCGCTCATCACGGCGCCATCGACGCAGTCATCGGCGTAGGCTTGCGAGGTCGTGGCGCAGACGGTGGCGGCGGCGGCCTTGATTTCGTTTTCGATCTGAACCGAGTTCTTGTTCGCGATCGAGACGCGGATTTCGTTGGTGGCGGCGCCGGCCGGAGCGGCGACGGCGGCGGCGATGGCGAGCGCGGCGAAAGCGGCGAAGGTCTTCATGGTTCAAAATCCTCTGAATGATCGAGAAGGGCCGGGGAGGGCCGTAAAGGTCAAAAACGCGTACTGAATTGGGCGCGGCTTTTCGGCGATCGCGATTAAGTCCGGGTGTGGAAGGAGGGCTAATTCCTATTAAGGTGTAGGAATTAGGTGCGACGTGCGGTCGCACCTCTTGAAACCCTCCCGCTTTTGGAGAGCGCCTCGTCTTGAGCCCATAGGGGCGTCGCGGCGCTTGGCGCCCCCGCCGACGCGCCTTAGAGAGGGCGTTTCCCACCGCCTCTTCCGAGCTTGCGTTCGATGCACGACATCAAGGCCATCCGCGACAATCCCGAAGCCTTCGACCGCCACTGGTCGGCCAAGGGGCGTTCAGGCGCGGCCGCCGAGGCCGTGAAGCTCGACGCCCAGCTGCGCGCGGCCCAGACGACGCTGCAAGAAGCCCAGGCCAAGCGCAACGAAAGCTCCAAGCTGATCGGCATGGCCAAGGCCAAGAAGGACGAGGCCGAAGCCCAGCGCCTGATGGCCGAGGTCGAGGCGCTGAAGGGCGTCATGGCCGCCGCGGCCGAAGAGGAGGCGCTGGTCGGCGGCAAGCTGAAGGACCTGCTGGCGTCCTTGCCCAACATCCCCGCGCCCGAGGTTCCGGTCGGCGAGGACGAGGCGGGCAATGTCGAGCAGCGCCGCTGGGGCGACGCCGCCAAGCTGCCCGCCGGCAAGCTGAACAAGCCCAAGGACCACGTCGACCTGGGCGCGGCTCTCGGCGGCATGGACTTCGAGGCCGCCGCCCGCATGAGTGGCGCGCGCTTCGTGGTGCTGAAGAAGGAGATCGCTCGCCTGGAGCGCGCGATCGGCCAGTTCATGCTGGACCTGCAGACGGTCGAGCACGGCTACACGGAAGTCAGCCCGCCGCTGCTGGTGAAGAGCGAGGCGCTTTACGGAACGGGCCAGCTGCCGAAGTTCGCCGAGGACCTCTTCCACACCACGGACGACCGCTGGCTGATTCCGACCGCCGAGGTCTCGCTGACCAACATCGTGCGTGAGCAGCTCGTCGCCGAGGAAGAGCTGCCGATGCGCCTGACGGCCCTGACGCCGTCCTTCCGCGCCGAGGCCGGTTCGGCCGGGCGCGACACCCGCGGCATGATCCGCCAGCACCAGTTCTACAAGGTCGAGCTGGTCTCGATCACCACGCCCGATCAGTCCGAGGCCGAGCACCAGCGCATGGTCGAATGCGCCGAGACGGTGCTGAAGAAGCTGGAGCTGCCGTTCCGCACCATGCTGCTGTGCACCGGCGACATGGGCTTCGGCGCCCGCAAGACCTACGACCTCGAGGTCTGGCTGCCGTCTCAGGACATGTATCGCGAGATCAGCTCGTGCTCGAACTGCGGCGACTTCCAGGCTCGCCGCATGGAGGCCCGCTACCGCAAGACCGGCGAGAAGGGCGGTCACTTCGTCCACACCCTGAACGGCTCGGGCCTGGCCGTGGGCCGCACCCTGGTGGCCGTGCTTGAGAACTACCAGGACGAGGGCGGGCGCATCCACATCCCGGCCGTGCTGCAGCCCTATATGGGCGGGATCACGCACATCGGGGGCGCGGCGTGAGGATCCTCCTCACCAACGACGACGGCATCCACGCGCCGGGCCTGACGGCGCTTGAGGCGATCGCGCGGGCGCTCAGCGACGACGTCTGGATCTGCGCGCCCGAGTACGAGCAGTCGGGCGCCAGCCGAGCCCTGACGTTGGCGGACCCGCTGCGTGTCCGCCGCCTGGATCCGCGCCGCTTCGCCGTCGAGGGCACGCCGACCGACTGCGTGATGATGGGCGTTCAGGAACTGGTCGAAGGCGCCAAGCCCGACCTGGTGCTGTCGGGCGTCAATCGCGGCCAGAACATCGCCGAGGACGTCACTCTATCGGGCACGGTCGCCGGCGCGATCGAGGGCATGGCCCTGGGCATCCCATCGATCGCCCTGTCGCAGTCAATGACCTATTTCCATGACGAGATCGTCGCCCACTGGGAGACGGCCGAGGCCTTTGGTTCGGGGATCATCCAGCGCTTGCTGGAAGTGGGCTGGCCGTCGGACGTGATCATGAACGTCAACTTCCCGGCCGTGCCGCCCGAGCAGGTCACGACGGTCGAGGTGACCCGCCAGGGCTTCCGCGATGGCCACCTGCGCCACATGGAAAAGCGCACCGATCCGCGCGGCCGCGACTATTACTGGATGGGGTTCACGGCCAAGGCCTCGAGCCCGGCCGAGGGCACCGACCTGCGCGCCGTCTACGACGGACGCATCTCGGTCACGCCGCTGCACATCGACCTGACCCACCACGAGACCGTCCACAAGCTGAAGAGCGTGCTGGGCGGCGCGCCGCCGAAGCTTAAGGTGGCGGAATGAGCGGACGGACGACCAAGGCCGCCGAAAACGCCAAGGCCGACCTGCCGCGCCTGATGCAGGCCTTGCGCGACCAGGGGGTCACCGATCCCCAGGTGCTGAAGGCCATCGAGACCACGCCGCGCGACCTTTTCACGCCGGACCTGTTCAAGGATCGTTCGTGGGAGGACTCGGCCCTGCCGATCGCCTGCGGCCAGACCATAAGCCAGCCGTTCATCGTCGGCCTGATGACCCAGGCGTTGACCGTGGAGCCGCGCTCTCGCGTCTTGGAGATCGGCACCGGCTCGGGCTACCAGACCACGATCCTCAGCAAGGTCTCGCGCCTCGTCTATACGATCGAGCGCTACCGGACCCTGATGAAAGAGGCCGAGGGCCGCTTCCAGAAGCTTGGCCTGACCAATGTCATCACCAAGTTCGGCGATGGCGGCGAAGGATGGGCCGAACAGGCGCCATTCGACCGCATTATGGTCACGGCTGCGGCCGAAGATGATCCCAAGAGGCTGCTTTCTCAGCTGAAGCCCAACGGCGTGCTGGTCGCGCCGGTGGGGAAGGGGCCAGTCCAGAGTCTTCGCCGCTACGCGGGTGACGGCAAGGGGGGCTTCCGGGTCGAAATCCTGTGCGACGTGCGGTTCGTGCCGCTGCTGGCCGGCGTCGCCAAGGATCAGTGAGTTTGGGGCGTCGGGCATGGTCCGGCGGCCTTGGTGTTAAGACTTGATTCACCCTGGCGGAGCCTTGTGAAGGCCCGGCGGGAAAGGAGACGTCATGAGGCAGTTGTGGACGCAAGCGGCGGTGATCGCCCTGACGGCTGGAACGCTCTCCGCCTGTGCGACCGCTCCGCAATATGCGACGCGCGAGGGCCAGGCCCCGGCGACCGCGACGCGGATGCCGACCCCGAACTTCCCGATCACCCAGCCGCCGTCCTCGGCGTCTCAAGCCGCGCCCATGGCCGCCGCGCCCGAGTCCGGCGCCGAGAGCGACGCCGTGGCGACCGCGCCGATGGTGGCCGCCGCGCCGGCTCCGGCGCCGGTGAAGTCGCAGCCCCTGGCCCCGGTGACCCAGTCCGAATTGCCGCCGCCGGCGTCGCCCGCTCCGACCGCCCACGCCGCTCTGCGCGCCATCCCGCCCAAGACCGTCGTGACCACCTCGGTGACCGGTCCTGTCGTCGACGTCGACGGCAAGGCCCAGGTCCACGTGGTGAAGTCGGGCGACACCTTGACCTCGATCGCCAAGAAGTTCGGCGTCAACGTCAACGACTTGGCCAAGGACAACGACATCAAGAAGGGCCAGACCCTGCGTCTGGGCCAAAAGATCAAGGGCCCGTCCAGCGAGCAGAAGGCCTATGTCGTCCAGACCGGCGACACGATGTTCGCGATCGCCAAGCGCTTCAACGTCACGGCCTCGGCCCTGGCCGAGGAGAACGACCTTTCGACCGGCGCGTCGATCAGGAAGGGCCAGCGCCTGAAACTGCCTGACGGCTTCAAGGACAAGGGTCCGATCAAGACGACGTCGGTCGTTCCAGGGACCGCCGCGCCGGAAGCCGTCGCCGAGGAAGAGGCCGCCCCGGCTCCGGCGCCGACCCGCGCCAGCGCGTCCAAGCCCTCGCGTCAGCCCGCCGCCGAGTCCACGACCGTCAGCACCACCTCGCTCAGCGTCACCGGCGCGGTGGTCGAGATCGCCGGCAAGCGCCAGGTCCATACGGTCAAGTCGGGCGACACCCTGACGTCGATCGCCAAGAAGTTCGATGTCAGCGTCAATGACCTGGCCGAGGACAACAAGATCAAGAAGGGCCAGACCCTGCGTCTGGGCCAGAAGATCAAGGGCCCGGCCACCGAGCAGAAGGCCTATGTCGCCCAGTCGGGCGACACCCTGGCCGAGATCGGCAAGCGCTTTGGCGTGACCGCCAGGGCCCTCGCCGCCGAGAACGGCCTGCGCGCCACCGCGACGATCAAGAAGGGCCAGAAGATTCGGCTGCCGGACGGCTTCCGCGACAAGGGGCCGCTGAAGACCACGACCACGGTCTCCAGGCCCGCGCCGGTTGAGCCGTCGAACAGCTACACCCGGGTCGAGACGCCGACGCCCGCGCCCTCGACGCCGTCGGCTCCGGTTCCCTACACCCCCAGCTACCCGCGCCCCAGCGCGCCGGTCGCCGCCCAGCCGGTGACACCGCCGTCGGCCTCCTCGCGTCCGATCATCGAGAGCAGCGCCGCCCCGACCGAGGCCGAGATCATCGCCTCGGGCAAGGGCAAGTTCGACTGGCCCCTGCGTGGAGAGGTCATCTCCGACTTCGGCGTCAAGGGCACGGGCCAGCGCAACGACGGCCTGAACATCCGCGCGCCGCAGGGCACGCCGGTGCTCGCGGCCGCCGATGGCGAGATCGCCTACGCCGGCAACCAGGTCCCGACCTTCGGCAACCTCGTGCTGGTCAAGCACGCGGACGGCTGGGTCACGGCCTACGCCCACCTCTCCAGCACCACCGTGAAGATGCGCCAGCAGGTCAAGCAGGGCGACCAGATCGGCGCGGTCGGCGCCACGGGCGGGGTCAACGAGCCCCAGCTGCATTTCGAGATGCGCTACGCGCCGACGGTCAAGGACAAGGCCAAGCCGGTCGATCCGGGTTTGCTGCTGCCGCGCTAGGACGCAAGGCCCGCTTTGAAAGAGGCGGGCCTTTTTCTTTCTTGGGCCTAGCCGCCGCAGTCGCCGTAGAAGACCATCCGCTTGCCGCGATAGTCGAACAGCACCTTCAGCTTCATCTGCGCCATCAGCTTGTTGCCGACATTGGCGACGCGGGTCTTGGCCGAGCCGGCTGCCGAATAGACGCTCATGGGCGTCTCCGTCGCGGTGAAGGGGCCAAAGCCGACGGAACCCTTGAAGACGTAGGACTTGGCCTTGGCCTCGCCCCGAGCGCCGGTGCGGGTGACCGAGCCGGCTTCCGCCAGGCCGGCCTTCACGCCGGGGAGGTCGAGGGCGCTCTTGAACAGGCCGACCGCGCCGTTGGAGCCGGTGTCCAGGCTGACCGGCGCGCGCGCGGCGCCGAAGCGGAAACCCGGAATGATCGGGAAGCTGTCCACGGTCTTGAGGGGTGTCGCCCAGCGCTGGCGGCAGGTCGCCGTCAGGGCCTTGGCCTGGTCCGCGCGGCTCAGGATGGCGATGGTCTGACCCGGATAATCGATCAACACCGTCTTATCGGCGAGAAAGCTGTAGCCGATCACGCCGTCGAGCGGACGGCCGTAGCTCGCGGAAAGGCCGGTCATGTCCGACGCGACGGTGTCGAAGGGCGCGAAGGCTTGGTCTCCGATGGTCAGTTGGTCGATGAGGCCCGGAAAGACCTGAGCGCCCTTGCCGTCGCCAAAGCCCGTGGCCTCGCCGCCGTCTCCGCGATCGATTTTCAGCCCCAGGGCCTGCGCCCGCGAAAGATCGATCACCGAGGGATCGACCCCCGTGTCGAGGATCATCCGCAGCGGCTGGCCGTGAACCTTGACCTCAAGGTCTATCGTCCCACGCGAGAAGTCGAACGGGACCACGAGGGGAGGGGGAACGGTGGCAGCGCCCTCCGAAGGGCCCAGGAGCAGGAGCGCCGCCACCGGGGCGCTGAGGACGAGGGCTGCGGACTTCACGGCGCGCTTCACCTGCGAGAGTCGGCCACGCGCCGACGCGGCGACTTGATCGCACCGGCTCGGCCAGCGCAAACCCTGAAGTCTCCGGCGGACCATGAAATCGTCTGCGCGCCTCGACGCCGCCTAGGCCGGCAGCTTGACGCCCAGTTCGCCGGCCAGATCGCGCACGAACTGCCAGGCCACCCGGCCCGAGCGGCCGCCGCGCTGGGTCGACCACTGCAGGGCGCGGCGGTCGAGGTCGGGCGCCGAGAGGCCAAAGCGCTCGGCATAGGCGTGGATGGCGCCCAGATAGGTGTCCTGGTCCATCGGAGGGAAGCCGATCCATAGGCCGAAGCGATCGGAGACGCTCATCTCCTCTTCGGCGTTCTCGGCGGCGGCGATCGCGCCCTGGCTTTCGACGTGGTCGCGCGGCATCAGGTGGCGGCGGTTCGAGGTGGCGACGAACAGCACGTTTTCCGGCGGCCCCGAGACGCCGCCTTCCAGCGCCGACTTCAGGGCCTTGGCCGCCGCCGCGCCGTCCTCGAACGAGAGGTCGTCGCACAGCACGACGAAGCGCTCCGCACGGGCTCGCAACAGATCAAAGAGCGGCGGCAACGCCGCGACCTCGTCGCGGTCGACCTCGACCAGCTTCAGATCGGGATAGACCTCGGCCAGGGCCATGAAGGCGGCCTTTGTCACCGAGCTTTTGCCCGTACCGCGCACGCCCCACAGCAGCACGTGGTTGCTGGGCAGGCCCACGGCGAAGCGGCGCAGATTCTCCACGAACCGCGCCTTCTGACGATCGATCCCGACCAGCAGGTCCAGCGACAGCGGATAGTCCGGCGCGGGGGCGAAGGCGCCGGTCGCGGGCTCGTGCCGGAATAGCCGCGCGCCCGAGAAATCCGGCGCGGCCGGCGGCGGCGGGGCCAGACGCTCCAGGGCGTCGGCGATGCGGGCGAGCAGGGGCCCAAATGGCGTGGGGAGCGCGTCGGTCATGGCCGTTTCCATACCCTCGCGGGCTCGCATTGCAAAAGGGAAGGCGAACGCATAGCTTCCGCCGACTTGGCGCGACCCTATGTAAGGCGGCGCGCCTCATCGGATTTTTTGGAGTCTCCATGAACAGCCTGAACGCCCAGATCCTGCAGCTGGCCCCCATCCTCCTGATGGTGGTGCTATTCTACTTCATGCTGATCCGTCCTCAGCAGAAGCGCGCCAAGGAGCATCAGAACATGCTCGCCAACCTGAAGCGCGGCGACACCGTCGTCCTGTCTTCGGGCGTGCTGGGCAAGATCGTGCGCGTCGAAGACAAGGAAGTGGGCGTCGAGATCGCCCAGGGCGTGACCGTGAAGGTCGTCAAGGGCATGATCACGGAAGTCCGCGCCAAGGGCGAGCCGGCCGCCGCCAACGACGCCAAGAACTAAGGCGAACCCCACCCTTCGCGAGGCGTTCGTAGCGGCGCCGCCTGAAAAGTCTCTGATCCATGCTGACTCTCTCCCGCTGGAAGATCATCGCCGTCACCCTGTCGGTGATCTTCGGGATTCTGTTCTCCTTGCCCAACGTGCTTCCCCAGAAGACGTTGGACGCGCTGCCCGGCTTCCTGCCGCACAAGAAGCTGAACCTCGGCCTCGACCTGCAAGGCGGCTCGTATCTGCTGTATGAGGTCGACACCGACGCTCTGCACCGCGAGCGGCTGTCGAACCTGACGGAAGACGTCCGCACCCAGCTGCGCAGCGAGCAGATCCCGTTCGGCGAGCTGAACCAGCAGGGCGAGATCATCAGCGTCCGCATCGGCGACGCGGCCCGCTACAACGACGCCCTGAATCTTCTGCGCAAGAACCTCGGCGCGCCGCTGGCCGGCGTGATCGGCGGCAAGGACGTGTCGGTCTCGGGCAAGGGCGATAACCGCATCGAAGTCCGCTTCGTGCCGGAAGCGATCAAGGCCGACGCCGTCAAGGCGGTCGACCAGTCGATCGAGACGATCCGCCGCCGGATCGACAGCCTGGGCACCAAGGAACCCTCGATCAACCGCCAGGGCGAAAACCGGATCATGATCCAGGCGCCGGGCGAGAGCGATCCTGGCAAGCTGCGCGACATCATCGGCAAGACCGCCAAGCTGACCTTCCAGATGGTCGACGAGACGGTGACGCCGGAAGACGTTCAGGCCGGCCGTATTCCCCCGGGGTCTGAAGTCCTGCCGGGCGATCAGTACTCGCCGTACTACGTGGTCAAGAAGCGCGCCCTGGTTTCGGGCGAGGAACTGACCAACGCCCAGCAGCAGTTCGACCCGCAGAGCGGCAATCCCGTTGTGGCGCTGACCTTCAACGCCTCTGGCGGCCGAAAGTTTGGCGACCTGACGGCCCGTAATGTCGGCAAGCGTTTCGCCATCGTGCTGGACGACAAGATCCTGTCGGCGCCCGTGATCAACGGCCCCATCACCGGCGGCAGCGGCATCATCACCGGCAACTTCACCGTCCAGAGCGCCAACGAACTGTCGCTGCTGCTGCGCTCGGGCGCTCTGCCGGCGCCGCTGAACGTCGAGGACCAGCGCACCGTGACCGCCGAGCTCGGCGCCGACGCCGTCAAGGCCGGCTCGATCTCGCTGGCCATCGGCGCGCTGTCGATGTTCGTGTTCGTGATCCTGGCCTATGGCCTGTTCGGCGGCTTCGCGGCCATCGCCCTGGTGGTCAACGTGCTCCTGATCGTCGGCATCATGTCGATGACCCAGGCGACCCTGACCTTCCCCGGCATCGCCGGCCTGATCCTGACCCTGGCCGTCGCCGTCGACGCCAACGTTCTGATCTACGAGCGCATGCGCGACGAGGCCAACGCCGGGCGAACGCCCATGGCCGCGGCCGACCACGGCTACAAGCTGGCCCTGACCTCGATCCTGGACGCCAACATCACCAGCCTGATCTCGGGCCTGATCATGTTCAGCTTCGGCTCGGGCCCGGTGAAGGGCTTCGCCTGGACCCTGGTGATCGGCGTGTTCACGTCGCTGTTCACCGCCATCTTCATCACCCAAGTGCTCATCGGCTGGTGGTTCAAGGCCACGAAGCCGAAGAAGCTGCCGATCGCATAGGAGATCCGACCAATGCGTTGGCCCCTCATTCGCTACATTCCCCGCGCCACCAAGTTCCGTTTCGTGCGCTGGGCCCCCGTCGCGGCCGTGTTCTCGGCCATCCTGCTGGTCGGAGCGATCGCCTCGCTGTTCCTGCAGGGGCTGAACCTCGGCATCGACTTCAAGGGCGGCAACGCCCTGGAGATCGCCATGTCGCGGCCCGTGCCCCTGGCGGACCTGCGCGCGGCCATGAACCAGATCGGCGCCCATGACGCCCAGGTGCAGGGCTTCGCCAGCCAGCCGAACTCGGCCATGGTCAAGTTCCTTCCGGCCAAGGGCGAGGCCCCCAGCGCGGCCTCGGCCAATGTCGAGCGCGAACTGGTCAAGCGCTTCCCCGACCTGAAGGTGACCAGCCGCTCGGAAGTGGGCGCCAAGGTCTCGGGCGAGCTTCTGATGTCCGGCTTCAAGGCCCTGGGCGTCGCCCTGCTGCTGACCCTGGGCTACATCTGGTTCCGCTTCGGCCTGTCCTATGGCACGGGCGCGGTCGTGGCCGTGATCCACGACATCGTCCTGACCCTGGGCCTGCTGTCGGTGGTCAAGATCGAGTTCTCGATGACCGAGATCGCGGCCCTGCTGACGGTGATCGGCTATTCGATGAACGAAAAGGTCATCACCTTCGACCGTCTGAAAGAGAACCTGCGCAAGTACAAGACGACCCCTCTGCGCGACATCATCGACCTGTCCGAGAACGAGCGTCTGTCGCGGACGATCATCACCGGCACCACGGCTCTGCTGGCCCTGGGCGGCACGATGATATTCGGCGGTCCGGTGCTGTTCCCGCTGGTCTTCACCATGGTGTTCGGCATCATCATCGGCACCTATTCGTCGATCTACATCGCCCTGCCGCTGATCCTGGTCTGGGGCGTCAAGCGCAACGACGACGACGCCACGCCGGTCAAGTTCGGCGCGGCCTCGCGGCCCTGATGCGCCAGCCGCCATCCATCGACGCCTGGGGCGGCGGCGGCTTCCGGGTCGCCGGCGTCTGGCGGCCCGGCTCGCTGCTGATCCTCGACGACCAGCCGCGCGACTGGGCCGCGACCGCCCTGGCGGACCTGACCCCGGAGTCGTTCGCCGAGGTCTTCGCCGCCGGCGGCGCCGTGGAGTTTGTTCTGCTGGGCGTGGGCCTCGCCAACGCCTTGCCGCCGCGCCCCGTGCGCGACGCCCTGAAAGCCGCGGGGATCGGCCTCGAGTTCATGAGCACCGAGGCCGCGGCTCGCACCTATAACGTCCTGGCCAGCGAAGGCCGCCGGATGGCCGCGGCGCTCATCGCGGTCTAATCAGAACCAGCCTTCCTCGCCCTTGTGGCGAGGACCCATGGCGCGGCTTGGCTCATCGTCGGTCAGAGCTATTCGTCGGCGTGGTCGCCCGCGCGCAATGCTCGCTGAACCCTGGGTCCTAGGCGCAGGGCCTAGGAAGGCGGCGGCGTGAGCAACAAGAACCCTGTTCGCCCAAATCTTTGCCCGACTCCGAAAACACCCCTATGGTCCCGCCCAAGCAAAAGGGATCCTAGGGGGAAACCGATGTCTGGACTGCTTTCCAACTTCCGCAACACCATCATCGTCAGCTTCGTGCTGGCGCTGGTGATCGTCATTGGCTACGGCCACAGCCCGCAAGGGCATGGCCTGGTCTATTTCCAGGCCATCTACCGCTGGCTGCACGTGCTGTTCGGCATCCTGTGGATCGGGCTGCTGTACTATTTCAACTTCGTGCAGATTCGCGTCATGCCGCAGATCCCGGCCGAGCTGAAGCCGGCGGTCAGCAAGTACATCGCGCCCGAGGCCTTGTTCTGGTTCCGCTGGGCCGCCCTGGCGACCTGGGTCATGGGCGTCATCCTGGCCTATAGCCGCGGCTATATCCTGGAGGCCTTCACCCTGGGCCTGGCGGGCGGCTACACGCCGGGCGCCGACATGGGCTTCACCTTCATCGGCACCGGCATGTGGCTGGCGACGGTGATGTTCTTCAACGTCTGGGTCTTCATCTGGCCGAACCAGAAGATCGCCTTGGGGCTAGTCGAGGCCGACGCGGACGCCAAGGCCAAGGCCGCCAAGACCGCCATGCTGTTTTCGCGCACCAACACCTTGCTCAGCATCCCGATGCTGGCGACCATGGCGATGAACCAGACGCTGTTCGGCTGACGCCGGCGGCGACACGCTGTAAGGGGAGGGCCCGCCGCGCATTCGCCGGCGGGCCTTCTTCGTTTTGAGCTCATGGCCGACACCGAAACCCTCGACGACCTCGTCCGCCGCGTCGATCCCGACCGCTGGCTGACGACCCGCTTCATCGCCGATCCCGCCGCGCGGGCCGACGTGACCGCGCTGTACGGCCTGAACTACGAGCTGGCGCGGGTGGCCGGCGGCGTCTCCAACGCCCTGATGGGCGAGATCCGCATCACCTGGTGGCGCGAGGCGATGGAAGAGGTCGCGGCCGCCAAGGCGCCGCGCAAGCATCCCAATGTCGAGGCCCTGGCCGCGTCGGGCTTCGATCCCAACGCCTTGGCCGCCCTGGCCGATGCGCGCTTCACGGACTTGGACGAAGGCCCGCTGAACGACGAGGCGGCGGTGATGGCCTATGTCGACGGCACGGCGGGGGCGCTGGCGGTTCTAGCCGCGCGGCGGCTGGATCCCGGCGCCGATCCGCACGCCGTCAAGGGCGCGGCGCGGGCCTGGGGCTTGGCGGGGCTATGGCGCTTGAAGCAGGCCGGGCGTTCGCGCCTGCCGGAGAGCTGGACCCAGGCTGACGTGAAGCAGCGGGTCGAGGCTCAGCTGAAGGCCGCGCGGGACGAGATCAAGCGGCTGCCCGTGGCGGCCTTCCCGGCCGTGGCCCCGGCGGCGCTGGCGCGGTCTTACGTGTCAGGTCGCGAACTGAGCGAGCTGGAGAAGAAGGCTCGGCTGACGTTCTCTGTGGCGACGGGGCGGCTTTAGCAGAGCCTTACGTTCAAACTAGGCGTGTCATCCCGGAAGCCTCGCAGAGGCTATCCGGGACCCAGGGGGTGACAAGGCGCTTCGTACGCCGCCCCTGGTTCCCGGCTCTTCGCTGCGCTTCGGCCGGGATGACACGGGATTTGGCTGGATCCCG
>NZ_CALCDX010000115.1 GCF_937900395.1 uncultured Caulobacter sp.
CGCAAAACGAGAAAATTCTAGCTCAAACCGGTCCAGTTTTTCAGGAGCAGGTCATTGAGGCTTGGGCCACGGAGCGAGGGGCGACCATGAAGAGGTCGAAGTTCAGTGTGGCGGAGGTGGTGTCATCCTGCGTCAAACCGAAGAAGGCTGCAGCGTCGGGGAAGTCTGTCGCGAGGCCGGGATTTCGAGGGCGACCTTCTATGTCTGTCGCAAGAGCTACGCCGGCCTGACGCCGTCGGAGACGAATCGGCTGCGCCAGTTCGAGGACGATAACGGCCGCCTCAAGCTGATCGTGGTGGACCTGTCGCCCCGGCAAGCGGACGACAACGCCTTCGAGGCGTCCTTCAACGGCAGTTCAAGCCGAATATCTGAACACCGCCTGGCTCATGGCCCTCGACGACGCCTCGCTCAGAATGCGAGGCTTGGCGCACAGACTATAACGAGCCACGTCCCCACAGCGCGATCGGTGACAAGCGCCCGGTCGAGCTTATGAACGGCACCGGGCGGGCCATATGGGCCGCCCGGTGCCTGACCGGCGAGCAATCCCCGCCCGATCTGGCCAAAGGTTGGGGCAGGTCAGATTTGATAGCCTTCTGTCGGGGGTAAGCTTGGTGAGCACGTGATCATTGGTACTCAGCTTCCAGGAAGTGGGAATATGCGCTGGCAATTCCGCTGGCGAGTGCGATTTTCGGCCTCCAACCCATGCCGCGCAGTCTGTTCGCGCTCATCAGCTTGCGCGGAGTTCCGTCTGGCTTCGACGTGTCCGTGACGATCTCGCCCTTGAAGCCTACGACCTCGCACACCAACTGCGCCAGTTCCAGGATCGTGACGTCCTCGCCCGAGCCGACGTTGACGTGCTCGAAGTCCGAGTAGGCCTTCATCAGGAACACGCAGGCGTCGGCGCAGTCGTCGGCGTTCAGGAACTCGCGGCGCGGCGTGCCCGTGCCCCAGATCGTGATGCTGTCGGCGCCGGCCAGCTTGGCCTCGTGGGCCTTGCGGATCAGGGCCGGCATCACGTGGCTGCTGTTCAGGTCGAAGTTGTCGCCAATGCCGTAGAGGTTGGTCGGCATGGCGCTAATGAAGTCGCAGCCGTGCTGCTTGCGATAGGCCTGGGCCAGCTTAATGCCGGCGATCTTGGCGATCGCGTACCACTCGTTGGTCGGTTCCAGCGGGCCGGTGAGCAGTGCGTCTTCCATCATCGGCTGGGGCGCGAACTTCGGATAGATGCACGACGAGCCGAGGAACAGCACCTTGCCAACGCCATTGCGCCAGGCGGCGTCGACGATGTTCGTCTCGATGACCAGGTTGTTGTAGAGGAAATCGGCCGGATAGGTGTCGTTGGCCAGGATGCCGCCGACCTTGGCCGCCGCCATGAAGATGGCGTCCGGCTTTTCCTTGGCCATCCAAGCCTCGACCGCGCTTTGGCGCTCGAGGTCCAGAACATCGCGGCCGGCGGTCAGGATTTCACAGCCTTCCGAAGCGAGGCGCCGAACAATGGCGGAGCCGACCATCCCACGATGGCCGGCCACCCAGACGCGCTTGCCCTCGAGAGGGAAGATCACGTCATTCGGCATTGCGACGCTGCTCCTTGGCCACATTGATCATGTCGGCCGCGACCATTTCGGCGCAGAGCTGCTCCCACTTGGTCTCGTGGACCCAGCCGAGCTTAGTCTTAGCCTTGGTTGGGTCGCCGATCAGCAGCTCGACCTCGGTCGGGCGGAAGTAGCGTGGATCGACCTCGACCAGCACCTTGCCGGTCTCGGCGCACGTGCCCTTTTCATCGACGCCCGTACCCGACCAGTTGATCGTGATGCCGACTTCCGAGAAGGCCTTGGTCACGAAGTCGCGGACCAGGGTGGTCTCGCCAGTGGCCAGGACGTAGTCGTCGGCCGTCTCCTGCTGGAGCATCAGCCACATGCCGCGGACGTACTCGCGGGCGTGACCCCAGTCGCGCTTGGCGTCGAGGTTGCCGAGGTAGAGCTTGTCCTGGAAGCCCTGCTTGATGGCCGCGACGGCGCGGGTGATCTTGCGGGTGACGAAGGTCTCGCCGCGCAGCGGGCTCTCGTGGTTGAACAGAATGCCGTTGCTGGCGTGGATGCCGTAGGCCTCGCGGTAGTTCACCACGATCCAGTAGCTATAGAGCTTGGCTGCGGCGTACGGGCTGCGCGGATAGAACGGCGTCTTTTCGCTCTGCGGCACTTCCTGGACCAGGCCGTACAGCTCCGAGGTGGAGGCCTGATAGAACTTGGTCTTCTTTTCCAGGCCCAGGATGCGGATGGCTTCCAGCAGACGCAGGGTGCCAGTGCCGTCGGCGTTGCTGGTGTATTCCGGGGTCTCGAAGCTGACCTGGACGTGGCTCTGAGCCGCCAGGTTGTAGATCTCGTCCGGCTGGGTCTGCTGCACGATCCGGATCAGGTTCGTGCTGTCGGTCATGTCGCCGTAGTGCAGGATGAAGCGCGGATCCGGCTCGTGCGGATCCTGGTAGAGATGTTCGATTCGACCGGTGTTGAACGACGACGAGCGTCGCTTCAATCCGTGAACCGTATAGCCCTTCGAGAGCAGCAGCTCCGACAGGTACGCGCCGTCTTGCCCGGTCACGCCCGTGATGAGCGCGACCTTACCATTGCTTTTAACCGTCATTAGATCCCCACCATCGAGAACGCGGCTATTTAGCCTTGCGTGGTTGCCTCATAGCGTAAGCTGTTGGTCGAGGCGACCCTCGTAATAGCTTCTGTGCGTCAAAAAACCAGTTTGGGCGTCAAATAGGCGCCGCTAACCATAAGCCGTCTGTGATCATAGTCACCGATCATTACAAGAATATATTTCTGGTAGCGGCGCTAGGCGGGGGGAACACAGCTCCGCCTGCCGGGTGTTCTGGCCTCTATTAATACCTCGCGTGGTTATCGTTGTTAATATTAACGCGGCGCCCGTGCCGAGTTCAGATCAAACTTAGGGCGGAGGGGCGCATCCCTGGGAATATTGCATCCAGGGCGGGCGCGCGGACGCTGTAGAGCCTTTCAACGAGCTCGGCGATGAGAGATCTGTAGTCGGTCAGAACCTTGAGATCCCTTTTGTCGTTGAGAAGCTCGGGACTGAAGGCCACCTGCTCTCCGGCAATACGCCCGCCCTGCACGGCGCCGCCCAGTACCCAGTATACGCTGCCGTGCCCATGGTCAGTGCCCTTGTCGCCGTTCTCCTTGAACGTTCGGCCGAACTCCGAAAGCACCACCACCGTCGTGTTCGCCCAGGCCTCAGGGCCGAGGTCTTCGGCCAGCGCTGCCAGACCGCGACCGAGCTGGCTGATCCGGTCGGCTAGGACGCCGGTCGCGCCGCCTTGATTGACGTGGGTGTCCCAGCCGCCGACATCGAGGAACGCTAGATTGTAGTCGCTCTTCATCAGGCGGGCGACGCGGCGGGCGGCCAGTTCGAAGCCGCTGGGGGAGACCGCGTTGCGATTGGCCGCCGCCATTTCGCCGGCCAGGGCCGCGTAAGCCTTGTCCCGCGCCGAGAAGCCTTCCGTCACCGCCGCCTGCAGGTCGTGGCCCTGATACATCTCCTGGATCAGCTTGGCCTGTCGCTCGTCGACGCCGGGTTTGCTCACCGAGGTGATGTTGAGGTTCGGCACCGACATCGGGCCCTGGAAGGCCAGCGGCGGCTGGGCGGTGAAGGCGATCGGGCGTCCGCCCGAGAGCTCCTGGGCCAAGCGCCCCATGAAGCCCGAGCGATAGTTCCGGGGGCCGCCGACCGGCTGGCCGAGCTCGATCGTGTCCTGGGTTTCGAAGTGGCTTCGGGTCATGTCGTCTGTTCCCGCGAACGGGACGAAGGCGATCTGCTTCTTGGCCCACAGCGGATAGAGGCTGTCCTTCAGCGCCGGGTGCAGGCTCCAGTCGCTGTCGAGGGGCAGGGCGGCGTTGGGATTGGCCGGATCGGGCCGCGCGATCGCGATCGTCGGGCGGCTTTCGTAGTAGAAGTCGCTGGAGGTTGGGATCACCACATTCATGGCGTCGTAGCCGCCACGCAGGAAGATCACGAGCAGGCGCTGGTCGGTGGCGGGGGCGCTCCAGGCGCGGCCGCCCACCGCGGCCGCCGTCGCGGCGAGGCCGGCGGTTAGAAAGTCTCGACGGTGCATGGCGGCGACCTCATCGATGCAGGAACTCGGGAGAGGATAGAAAGAGCGTGTTCCACTCCGCCGGCGACCGGGCCTGAGCCAAAGCCGACCGCGTCTGGGGGGAAAGCCGCTTTTCCAGCGTTGCGTAGAAGAGAGCGTTCTGGAGTTGAGGGAAGGCGGGCTGGTCTTCGGCGCCGGGCTCGCCGGGCTTGAAGAGCCCCGCCGAATTGGCGCCGACCTGGCGGGCGACCTCGAACATAGTGGTGAGCTGACCTGGGCCGGACCAGGCCGTGTCCTCCAGCGGGTAGCCATCCGGCGTGTCGCGATTATAGAGGCCCTGGCCCATACGGTTGATCCAGCCCTGTAGCGGAGCTGTGTTAGCGATCGGGCGGCCGTCATAGGCCAGCCGCACCGCCGAGACGGCGTAGTGTATCGGGTCCTTCAGTTTCTTGCCCAGCGACGCCTTGAACGCTGACGACTTGAACAACAGGCCGAGCACCTCGGCGATATCGCCATCGCTGCGCAGGAACTTGGCGGTCATACGGTCGATCAAGTCGGATGGCGCCTCGCCCATGAAATAGAGCGCCAGCTTGCGTGAGACGTGCCGCGCGGTCGCTGGCTCGCTGGCCAGCGCGTCGAGCGTCTGTTCGAACTCCGAAAGCCCCGTGCCGCCGATCTGGCGTCCGAGCACCACCTTGGCGCCAAAGTCGTGCCGCGCCGGATTGAATTCCATCAGCCCGCGCCGGACGTAGAAGGCTTGCTGCTCAGCCTTCAGCTTGGGCGCATCGGGCGAGAGGCTGACGCCGACGCCCGTCAGCACCCGCGCCATCTCCTCGACGTCCTTCTGGCTGTAGCCGGAGCCGACGCCCATCGTGTGCAGCTCGAGGATCTCGCGAGCGTAGTTCTCGTTGATGCGGCCGACCGCGTTCTGATCGTTGTCGAGATAGCGCAGCATGGCCGGGTGCAGGTCGGCCGCCTTCAGAAGGTCGCGGAACTTGCCCAACGCGTGGGGCCGGATCGCCTGATCTTCATAGTCGCCGATCATCGCCCGGATGTCGCGTTTGTCGGCCTGGACGTTGAAGTGGTTCATCCAGAACCAGGTCATCTGCTCTTGGAGTTGGTTCGGGGAGTAGAGGTCTCGGAGCAGCGAGCGGGCGGCGGCCTGCTGCTTCAGGTCCGCCATTCCCTTCTGATAAGCCTGCTGGGCGGCTTGCCGCGCCGCGGGGTCTGTCAGCTTGCTGGCAGCCTTGTTTTCGGCGTCCATTGCCACGGCGATCTCCGCCATCGGCTCGCGCGATATACGCAAGGCGTCGATCTGGGCCTGCGCCTGCGGGGGCAGCTGGAGCGGCGTCGCAGGTCGCAGCTGGCTCTTCAGCCAGCGATCGGGGCCCAGTCGTTTGATGTCGGCCAGCGCTTGAGACGTCTGTCCCCAGGTGAGGCGATCAATGAGGGCGGTGTTATCTTGCGCGCCGGCGACTGCGGGCACGGTCGACGCGACGCAAGCGAAGCAAACGACGATGACGAGCCAAATTTGGCGCATGCACGGGCCCTCAATGAGCGGCGCACATGCTCGAGCACGGCAGCGGCCGTTTCAAGGCCCAGCGCTGCCATAAGCCGGCCGCGTTTCGGTCGCTCTGGCGGCTTGGGCGCGAGCCGATTTGAAAATTGTCTGGTCGTCAGAGCTGGTGATCGGAAATTCGCATAGGCCAGGCTCTTCTCAAGCTGGCGGGACGGATCTGCCGCTTCTCTGACCTCTTGCGCCCATCCCGTAGAAGCGCTTGCCGAATGAGCAAACTCACTGGTCGGCCAAAACGGATAAGTCATTGAAAAATAATGGAGGCCCGGGCCGGAATCGAACCGGCGTGCACGGATTTGCAGTCCGCTGCGTCACCACTCCGCCACCGGGCCATCCGGGTCAACGCAGAGCGTTGGCGAAGAGGGGCGTTGGCTATCAGACCGGGCTCTGGCGGGCAATGGGAAATCACGCGCTGGATCGATCCGACTTAAGCCCCACGGATGCGGGATTTGCAGCTCAGCGTGGGGGCGCGCTCGGCGGCGGCGGCCGAGGTCCTCGCCATCAGTCGCAGGCGCTTCTATGAGCTGGTCGCAGAAGGCCGCATTCGCACTCTGGAGGAGGGCGCTCAAGCCCTGGTTCGGCGCTGCGAACTAGAGCGCTATCTCGATGCGCTGGAGAGCCGCGGCGGTGACTGAACTGCGGACCATTGTTCGATCCTTTGGAGGCTCAACACCCCCAGCATCCAGCTACTGGGTTACCGCCCACCGGTTAGGCCGACCGCGTGCGGCGAAGGCGCTTCATCAGATTTCACCCTGAAATAAATGTTGCGTAAGAACTGTACTTTCTCCTTGAGCGCCCTTCCACCGGCATTATAGGCTCAGCCATATCGCGGGGGCGCGATGAGTGGAGCTTCCTTCGTGCTGAGCCCATACAGCCGGGTTGGCGATAAGCCGACCGCGGCGCGATTTCTGACGACCGCAATGCTGCCAGGGATCCTGGTTCCCCTACTTCTGTCCACGGCCCCGCAGGCGAAGGCCGCCGAGGGGCGTCCGGCGACGCGCCAGGCGACAGCCCAGGATGAAGGGCCTTCCAAGCGGTTCGGCGACAAGGACCTGACCGACGACGCCGACTCGATCACCAACGATAAGACGGTGGATCTGACCGCCGATGTCGACTTTGGAGGCGGGGACGATGGGCTCATCAACAATGGGGTGATCACCATCGGCGCGAACGCAAAGGATCCTCTTCACGTCACGTTCAAGTCGCTGGAAGGCTTTCGGAACAACAAGCTCATCGACCTTCGCAACGGTCATGGCGGCGATGTCTTGACGGTCTCTGGGGCCTATCGCGGCGCTGACGCGCGCCTTGGTCTCGACATAGCGCCATCGGGCGCAGATCGTCTTGAGGTCGGCGGCGTCGCCAATGGCAAGACGCTGATCGTCCTGGGCGGCGTCGACGCCAAGTCGGCCTTCCTGACCAAAGGCCAAGGCCTTGTCCTCGTCAAGGCGGGCAAGGATTCAGTGGCCGACGCCTTTGAGATCGAGAACCAAGAGATTGGCTTTATCCGCTACGGCCTGACCTTTGACGCTAGCGATGGAAGCTATCGGCTCACGGGAGGCGCCGGCCAGCGGGTCTATGACGGGCTTAAACTCTCCGAGGGCGCGACCAACGTTTGGCGCCAATCGGCTGACGCCTGGAGCGCTCACGTGGCCAATCTCCGCGATGGCGCCGTCAACGCCGATGGCGACCCAAACGAAGTCGGGCCAGGTGTCTGGGTTCAAACCTTCGGACAGAGGATGGATCGCAACGACACCGTCAAGGTCGGCGATCGCAGCGTCGCGACCGACTATCAGCAGACCAGCTACGGCGGTCAGCTCGGTGTGGATCTGATCAACGGGAGCGTTGGGGAGACGAGCTTGGTCTTGGGGGTGACGGCTGGCTATGCCGACGCCAAGCAGAGGTTCAACGTCGTCGACGATAGCGCCAAGTTCCAAGTCTTCAGCGTGGGCGGCTATCTGTCCTTGTCGCGGGAGGGCTATTTCCTCAACGCCATGGCCAAGGCCGATCATCACGCGATCAAGGTGCGTGGCGCGGCCGACGCCATCGACGACTCGCTGAAAGGCGTTTCCTGGGGTGGTCAGGTCGAGGCCGGAACGCGACTTGAGGGCGATGGTCTGGCCTACGAGCATCTGCTGAGCATCAGCTATGTCAGCACCCGCCTCAATGATCTGAAGGCCCTCGGCCAGCGTCTGGATTTCGGTGACTCCGCCGGCTTTGTGGCCAAGGCCGGTGTTCGGGGTTCCGTGGAGGCTGACGCCTTGGGGGGGACCTTGACGTCCTATGGCGCGGCGTTCGTCGCTCACGACTTTACGATCAAAAATAGCCTCGATTTCCGAAGCGGCGATCAGGTCGAACACCTCTCGCGGGACGGCGGCCGAACCTTCGGGCAAATCACCCTTGGAGCGGCCTTCCGCACGGCCGGCTCGGCCACGGCCTTCCTTGAGGCGAGCGGCGATTTCGGCGGTGGCCGGCGCGGCGGCGGGCTCAGGCTCGGAACGCGCATAGGCTTCTAGTTCTCCCGGTAGGACGGTCGCCGGCGCGCGCTTGGTCTGAGCGCGGGCCGGTCGAGCGTCCGCCCCGGATGCCTGTCGGACATAATCGCCGCTCGGGATCACCGCGCGTTTGAAACGGGGATCCCGAGCGGCATCATCAAATCTGCACTTAAGATGGAGGGCGACGTGTCGTGGGGAGAGCCGCTGGCGCGTACTCAGCCACGACGGTGAATGTGGGTTTGACGAGGGTGAGCCATCATCGCTTTCGTCCTCGCGAGCCCGCCGCGGCGCTCCTCAGCCGCCTCCGAAGATGAAATCCGCCTTGTAGTAGCCCTTGGCCGGGTCGAGGATGTCGATCGCGAAGGGCGCGGCGCCGTCGGCCAGGTCGGTCAGCCAGGCGGCGTTCGATCTCGCCATGACGCCGACGTCCGCCTTTTCCGCCTCGGCCAGCAACCAGCCGACCATCGCGGCCTTGGTTCCCAGTCCGTTTGGGCCGTCCCCGCCGTAGCTGGCGAAGTAGTCGACGCGCGAGTCGATCAGAAGGTGGACCTTGGCGTCGGTCGGCGTCGCGCCGAAGATCGCCGCGTAAGCCTTCTTGGCGGCGTCGAACAGCGTGAGCGCGCCGTAGTCGGCCGAGAACTTGGCGGCGCCTTCGCCGACCTTACCCAGATTGACGGCGAAGTTGATGTAGCGGTTCTCCAGATTGAAGAACTGGTAGTAGGCGCTGTTCAGGTTGTTGGCGTTGTTTGCGGTCGTCGAGACCAGATAGTCGACGCCCGCCTGGCCCGGGATCTTGCCCGTGAAGAACAGATAGCTGAGCGTCGCCACGGAGGTCGTCTGATCGGCGGCCTTCACCACCTCGGCGATGGCGGAGGAGGGGGTCAAGGCGCCGGCGGTGATCTTGGCCGTCAGGTCGGCCGTCAGCGTCCCGCCGGCGCCCGCCGCTGCGCTGACCCGCAGCAGCGAAGCGATCGCCAGCCCCACCGTGGCGTCGCCCAGGCTGATGGTCTTGTCCGCGAAGACCAGGTTCTCGACATTGATCAGGGTGTCGACGCCGTCACGCGGATTGGCGCGGGCGTCGGAGACGGTCCAGCCCGACGCGGTGACGCCGATCGCGTAGTCGGCCGCCAGGCCGCCGTAGCGCGCCTCGTCGACGCCGGCCCCGCCATCGATCCTGTCCGCGCCCGCGCCGCCGACCAGGATGTCGGCGCCATCGCCGCCGTTCAGCGTGTCGTCGCCCGCGCCGCCGAACAGCACGTCGTTTCCGGCCAGTCCGCTCAAGGTCTCGGCGCGCGCGTCGCCGACCAGGGCGTCGGCCGCGGCGCCGCCGCTCACCGAGACGCCGGCGTCGCCAGCCAGATGCGCGGTGATGTGTTCGGCCCCATCCCAGATCCCGCGCCAGGCGATCACGTCCACGCGGCCGTCGCCGTTCACATCGGCCGCCTGCAGTCGGTCGTACTGTGAGATGTTCAGCCAGCCCGCGGGGAGTTGCACGAAGCGCCCCGCGCCGTCGTTCAGGAACACCGCCTGCTTGTGGCTGTTCGACGCGACGAGGTCGACATGGCCGTCGCCATTGATGTCGATAAGGTGGGTGCGGGTGTACCAGTCTTCGGTGACCTGGACCGGCAGGCGCTTGGCCGTCTCGTTGGCGAATCCGCCCTGGCCGTCGTTGATCCAGACTTGGGTCGTTCCCGGCTTGAAGAGGTCCACCACCGTCGTCATCACCAGGTCGAGCTTGCCGTCGCCGTTGAGATCGGCGGCCTTGGCGTCGATCACGGTCTCGGACGCGCCGTTCTTGGGCATGGCGAACGAGGACAGGGCGGTGAAATTGCCCTTGCCGTCGTTCTTGAGCAGGCGGGCGTTCTGGGTCTGGGTTTCGTTTGGCGTCAGCAGCAGGTCGAGGTCGCCGTCGCCATCGGCGTCGAACAGCAGGCTGGCCGGCGAATTGTACTGGCCCGCCACGAGGTCGGCCGGCAGACCCGCGCGGCTCAGGGTGAAGTTGGCGGCGCCGTCGTTGAGCAGGACATACGGCGCCTCTTCGGTTCCGCCGTTGTAGTTGCCGACATAGAGGTCGATATCGCCGTCGCCATCGACGTCGCCGGCCGCGGCCGAGTGGCTGTAGTCGGCCAAGGTCGGCAGGCGCGCGGTGGCGTTGACCAGGCCCGCGGCGTTGGAGGACAGGAAGAGGGCGTTGCGGGCGCCGGGGAAAGGCGCGGCGTCATAGCCGTGGTCGGCGAAGAAGGCGTCCGCGCGACCGTCCTTGTTGAAGTCGGCCACCACGATCTGACGCCCGTGCACCGTCACGGGCGGCTGGTCGCCGAACAGCGCCGTCGTGGCGTCGGCGAATTTTCCCGCGCCGTCTCCGGTCAGCACCCGGATCGGGACCGCCCGATCCTCCAGCGGGTAGAGGAAGTAGGACAGGGCGATGTCGACCTTGCCGTCGCCATTGAAGTCCGCGACGGCGATCTCGTGAACGGACGCGGTCGTGAAACCGGCGCGCAGGTTGAGCGCCAGATCCTGGGTCTGAAAGGTGATGGCCATCGAACTTCCCTCGGGCGCGGCGAAACGAGAGCGGGCGCGCGGCCTCAGCTAATCGACCTGTCCGGGGACGGACATCGCCGTTTGTAGGGTGTCGGCGATGTTCTCTGGACGTTGAGCCGGGCTCGCTCCAAGGTCAGTCGAGCGTAACGGTTCGATGGTTCGGCGACTTGCGTTGGTGATGGCGGCTTCGGGTTCAGTCCTTGGTTGAAGGTGGCTTTCCGTCTTTCTTGCAGGCGGTCCTGGAGGATGCGGACGCCGTCCTGGCGACGACCCAATCCGCGCCCGGCGCCCTGGGCGGCCTGATCGAGACCGATGCGGCCCAGGCCCGTTTCCTGCCCCTGCTGGACGCGCAGAGCATCGCGGCGGCCCTGCTGGATGCTCATGGCGCGGTTCAGATGGCCTCGCGGGTTTTTTCCGAGGAGCGCGGCGAGCGCTACATAGACGCCGCACTGGCCGACCGCGCGCTGCGCTCGGGCAAGCCGGTCGTGGTCCCGGTCGCGGTGGAAAACGACACGGGCTCGGAGTCGGCCATCTTCGTCTACGCCTCCGCCGCGGCGGCCTTTCCACTGTGGCATCTGCCGCCTGAGCTCACCGCCGAGGCGCCGGCGGGGAAGGTGGTGGTGCTGACGACCCTGGCCGCGCGCGCCGGACCGATCGAACGGGCCTGCGCCGCCTTCGGCCTGACGGCGGCGCAGATTCGGGTCGTGTCGGCGGTGATCCGAGCGGGGTCGATCAAGGCGGCGGCCGCGAAGCTGGACCTCTCACACGTCACGGCGCGCGAGACCTTGTCGGAGGTCTATCGCCGGACGGGCGCGCGCAGATTGCCGGAGCTCGTCGGGCTCCTCTCGAGCCTGGCGTTCGGACTGTTGCCGTCGCGCGCCGATCACACCGAGCTGCTGGTCGACGTTTGGGGACTGACCCAGAAGCAGGCCTCGATATCGCTGCTGGTCGCCAGCGGCGCCTCGCGCGAGGAAGCCGCTCGGACCCTGGGTCTGTCGGTCTCGGTCGTGCGCAAGGATCTGGAGCAGGTCTTCGCCACGTTGCGCGTCACCTCGGCCAGCGAACTGGCGCGCACCGTGTCGACGATGAGCATGCTCGGCGCGCTGCTGGGCGCGACGCGCGGGCGGCTGGGGTTCTCCGATCCTCGCGCCGAACCGTTGCGGCTGCTGCCTCGGGCCGACGGAACTCGCATCGCGTGGAGCGACTACGGCCCGGCGGGCGGACGCCCTGTCCTGATCGTGCACTCCAGCATGACGTCTCGACTGGCGCCCTCCGGTCTGGTGGCCGCGCTGCAAGCCGAAGGCTTTCGTGTTCTGTCGATCGATCGTCCGGGCTTTGGCATGAGCGATCCGATCCCGGGGCTGCGGGCGGGCGAACACGATCCCTTCGAGGCGGCCGCCGAGGACGTTGTCGCCTTGCTGGACGCGCTGCGTCTGCCGACGATCGACATTGTCGCCCGGGGCGGCGCCCAGGCGGTGCTCGCGATCGCCCGGCGCGCGCCCGAGCGCCTTGGCAAGGTGGTGCTGGTCAATCCCGACCCGCCGACAAGCGCCGACAGTCGTCGGCATGGGCCGCTGGGCGCGTTCAAGGAGGCCTATTTTCGCCGCCCCGAACTCATCGCGACCTTCGCGCGCCTCCTGGCGGGCAGCCTGACGCGCGAGCGCTTGGACCGCATGGTGAGGCAGTCGATGCGCGGCAGCCCGCCAGATGAGGCCGCCGCCGCCGACCCACGCATCGCCGAAGACTATTGGCGATCGGTGCGCATGTTCGCCACGGGCCGGATCGAAGGCTATGTCAACGAGCAGGTCGCGATCGCGCGCGGCGGCGAACCCTCGCCTATGCGCGGCCTCGCGCATTGGTCGATCCTGATCGGCGGGCACGACACGATGCATGATCCGCGGCATGTCGAGCGCTACTGGCGCACCGTGCTCCCCGACAGCAACTTCGAGCTCGCGCCGGACGCCGGGCGCTTCATGGCCATGACCCATCCCGATCGAGTCGTGCGGATCTTAAGGCGCTGAAGCGCGGGCGTGCGGCGACGTCTTCGTCGCGGCCGATAGAATGCCTGGCTTGCGACCCCGACCAATAGGGTAGTAAAAACTACGTCATCAGTCCGCCGGGCCGCGCCGCGCTCGCGGCGTCGCGCCCCAAGGCCTTGGAGGGCGGATGAGATGGGGCAGGGTGAAGGGAAAGACGAAATGCTGGCTTGCTATACCGACCGCCTCAGCGTGCGCCCGGGAGAACGCTTCTCGCTTCACGCCAGCGCCGAGACCGGGCCGTGCCGGCTCACGATCGCCCGCGTGGGGGCGCAGCGCCAGACGGTGCTGGAGTGCGACAACGTGGTGGTCGGGCAGCATCCGGTTCCGGCCAACGCCGACCGCGACGGTTGCGGCTGGCCTGTCGCTCTCGAGATCGAGGTCGAGGCGGGGTGGGCCTCGGGCTACTACGACATCGTTTTGAGCGACCCGACGGGCGCGGAGGCCCATCACTTCGTGGTGGTGAAGCCGCCGGTCGGCGTGCGTCGCTCGAGCGCCCTGATGGTGCTGTCGACCAACACCTACCAGGCCTACAACTACTGGGGCGGCGCCAACGCCTATTCGAACGTTTCGGGCCTGATGAGCGGGCAGGTTTCGTTCGCCCAGGCCATGGACGAGGCGATCGGCGTGCTGTCGACCCAGCGGCCGTTTCCGCCGCTGATCGTCGCGCCGCCGCCCAACCCGCCGCGTCTGATCAACCTGCGCAAGCGGGGGTTCGAGGAAGCCCCCTGGGCCTCGGACATGGCCTGGATGGTCGAGCATCGGGCCTCGCCCTATGACGGTTCGGCCGGCTTTCTGCACAAGTGGGAGCACGCCTTCGTGGCCTGGGCGGAATCGAACGGCTACGCGCTGGATTTCGCCACAGATTACGACCTCGACGCCGAACAGGATCTCCTGGAAGGCTACGCGGCGGCGCTGTTCGTGGGCCATAGCGAGTACTGGTCGGGCGGCCAGCGCGACCAGGTCGAGCGTTTCGTCGACGCGGGCGGCGCCGCCGCGATCCTGTCGGGCAACAGCTGCTTCTGGAAGGTGCGCTGGGAGAACGACGGCAAGACCTATGTCTGCCACAAGTGGAAGGGGTTCGAGGCCGAGGACGTCCCGCCCGAGAAGGCCACGCACCTGTGGTCGCACCCGGCGTTCCAGCGGCCCGAGGCCGCGCTGACGGGGCTGAGCTTCGTCTTCGCCGGCTATCATCGCCTGGGGATGTGCGTGTCGCGCGGCCAGGCCGGCTTCACGGTCTATGACGACCGTCACTGGGCGCTGGAGGGTTCGGACCTGTTCTACGGCGACGTGATCGGGGGCGAGCTGCCGCTGATCGGCTACGAAAGCGACGGCTGCCGCTTCCAGTTCGGCGACGACGGCCTGCCCAAGGCCGTGCCGATGTTGGGCGTGCCTGAGACCCTGGAGATCATCGGCGTTGCGCCTTGCGCCTTCGGCGAGGAGGCCGGCCGCGGATACAATCCCATCATCCCGCCCGAGAAGCTGGATGTGATCGCCCAGGTCACCTACGGCGACGCTGGCCCTGAAGCCCAGGCCAAGGTGCTGCGCGGCCATGCGGTGCTGGCGAGCTTCAAGCGTGGGAAGGGCGAGGTGTTCAACAGTGGCACCACCGAATGGGCTCACGGCCTGGCCGCGCGCGACCCGTTTATCGAGGTCATCACCCACAATGTCCTGCGGCGCTTCGGCGTCACCCGCGCAACCTCGGCCTGAACCGCGCCGTCGGGCGTTCCGTCGAAAAAGAAGGGCCCCTCGGGAAGAGGGGCCCGTTGTCATGGCTGATGCCCGAACGAGGCCTGAACACATCGCGGAGGGCGCCGCCAGGGCAAGTCTGGCGGCGCCGCGTCCAGGCGGGGAAGGTTCGTCAGTCGACCATGGAATGCAGGAAGGCCAGCTTCTCGACCGGCGGCAGGGGACTGGCGGCCTTCAGCAGCTTAAAGGCCTCGTCGCCCGCCTCGATCGTGTGATCGATGTCGGCGTCGGTCATGGCCGTGGTCATGAACATGTTGTGCCAGGGGTGGAAATAGACGCCGCGCTTGAGCAGGGCGTTGTTCCAGAAGTAGGCCTTGGCGCCGGTCGGGTCCTCGTCGAACATGATCAGCGGCAGCTGGGCCGGACCGGTCTGGCGCAACGAGAAGCCGTGACGGTCGGCCGCCTCGTCCAGGCCCGCGCGCAGGCGCTCGCCCAGGGCGATGGTGCGCTCCAGGTAGTCGGTCTCGCGGATCAGCTTCAGCGTCGCCAGGGAAGCGGCCATCGGCGCGGCCGAGAACCAGAACGAGCCGGTCGCATAGATGGTGGCGGCGGCGAACCGGGCCTTGTCGGCGCCCAGCAGGGCCGAGATCGGATGGCCGTTGGCGATGGCCTTGCCCCAGGTCGAAAGGTCCGGCTTGACCCCCACCAGCGACCAGCTGCAGTCGCGGGCCAGGCGGAAGCCGGCGCGGACGTCGTCGATGATCAGAAGCGCCTCGTGCTCGTCGCACAGCGCCCTGGCTCGACGGGCGTATTCGGGATCGGGCAGCTCCTGATCGACGAAGGTGTCGTGCTTGATGGGCGAGGCGAAGATCGCCGCCAGGTCAGAGCCGGCCGCCTTGACCGCCGCCTCCAGGCTTTCGACGTTGTTGTACTCGTAGAACACTTGGTTGGCGCGGTCGGCCTCGGTGACGCCGTTCTTCAGCGGCGTGCACCAGGGCGCGGCGCCGTGATAGGCGCCCTTGGCCAGCACGATGGTGTTCTTCCGCGTGAAGTTGCGGGCGATCATCATCGCCATGGTCGTGGCGTCGGTGCCGTTCTTGCAGAACATCGCCCAGTCGGCGTGGCTGACCTGGGCGGTCATCGCTTCGGCTAGCTCGACCATGGCCTGGCCGGGGCCGGTCATGGTGTCGCCCCGTTTCATGCGCTCGACATAGGCCTGGTCGATGGCGGCGTTGCCATAGCCGAACAGGTTGGGGCCGTAGCCGCACATGAAGTCGACATAGCGGTTGCCGTCGACGTCCCAGAGATAGGCGCCCTCGGCGCGGTCGAAGAACTGCGGGTAGTCGTCGGGCAGCAGCATGACCGACTGGTGGCCGTACATCCCATTGGGGATCACCGCCATGGCGCGTTCCCGAAGCGCCGCATCCTTGCTGTTCGTCCAGGTCAAGTTCAGCCCCTTATAAGATAGTTTTGACTATTATAATGGCTGAGCCATATTGGCTGTCAATGCGTAGGGAGGACGCCGCATGAAGAACGGATTGGCCTGTATCGGGCTGACGACCCTGGACGTGGTGGCGCGCGCCATCGACGTGTTGCCGAAGGAAGAGGTGACGGGACTGATCGAGGGGATCGCCTGCGCTCCGGCCGGCACGGCGGCCGCTCCAGCCCTGCTGGCGGCTCGTCTCGGCGTGCCGAGCCGGCTGATCTCGGCCGTGGGCGACGACCTCACCGGCCGCTTCATCCGCACGGCGCTTTCCGACGCCGGCGTCGACATCTCCGACCTGGAGGTTCTGCCAGGACTGCCCAGCTCCACGACCCTGCTGGCGGTCTCCTCCAGCGGCGTTCGCCCGGGCTTCCACGCGCTGGGCGCTGGCATGCTGGCCCGCGTCACGCCGCGCGCGCTTGAGACGGCCGCCGCGGTGGGCTTTCTGCACTATGGCGGCATTGGCGGTCCCAAGCTCGACGGCGGCGAGGGGGAGGCGATCGTCCGAGCCGCTTCGGAGGCCGGGGCGATCGTGACCTGCGACCTGATCGCGCCCCAGCCCTCGGCGATCGACGAGGTCAAGCGCCTGCTGCCGCATGTCGACTACTTCCTGCCCAGCGCCGCCGAGGCGGTGTTCCTGACCGGGCAGGAGGACCTCTTCGCCGCCGCCGCGACCTTCCGGTCGTGGGGCGCCAAGGGCTGCGTCATCAAGAATGGCGGCCGGGGC
Organism: uncultured Caulobacter sp.; assembly: GCF_937900395.1. Lineage (GTDB taxonomy): Bacteria > Pseudomonadota > Alphaproteobacteria > Caulobacterales > Caulobacteraceae > Caulobacter. Next base: position 16,653 of record NZ_CALCDX010000115.1, read on the forward strand.
TCGGTGGTGGTCCTCGACGGCGTCAGCACGACCCTGCCGGCCCACGCGATCACGCCGCTCGACACCACCAGCTGCGGCGATTCCTATTGCGCGGGCTTCATCGCCGCCCTGTCGCGTGGCTGGACGCCGCTGGACGCCGCGCGCTTCGGCACGGCCACCGCCGCGCTGGTCGCCCAGGGCCTGGCCACGCTGGGCAAGGTCGAGAGCTTCGAGGCCACCGAGGCGGCGATGCGCCAAATGACTTTGATGGAGGCGGTGTGATGGGCATGACAACTCAAGAGGCGGCTCTGCGCGAGCGCATGGCGCAGGTGATGCAGGCGATGGACGCGCGCGGTCTCAACCGCGGCACTTCGGGCAATGTCTCGGCCCGGTGCGGAGAAGACATGTTGGTCACGCCCACCGGCGTGCCAGCCGCGCGGCTGACCGCCGAGCACATGGTGCTGGTCCGTCCCGACGGCTCGTCGCCCGAAGGCGCGCTCAAGCCATCCAGTGAATGGCGGATGCACAAGGGAATTCTCGACCGGCGCCCCGACGTCGGGGCGGTGGCGCATTGCCATTCGCGCCACGCCACCATCCTGGCCTGCGCGGGCCTCCAAATCCCGCCCATGCACTACATGGTCGCCGTCAGCGGCGGCAGCAGCGTGCCGGTCGCGCCCTACGCCACCTTTGGTTCGGAGGAACTGGCCGCGACCGTGGTCGAGGCGCTGGACGGCCGCTACGCCGCCCTGATGGCCAATCATGGCCAGATCGTCGCCGCGCCCAATCTCGACTTCGCCCTGGCCATCACCGAGGAGGTCGAGGAGCAGGCGGCGGTCTATTGGGGAACCCTGGCGATCGGCGGGCCCAACCTGCTGGCCGAGGATGAGATGAACCGCATCCTGCAGCGGTTCCGATCCTACGGACAGCGCTGAGCGCCGGAGCCGACCCGCCCCGAGCGGGTCGGCTCCGGTTTCCGGCTAGTAGTGGTAGCGCAGGAAGACGCCGAGGCTCCGCGGGCGGTTGTAGCTGAGGAGATCCACGCCCAGGCTGTCGATATTGGAGATCGCCACGGTGTAGGTCTTGTCGAACAGGTTGCGGGCGAAGGCGCCGGCCTCGATCTTCTGGTCCGGCGAGCGCCAGCTGAGCTGGGCGCCGGCGATCCACACCGCGTCTTGCGACAGACGGTCGGCGTTGGAATTGTCGAAATAGACCTTCGACGAATAGTTCGCGTCGACATTGGCCACGATCGAAGCGCCATTCTCCAACGGCGCGACCCAGGTCGCCGCGGCGTTGAAGGTGACCTTCGGCGACTGGGGCAGCCAGTTGCCGGTGAAGTCCTTGCCCTCGGTGAAGTAGTCGCCGTACTTGGCGTGCAGCAGCGACACGCCCGCGGTCAGGGTCAGGGGCTGGATCGGCCGGGCGGTGATCTCGGCCTCGCCGCCGTAGACCTTGGAGTTGGCGGCGTTGTCGAGCACCAGCACGGTCAGGCCATTGCGCGTGGTCTGGGCGAAGACCTGTTGGTTTTTGTAGTCGTAGTAGAAGGCCGACGCGTTCAGGCGCACGCGGCGATCGAAGAACTCCGACTTGAGGCCCAGTTCATAGGCGTCCAGGGTTTCGTTGTCATACGGCTCCATCTCCCCGGCCGTGGTGGCCAGGCCGCCGAAGAAGCCGCCGCTCTTATAGCCCCGATTGTAGGTGGCGTAGACGTTGGCGTCGTCGCTCAGCTCGTAGCGCAGGCCCAGCCGTCCCGAGATCGCCGAGAAGGTCTTGCTCTGCTTGGAGGTCAGGATAACGATCAGCCCGTCCTCGGCCTGGCTCTGATAGTCCATGGACTTGTCGTCGGCCGACCAGCGCAGGCCCACCGTGCCGGTCAGTCTGTCGGTCAGCTTATAGTCGGCCTGGCCGAAGACGGCGTAGCCCTTGGTCTTCTGGGTGTAGGGATAGCCGAAGGTCGCGACGCTGTTTTCGAGGCTTAGCCCCGTGGGATTCTCGGGCGTCATGAACAGCGGGCGCAGGTCGCGCAGGACGTCCTGGCGGGTGTTGTCCTGAACCTTCTCGTCCATGTAGTAGGCGCCGAGGACCCAGTTCAGCCGCGCCGAGGCGTCGTTCGACTGCAGGCGCAGCTCCTGGGTGAACTGGTGCTGGCGCGAGCGGTAGTTGATCTCGACCATCTGCAGCGGGCTGGCGTCTGTATTTTCCAGGTCATTCCGGTGGGCCCACTGCCAGGCCGTCACCGACACCAGCGACACGCCGCCGAGGCGCCAGGTCGCCTGGCTGGAGGCGCCGAAGAGATCGACCTTGTCCTTGCCTTCCAGATTGGCGTCCACGGCCCGGGTGTTGTTGTCGGTGTCGGCGTAGCCGAGCAGGTCGGCGCACTGGCCGCTGGCGTAGGCGCCGGGCGCGCAGAAGCCGTCCGGACCGGCGGCGGCCGCCGTCGCGGGGAACAGGGCGCGGTGCGCAGGCGCCGTGGCGTCGCCGCGATTGACGTAGCGGTTGGCCTGGGTGAGCAGCTCGAAGTCTTCGCTCGGCGTATAGAGCAGCGACAGCCGTCCCGCCCAATGGTCGGCGGCGTTGAGGTCGTGGCCGGTGACGCGGTTGTAGGTATAGCCGTCGTCCTTGACGTATTGGGCGGCCACGCGGAAGGCCAGCTTGTCGGCCACGATCGGCCCGCCCACGCCAAGATCGGCGGTCACGGCGTTGAAGCTGCCATACTCCAGCGAGGCGTCGGCGCCGAAGGTCTGGCTGGGTCGCTTGGTGGTGATGTTGATCGCGCCGCCGTTGGTGTTGCGGCCATAGAGGGTGCCTTGCGGCCCGCGCAGCACCTCGACCTGGGCCAGGTCGAAGAATCCGGCCATCTGCGCCAGGGGCGAGCCGATATAGACGCCATCGACATAGACGCCCACGCCGCTGGAGGCGTTCGGGTTGAAGTCGCTGAGGCCGACGCCCCGGATGTAGATCTTGGGATTGGCGGCCGCGTCGGCGGCGCTGATGCGCATGCCCGGCGCCAGGTTGTTGAGGGCCAGCACGTTGTTGACGCCGCGCGCGGCCAGGGCGTCGCTTGTCAGGGCGGTGACCGAGACCGGGACGTCCTGGAGGTTTTCGGCCCGCTTCTGGGCGGTGACGACGATTTCCTCGATGGCCGTGCTGTCTTGCGCCGACGTCTGCGCCGCCGCGACGCCCGCGGACAGCGCCAGCATGGCGCAGCTCAGGAACATACCCGCTTTCATGCTCTTCTCCCCATTACCCAGTACTCCGACCGGTCTTGGTGATTACGATAATAAAAACTATCTCGATGCAAGGGGGAGAGGCGCAAGCCATGGGACGGTCTTCGGGCGCGCGTGGGTCAAGGCGCCTGGTTTGCAGGCGAAACCGCGCTTGATCGCCTTCACGACGATCCAACCGGACGCGCGGCGCTCGTCTCCCGAGCCGGGAGGGGATGGCGATTGAGTTTCGGCGGAGGCGCTTGGCGCCCGACCCGATGTCGGGTGCGCCCGCGGCGCGACGCCGTCAGTCCTTGGACAGTTGGGACCGGCGGGGGAGGTCGAAATGATAGCGGCCGATCATCCAGGCCACTTCCTCGATGACCATGTCCTCGTCGAGCTCGGGGTCCTCCACCAGCATTTCCATGGCGGCGTAGCTCATTAGCTCCGACACGCGCATCGACAGCTTCAACCGCTCCTCGTCGACAGGCGGGCCGTCCTTGAGGCGGAATGCGAACACCCGATCCAGCACCGCCGTGCGCGACTGGGCCCGCACGTCCTGCAAAGGCGGCAGGGCTCGGATGGCCCGCAGGATCCAGAGCCCGCCCGGAAAGGCCCGGGTGACGGTGATGATGTCCTTTTGTAGGCGGATGTGGCTTTCCACCGCCGCCGACAGGGTCGTCCAATGAGCGCCGCCCGACTCTATCCAGGCGAACACGACCTGGTCCTGGGCGTCCATCAACCGCCGGGTCAATTCGGTCAGCAGGGCGTACTTGTTGGGAAAGTAGCGATAGAGCGCCGGCGGCGTCAGGCCCGCCCGTTCGCAGACGAGATTGGTCGTCAGGCGCTCGAAACCCACCTCGGCCAGCAGTTCGCCGGCCGCCGCCAGAATGGCTTCGAAGGTGTTGATGCCGTTGCGGCGGGACGGCCGCGACTTGGCTTCGAGTTCGGGTGTGCTCACCAGGGTTCCTTGAAGGGCGCCGCGGGGCGCGGCGTGCTCTCAGATAGCAACCGCGCGGGACCAAGAGAAGCTGTCGCCACCGGGGCGGGCTGCGCGAGGGCGGGGCGACCGAGCGCAATTACCGTAGCTCAAACTATTGCAAGTGGCGAGCTCGCGTTCAGGAGTGGCGACGGCTCCAGTGAGCGCATGTCTTGGCCGGCGGCGCCCAGCGCGGCGGCATTTTGGGGCGAACCGGTCCTGCGAGATGCGGTTGACGATATCCTTGAGATAGCAAAAACTAACTATTGGGCGCGCGGGCGAAGACTCCTGGAGAGTCGATCCGTCGCCCTTCTGGAGGAAATGCATGTCGCTCGAGGATACCCCGGCGCGCGCGCGCGACACCGACGGCGGCTGGATCGGCCGTCGACCAACGGCTTGGCAGATCGCGGCCTTCCTGGCGGTCGGATCCATCGCCCTGCTGATGGCCGGCGTCCAGCCGGTTGTGCTGGGCGGGCTGGTCGACGCCGGCAGGCTCGACGTCGCTCAGCTGGGCTGGAGCGTCACGATCGAGTTCCTCGCCATCGGGCTGGGCGTGGGGCTGGCCGACGCTTTCTTGCCGCCCCGCCATCTCAAGGTCGTGGGCTTTGCGGCCGCGCTCGTCCTGGCCGGCGTCAACTTCGCGGCGCTTGAGGTTTCGGGGCTCTGGGTTCTGGTGAGCCGCGCGCTGGCGGGCCTGGCGGAGGGCGGCGTCGTTTGGCTGACCACCTTGATGATCGTGCGCTCGCCGACCCCCGGCCGCTGGAGCGGGATCTTCCTGGTCTGTCAGGCCGTGCTGCAGGTGGCGTGCGCCGCGGGCATACCGATCCTGGTCTCGCCCTGGCTCGGCGCCAATGCGGGCTTTGCGACGCTGGGGGCGAGCGCCCTGCTGGCGGCGATCTTGGCGCTGGTCCTGCCGGCCAGCCTTGCGCCCCTGGCCGGCAACAAGGCCGATGATGCTGTGCTGGCCGAGCCGATCCCGAAGGCGGCCTATGTCAGCCTGACGGCGGTCTTCCTGCTCTTCTCATTCTTCATCGGCTTCCTGGCCTATGTCGAGCAATTGGCGGGGCAGGCGGGCTTGACCCCGGTGCAAGGCGGGCTGGCCGTGGCCGTGGCCCTGGGCGTATCGATCGCTGGCTCGGGCCTGGCGGCCGTCCTAGCCGAGAGGGTTCCCTACCATCGGGCCTTCCTGATCTGCATGCCGGTGTTCCTGGTCGTGCTGTTTGGCCTTGGCGCTCTGCCCAGTCCGGGCGTGTTCATCGCCCTGACAGGGTTGTACGGCTTGGCCTGGGGCTTCCTGCAGGCCCTGCAGGCCCCGTTCGTGATCGAGTCAGACCCCTCGCGGCGGGCGGTGTTGCTGGCGCCCAGCGTCCAGGCCGTGGGCGCGGCCGCCGGGCCGATGCTCTGCTCGTTCTTTGTCAGCGCCCATGAGGTTCGTGGAGCCTTGTTCGCCGCTGGCGCGGGCCTGTCGATCTCCTTCGTCTTGGCGATGATGCTGTGGTTGTCACGCGCCAAGCGTCTGACGAAGTCCGTCCTCGCCGCCACCTGAACAACACGAGCGCGGGCGCGGGGAGGGGGCGCAAGGCTCCCTCGCCGGCCGGGCCCAAGGGAAAGATCATGTCCGCAGGCGTCGCAATCAACCCTCCGCCTATTCTCGACATCGGCGCGCTGCCGGCGCTCGCCGATCATGGCTACGACGGCGGCCGCGTGGCGCTGCGGCGGTTCTGCGCCACGGCGTTCCAGCCCGGCGGTCCGCGCTTTTTGCGTGGGAAGGACGGGACGCTCGTGGTGTTTCGTCATGCCGATCTTCGGGCGCTGGCGGCCAGGCCTGAACTGGCGGCCATGGCGCCCAACCAGCTCTTCCCAGGACTGCTCTCCGCCGAGGCGTCCGAGGAAAAGCCGGTCGGCTTCGCCATCGCCGATCTGATCAGGAACCAGCTCTTCAGCGCCAATGGCGTTCTCAACGCGGCCCTGCGCAAGGTGCTTCTCAACCAGATCGGTCCCAAGCAAACCGCCGCGCGCGGCGACGCCGCCCACGAGATCGTCGCGCGGATCCTGGACGGTCTCCCGCTGGGCGAGACCGTGGACCTCGTCGAACGGATCGCCGAGCCGCTGATCGGCCTCTATTGGGGCGCGCTGATCGGCATGAGCGACAACGATGCGCTGGCCGCGGCCGACCAGGCCCGCAAGATGACGCCGATGCTGTTCCTGCAGACGGACTGGGATGGCCTGTGCGAAGCCGACGCCGCGGCGAAGGCCTATCGGGGTCTTGTCGAGGGCGCGGGCCAGCGGTCGCTTGACGCTGGCGGCTGTCCGTTCGTCTCGAACATCGCGCGCGACCTCGCCGGGATCGATGTCGCCGATGATCTCGACTATGGCGGCTACGTTCCCAAGACGGCCGGCGCCTTCCTGGCGGGAAACCTGTTCGATGGATTTCACACCGCCGCCTTAGCTATAACCAACACCGTCCGTGCACTGATCGACCATCCCGAGGCGCTGGCCCGATTGCGCGGGGAGCCCGAGAAGGTCGCCGCAGCGGTGTCGGAATGTCTGCGCCTGGAGCCGCCGGTCATCCACCTCAACCGCGTCGTCAACGCCGACTTCGAATACGACGGACGGATCATTCCGGCCGGCGTTCGGATCATGATGATGTGGGGCGCCGCCAATCGCGATCCCGACGCCTTCCCCGATCCCGAGCGGTTCGACCTGGATCGTTCCCAGCAGGGCTCGACCACGTTCGGCGGCGGCGCCCACATCTGCCCGGGCCGTTTCGTAGCCAGTCTGGTCGCCAAGAGTCTGTTGGAGGTCCTCATCGAACGGCGGCTTGAGGTCCGGGCGAGCGGCGACGCCAATGATTGGATCGACAATCACGCCATGTGCCAGCTCAGGCGTCTGCCCGTGATGCTGGAGCGCCTGCCGGGGTGAGCGGACCCGGCTGGCGCTGGCTGATGCGATGCTCGACAACGTCGCGCCTCGGCAGGCGGCGGCGTGTCTGCGCCAGGCCGACGATCGGGACGGATCGAAGCAGCGTGCGCAAAGAGCCGGCGCGGTCAGACGCCTCGGGAATACGCCCGCGCCTTCTGCGTGAAGACCGGCCGGCCACCATCACCAGGCTCAGACCAACCCAGGACTCGTTATGGCTGGATGAGGA
>NZ_CALCDX010000116.1 GCF_937900395.1 uncultured Caulobacter sp.
CGCAACAGAAGATAAGCCGAAACCACGAAGCAGATCGCGCCGATCATGCTGGCGCCGTAGCCGAACAGCTTGACCTGGTCCGCCGCCCCGACCGCCACGGTCAGGATCCAGAGAACCCCGCCGCCGAACAGCGACAGGCCCAGCAGGCCCAGAACGATCAGCAAGCTGGCGTTGCCGGAAGAACGCTTCGTCTTCCGCGGGCCGCCCGCGATCCCGGCGACGGTGGAAGGCTCGGAGGCCGCGCTGGTCGAGAAGCCGTCAAGATTGAAGGCCGAGCCGCTGTCGGTCGGCGCGCCGAACAGCGTCGGTTCGTTGGCGACGGGGCCGGGCGCGAACGCCTCCACGGTCGCAGGTTTTTCCGGCGCCTGCGGCGACGGCCGGAAAGGCGTCAGCTCGACGGCGGGCGCGTCCTGGAACAGGACAGGCCCGGAAGAGGCGCCGGCGGCCTTCTCCGGCGCAGGCGGTTCGGGCAGGCTGAGGTCCGGCTGCGCCTTGCTGGGCGGCGCTTCCGCCTCGGCGAGGATGGCTTCCAGGCGCGCGCTGACGGCGGCGGCCGACTGCTCGGTCGCGGTGGGTCTGTCCTCTTCCGGGACAACGATGCTGAACGGCAAGTCGCCCTCGCGGTGGGCGACGATGCGATCGCCGTCCGTGCGGGTGCTGACCGTGGCCGGTGTCTGCTTGGGGATGGCGTTGCTGGCGTCGTAGTCGATCTTCGGACGTAGGATGGGGCTCGGCGCGGGCACCCATTGACCGTTGGCCGGGGTCAGGAACAGCGTCTTCTCGGCCGAGCGGCGACGCACCAGGGCGTCGATGACGATGCGCTCGCCCTCGAAGTCGGCCTTGCGCCACATCTCCATGGCGCAGGCGGCCTGCAGCAGCGAGCCCTCGTTGATGCGGCGCAGCACGCCCGAGCGCACGAAGTTCTCGATGCCGATGTTGAAGGCGAAGCAGACCAGGGCGTCGAACTGGTTCTGGGTCAGCGGCGTATAGGTATGCTCGTTGACCGAGTGGGCCACCGAGATCAGGTCGTACAGCAGCAGGGCCTCGGCGTCCTTTTCCGAGACAGTCGCGCCCGGACGCGCGGTCAGCGTGTGGCCATAGCCGATCGTCCAGCGTCCATCGGGCAGCTGGGCGGACGTCTGACGGTAGCCTTCGAATCTCTTGATGAGATCGACGGCGGCGCGGGAGACCTGATGACGCGGTTTCATCGCCTAGTTTGACCCAAATTGAGACAGACGCGGGTGCGCTCGCCTGTCCCGGCGCAACTTCCGCGCCAGTTTGGCCGGTTCCTCAATGCAAAAGCAGAGACGCGATCAGCAATACCGCGAAGAACCCCGTGAAGTCCGTCAGGAAGGTGACGAAGATCGACGAGGACACCGCCGGGTCGCGTCCCATCTTCTCCAGGGCCAACGGCATCAGGATGCCCCCGACCGCCGCGGTGAAGATGTTGGCCACCAGAGCCGCCCCGACGATGATCGCCAGCTTGTCGTGGTGATCCTGCGGGCCGAAGAACAGATAGGTCGCCGTGCCCATGACCACAGCAAGACACAGGCCATTGACCAGACCGACCAGCAGCTCCCGCAGGATGATGCGGCGGGCGTTGGCCGTGGTCAGCTCCTTGCTGGCCAGCGCCCGCACGGCGACGGCCAGCGTCTGGGTGCCGGCGTTGCCGCCCAGCGACGAGACGATCGGCATCAGGATGGCCAGGGCCACCAACTGGGCGATCTCGGCCTGGAAGATGGCGACCCCGCTGACCGCCAGGGTGGCGGTCGCCAGGTTCAGCATCAGCCACGGCAGGCGCGACTTGACGATCTCGACCACCGACGCGTCGCGACCGGCGTCGGACACGCCGGCCAGGGCCAGGATGTCTTCCTGCGCTTCGTCGCGGATGACCTCGACGATGTCGTCGACGGTGATCTGCCCCACCAGGCGCCCGCCCGGCTCGATCACCGGCGCGCTGATCAGGTGGTACTTGTCGAAGATGTAGGCGACCTCTTCCTGGTCCATGTCGACCGGGATTTCGGTGACCGCCTCCATCAGCTCGGCCAGCGGGGTCTCGCGGCGGCTGCGGAGAAGAATGCTGATTGGAATCGCGCCGACGGGCTTGTAGGTCGGATCGACCACATAGACGTCGAAGAACAGCTCCGGCAGCGTCTCGCCCGCCTCGCGGACGTGGTCGATCGTCTGGCCGACGGTCCAGAACTCGGGCGCGGCCAGGAACTCGCGCTGCATCAGGCGGCCGGCGGTCTCGTCCTCGTAGGACAGGGTCGTCTCGATCGCGGCGCGGTCGGTCTCGCCCATGGCGGCCAGCACCTGGAAGCGCTTGGTGTCGTCCAGGTCGTCGATGACGTCGGCGGCGTCGTCGGTGTCCAGCTCTTCCAGGGCGCGGGCCAGCGTCACCGAGGGCGTAGCTTCCAGCACCTCCTCGCGGATGTTGTCCTCGAGCTCGGAGATGATCTCGCCCAGCGCCTCGGGATCCAGCAGCGGGATGACCTGCTCGCGATACTCGGCGGTGAGGAAGCCCATCAGGTCGGCGACGTCGGCCGGATCCAGCGCCCCCACCAGCTCGCGCAGGCGCTTGGCGTCGCCGCTGTCGGCGGCGTCGACCACCATCTCGACGTATTCGGGATTGAGGGCGTAGTCCTCGCCAAGCGCGAGGTCTTCCAGCTCCTCGGGCGTCTCGGATTTGGCCAGCGGGATGTCGTCCAGCACGTCGTCGGTCAGTTCGGCGGTGTCCCGGGTCATGGGGGCCTCCTGAGCTCTTAGAGCGCGTGGGTTCGTTGGGCTGGTCCGATGAAGCGACCCCGAGGCGAAATCAGGGCCAGAAACGATTAGAGCGCCCCTTGCGAGTCGGAAACCGATTTCGCCGGAGCGCTCTATTCAGGTTCACCTGGTGCGGTCGAGAAGACTCGAACTTCCACGGGTTGCCCCACAGCGACCTCAACGCTGCGCGTCTACCAATTCCGCCACGACCGCTCGTGGTGAGGGGCGGCAGGTAGCAAACTGAATCGGCTTTGGGAAGTCGGAAGTTCGCGTATGGCGAACTTCTCCCCTGCGGCGAATTACGCCCCGCCCGCCATGTAGTCGTAGACGTCGGCCGCGCGCGTCACCTGGATGGCGATGCGGTCGTCGCTGATCTGGATTTCGCCGCGGGCGATCGGGTGGTTGTTGGCCAGGATCCAGACCTCGTCGTTGGTCTTGGCGTCGAGCGGGATCACGGCGCCGCGCCCCATCCGCAACAATTGTTGCATGGGGAGGATCGATCGTCCCAGCAGGACGGAGATCTCGACATTGACGGCGTTGACCTGGGTCACGAAGTAAGGCCCCTGAACTGACACATGCGACCAACCGGGTCGCCGCGTCCAAGATTGCAAGATTAGGGCCGTATGCTTGCGCTCCCGTTAAACGCTGAAAACACTGGACTTCCGACCATGAGGCGCGATGACGCAGCCCCTGTTGGGTGGGCGGTTTCGACCGACTACGTAGATTACCCGGCAGCGGTTGCCGCCATGGAGGCCCGCGCCGCCGCCATCGCCGACGGGACAGCGGGCGAGCTCGTCTGGCTGTTGGAGCACCCTCCCCTCTACACTGCCGGCGTCTCGGCCAAGGCGACCGACCTGCTGGCGCCGGACCGCTTTCCGGTGTTCGAGAGCGGGCGCGGCGGGCAGTTCACCTATCACGGTCCCGGCCAGCGGGTGGCCTATGTGATGCTGGACCTGACGAAGCGCGGGCGCGACGTGCGGGCCTTCGTCGCGGCCCTGGAAGCCTGGATCATCGACGCCCTGGCGGCCTTCAACGTGACGGGCGAGCTGCGCGATGGCCGCGTCGGCGTGTGGGTCGAGCGCAAGGGCGCGGGCTGGAGTCGCGAGGACAAGATCGCCGCCATCGGCGTCAAGTTGCGCCGCTGGGTCAGCTTCCACGGGATCAGCCTGAACGTGGAGCCGGACCTGTCGCACTTCTCCGGCATCGTTCCCTGCGGCCAGACCGAGCATGGCGTGACCAGCCTGGTGGACCTTGGCCTGCCCGTCGCCATGGACGAGGCCGACGCGGCGCTCCAGACCAGCTTTACGAAGGTGTTTGGACCGGTCGAGGACGCGGCGGCGCCGGTTTAGATCGAAATGGTCTTCAGCGGGTTCGGCCCATAGCGGTTCGCCCCCTGCTCGCCGCCCATCACGCCCAGCTCGACCACCGCCCAGGCGATGACCAGGCAGAACATGAAGTCGAGGAAGTGTTCGGGCTGGGGCCAGACGGCGATGAAGGCCACAAGGATAAGGAGCGCCCACCAGCCCGACCGGCCGCGATCGTGCAGTCGCTTGGACAAGACGCAGGCGCCCGAGAACAGCAGGGCCGGATAGACGAGCCAGCCAGTCAGCCAGTGCAGGGTGTATCCGGCGATGGCCTCATACAGCACCGCCACGCCCAGCAGGACAGCCGCCGCGACCAGGAACGGCGTGCGCGCCAGCCGGCCGTTCGACGACAGGAACAGCTCCGCCCACTCGCTACGTTCACTCATGCTCGCCTTGGCTCCGACTCGGCGTTCGATCTCGCCGGCAATCTAAGCGCAGCTTCAGGCGAACTCCACCAGCACCTCGTCGGCGGCGACGGGGTCGCCGCCCTTGGCG
>NZ_CALCDX010000117.1 GCF_937900395.1 uncultured Caulobacter sp.
GGCCGCGCTGGCCGGGGCTGGTCGGGTTAAATTGCTTCAAGGCCATGACTTAGAGCCCCGTCGTGATGTCGATCGACTGGCCTTCGGCCAGCGTCACGATCGCTTTTTTGACGTCGTTGCGACGACCCACGATGCCGCGGAAGCGCTTGGTCTTGCCCTTGGTCACGATGGTGTTGACCTTGGTCACCTTGACCTTGAACAGCTCTTCGACGGCGGCGGCGATTTCGTCCTTGGTCGCGTCGTTGGCCACCTTGAAGACAACCTTGTTCTGCTCGCTGAGCAGGGTCGTCTTTTCGGTGATCACCGGCGACAGGATCGTGTCGTAGTGGCGAGCGGTGGCGGCCATTAGGCGGCTTCCTTCTCAGCGAAACGAGCCGAGATCGCTTCGACCGCGTCCTTGGTGAGGACCAGGGTCTGGCGACGCAGCACGTCGTAGACGTTCAGGCCGGCGTTCGGCAGGACATCCACGTTCGGGATGTTGCGGGCGGCGAGCTTGAAGTTCGCGTCCACTTCCGGACCGGCGATGACCAGGGCGTTCTTCAGACCGATCTTGTCGAAGTTGGCGCGCAGGGCGGCCGTCTTAGCTTCGGTCAGAACGGCGCTGTCCAGGACGACCAGCGAGCCCGACTTGGCCTTCGACGACAGAGCGTGCTTCAGGGCCAGGGCGCGGATCTTCTTGGGCAGGTCGAAGGCGTGGCTGCGGACCACGGGACCGTGGGCCTTGGCGCCGCCGACGAACTGGGCCGCACGGCGCGAACCGTGACGGGCGCCGCCGGTGCCCTTCTGCTTGTACATCTTCTTGCCCGTACGAGAGACCTCGTTGCGGACTTGAATCTTGTGGTTGCCCGAGCGGCGCTTGGCCAGCTGCCAGGTCACGACGCGCTGCAGGATGTCGCCGCGGATGTCGTCGATGCCGAAGATGGCGTCGTCGAGATCAACGGAGCCGGCCTTGCCGCCGTCCAGTTTGATGACGTCGAGTTTCATTAGCCTTCGCCCTCTTCGGTCGCAGCCGCGGGGGCCTCTTCAGCGGGGGTTTCAGCAGCAGCCGGAGCGGCTTCGCCAGCCTTGCGGAAGGCGCCCGGACGCGGAGCGTCAGCCGGCAGAGCCTTCTTCACGGCGTCACGAACCTTCACGTAGCTGCCTTCGTGGCCCGGGACGGCGCCCTTGACCAGGATCAGGCCGCGCTCGACGTCGACCTTCCAGACGGTGACGTTGAGGGTGGTGACGGTTTCTTGACCCAGGTGACCGGCCATCTTCTTGCCCGGGAACGTACGACCCGGATCCTGGCGGTTACCGGTCGAACCGTGCGAACGGTGCGAGACCGAAACACCGTGGGTGGCGCGGAGACCACCGAAGTTCCAGCGCTTCATGGCGCCGGCGAAACCCTTACCGACAGTGACGCCTTGGATGTCGACCTTCTGGCCGGCGACGAAGTGGTCGGCCGTCAGTTCGGCGCCGACTTCGATCAGGGCGCTTTCCTCGACGCGGAACTCGGCGACGACGCGCTTCGGCTCGACGGCCGCCTTCGCGAAGTGGCCGCGCAGGGCCTTCGAGGTGTTCTTGGCTTTCTTGACGCCAGCGCCGAGTTGCAGGGCGGTGTAGCCGTCCTTCTCAACGGTGCGCACGCCCGTGACCTGGCAACCGTCGAGCGACAGGACGGTGACCGGCACGTGCTGACCAGCTTCGTCGAAGAAGCGGGTCATGCCGAGCTTCTTGGCGAGGACGCCAGTGCGTTGGGTGGGGAGAGTCATATGGAAGGCCCTCCTTACAGCTTGATTTCGACGTCAACGCCGGCCGACAGGTCGAGCTTCATCAGCGCGTCCACGGTCTGCGGAGTCGGGTCAACGATGTCGAGGACGCGCTTGTGCGTACGGATCTCGAACTGCTCGCGCGACTTCTTGTCGACGTGCGGCGAACGGTTGACGGTGAATTTCTCGATAAGCGTGGGCAGGGGGATGGGGCCCCGCACCGTCGCACCCGTGCGCTTGGCCGTATTGACGATCTCGCGCGTGGAATGATCCAACACGCGGTGATCGAAGGCCTTGAGCCGGATGCGGATGTTCTGACGATCCATATCGCTCGGTTTCCTAGTGGGCTGCGCCCGCGTCTCGAACCATTTCAAAGACCAACTCGGAACCCAGGTGGGCTCCGTACGCAGCGTCCGCAAAACAAATATCCCCAACAGTCGCCTGTCGGGGGTGATGACCAGATATTGCGCCTGTGAGGGCGCTATGTCCGGGCGTCTCGCGAACCGCGTTTGAGCCCGAAAGCTCACAGCCGGTCCAACAGAGGCGCGCTTGTACGTTCCAGAATCGGTTTCGTCAAGCGCTCTGTCCGGTTCGTCTCGTCCAAAAGGACTCGAGTCGTCGGGCGGGTTCTGGATAGGCGCCCGCGCCCCTCCGCGCAAGACCCCCGCAAACATAACGCCGGTCGGCTTTTAACAGCCCCAGGTCAAAGCAAGAAATGAACGTGCGCACGCTTGCGCGTAGTCGAAATTCTCTTCTCCGCAAGTGTCACAAAAATGCATTATTCGCCCCGCAAGCGTCGCCGCGGGCCTTGAGCACGCCCCCAAACCTCCATAGATGCCGCCCCTCCCCGGCGGACTGGGCGGCCCCTCCCCCCAACAACGACCGCCCCGCCAGCCGGAGGAGCCACAGTGACTAAGGGGATAGACCCAATGAATACGAAGCTCTTCGCCACCGCCGCCCTGATCGCCGCCGCCGTCTCGGCCCCGGCCTTCGCCCAGAACGTGGGTTCGGTCGGCGCGGCCGTGAACTACACCGACATCAACACCAAGCTGGGCGGCGGCCACGGCTCGTCGGCCATCGTCGACGGCTCGGTCGCGATTCCGCTGCAAGGCGCCTGGACCGTGACCGCCAACGGCGACGTCTCGATCTCGGACAACGACCTGTCGGATGAGACCGTCGCTTCGGCCGCCGCTCACCTGACCACCAAGATCGGCGACAGCTGGCGCGTCGGCGGCTTCACCGCCCTCTCCCGCCCGGCCAACGACACCGTCTGGGCCGTCGGCGGCGAAGCTCACAAGTACCTGTCGAACGTGACCCTGTCGGGCGTCGCGGCCTACGGTCAGTCGAACGACCTGGACGCGGACCTCTACACCGTGCGCGGCGACGTCCGTTACTTCGTCACGGACAACTTCCGCCTGGACGCCGGCGCGGCCTGGTCGCGCATCGACACCAACGCCAACGCGGACCTGTGGGACGTGAACCTTGGCGGTGAGTACAAGTTCGCCAACTCGGGTTGGTCGACCTTCGCCAAGTACACCCACAGCGAATCCGACGACCTCGCCGACCTGAACGCCGACGCCATCAAGGTGGGCCTGCGCTACACCTTCGGCGGCAGCCTGAAGACCCGCGACCGCGCTGGCGCCGACCTGATCTCGGCCGGCGACCTGTTCGGCTTCGGCGTCCGCTAAGCGCGACGCCGGCCCCACGGTCCGGACATGAAGAAGGCCCCGGGAGCGATCCCGGGGCCTTCACTCTTATATATATGTGCGTGACGATGGGCGGCCTACTGGCCGATGATGACATCGCCCGAGCCGGCCACGTGCTTCTTGATGGGGCCGTTGACCTTGGCGATCCGGACGTCGCCGGAGCCCATCACGCTGACCTCGACCTGATCGGCTTCGCCCTTGAAGGTGACGTCGCCCGAGCCCATCACGCTGACCTCGACGGCGCGGCTGCGGCCGCCCGCGACCGCGATGTCGCCCGAACCGGCGATATTGCCTTCCAGCTTGCCGCCGATGCTGGCGACGGAGACATCGCCCGAACCGGCGATGTTGACCTCAAGGTCGCCCCCGATCGCCTGGGTGCTGACGTCGCCGGACCCAGCGATGCTGATCTCTGCGGAGCTCGCCGAACCCGTCCGCGTGTCGCCCGAGCCGGCCTGGCTGACCTCTAGCTTTCCTTTGGTGTTGGCCACCGTCCAGTTGCCGCAGCCCGCGTTGCCGAGTTCGACGCTGTCCGAGCGGCCGATGTCGCCGAACACAGCGCCGCCGGCGCCGACGCGCACATCCATCGGCGTGCGGATGGCGACTTGCGGAATGTTCTCATAGGCCACGTCGCCGACGCCGCGCACCTTGACCCAGGTCTTGCCGTTGCGGCTGTTGCAGCCGTTGATCCGGCTCATCCGCAGATCGCCGTCGATGACGACCTTGTCGCCTTCGTTGCGGACCGTCAGGGGCAGGCTAGCGTTGGTGGTCAGGAACTCCACCTTAATGTCCGGGCGGCTCTCCGGAATGATCACAACGCGGGCGACCGCGTCCTTGATCTTCACGGACGGCTCGGCCTGGGCGACGCCAGCGGCGGAAACGGCGGCGGCCAGCACGGCCAGGGTGGTCATAGCGCGCATCAGTAAGCTCCCCATCAGATGCGTGTATCTCGATGGGGGCAAGCTAGCGGCGCTTCGTCCGGACCACGACTTAATTCGCGGTCATGACGTGGAAGTCATCGAACGCCACTCGGCCTGGTGCTTGCGGAGCCTGACGGGCGCGGACTTGTAGGCCGGCGTGCCCGAGCGCTGGTCGTGGTCGTCCAGGGCGATCACGACATTGGTCTCGGGATAGTAGGCCGCGAGGCAGCCCGGCGGGATATCGCGCGCCACGACCGTGAAGGCGCGGACCACGCGTTCGCCGCTCTCGTCGAAGGCCGCGCCGACGTCGATCAGGTCGCCCTCCATCAGCCCCATCCGGGCCATGTCGTCCGCATTGGCGAAGACGACGTCGCGCCGGCCGAACACGCCGCGATAGCGGTCGTTATTCCCATAGATGGTCGTGTTGTACTGATCGTGGCTGCGCAGGGTGGTCAGGATCAGAACGTCCGGGTCGCCCCGGCGCGGGTCGCCGCCCTTCGGATCGAAGACCAGGAAGTTGGCCTTGCCCGTCGCCGTCTTCCACACCCGGTCCGATGGCCCGACCGGCAGGCGGAAACCGCCCGGAACGCGGACCTTCTCATTGTAGTCCTCGAACGCGGCCGGGAAGACCCGGGCGATCAGGTCTCGGATGGCGTCGTAGTCGTCGGCCAATCCTGGCCAGTCGACCAGCGGATCCTGGCCGAAGGTCGCCGTCGCGATCCCCGCGACGATGGCGGGCTCGGACAGCAGATGCTCCGACGCCGGCGGGTTGAGGCCGCGCGAGGCGTGGACCATCGACATCGAGTCCTCGACCGTCACCGACTGACGCACCCCGGCCCGCACGTCCAGCTCCGTCCGCCCCAGGCACGGCAGCAACAGCGCGGCCTTGCCGACCAGCATGTGCGTGCGGTTCGGCTTGGTGGCGATGTGGACGGCCATGTCCAGCTTGCGCATCGCCGCGAAGGTCCTGACCGGATCGGGCGCGGCGACGGCGAAATTGCCGCCCAAGCCGACGAAGACCTTGGCCTCGCCCCGCTCCATCGCCGCGATCGTCTCGATCACGGTATGGCCATGAGCGCGCGGCGGCTCGAAGCCGAAGACGTCGCGGATCGAGTCCGACAGCGCCTCCGAAGGCTTCTCCCAGATCCCGACCGTCCGATTGCCCTGGACGTTCGAATGGCCGCGAAGCGGACAGATCCCAGCCCCGGGGCGCCCGATATTGCCTTTCAGCAGCAGCAGGTTGACCAGTTGCTGGACGGTCTGGGAGCTGTCGCGGTGCTGGGTCAGGCCCATGCCGTAGCAGAGGATCGTCGCCTTGGAGCGGGCATAGGTCGCCGCCGCTTCCTCGATCCGCTCACGCGGCAGGCCGCAGCCGGCCTCGATGGTCGCCCAGTCCAGCGCCTCGAGATGCGCGGCCAGCGCCTCGAAGCCGGTGGTGTGCTCGGCGATGAAGTCGCGATCCAATACGTCACCGTCGTGAGCGTCGAGGGCCAGCACCGCCTTCATCATCCCCTGCACCAGCAGGGCGTCGCCGCCGATGGTCAGTTGGTAGTAGGCCGAGGCGATCGGGGTCGAGGACAGGGTCGCCATCTCGACCGGATCCTGCGGCGAGGCGAACTTCTCCAGGGCCCGTTCGCGCAGCGGATTGAACGCCAGGATCGTCGCGCCGCGCCGGCTGGCCTCGCGCAGGGTCGCCATCATCCGCGGATGGTTGGTGCCCGGATTGTGCCCGAAGCACAGGATCAGGTC
>NZ_CALCDX010000118.1 GCF_937900395.1 uncultured Caulobacter sp.
GCCATCTCGGCCGCGGCGCGCGCCGTGCCGTCGCCCGCCAGGACCAGAACCGCGTCCGGCGCTCCGTCGATGACGTCCCGCAGGCACATCGCCAGCTCATGGGTTTGAGGGGCATGGACGCGCCCGTTCACGCCGTGCTCGGCCAGCATGCGCTCGGCTATGGCTGGCGCGTCCGGGCCAACCGACCCAGAGGCGGTGTTGACGACGATATCGATCCGCCGCACGGGCGCCCCCTGTCTCGCGAAACTCGCCGACCCAACGGGCCGGAAGCGGCCATGGTTCCGCTTCATACGGAACCCTCCCGGACGGTGGCCGTTTGTCGGGCAGGGGACAAGCTCGGAACGGAGAGCCAAGATGAAGACGACCATGATCGCCCTGATGGGCGTGGGTGTGCTCGCCGCGGCGTGCACCTCGACCGGCAATGTGGAGCGCAACGCCGCCGGCGGCGCGGCGCTCGGCGCGCTCGCGGGCGCGGTGATCGGCAACAATGTCGGCGGCGGCAGCGCCAGCACCGGCGCCGCCGTGGGCGCGGCTCTGGGCGGCACGGTCGGTGCGGTGAAGGGCTGTCGGGAAGACGGCGGCTGCGGCGCCAACTCGGTCAATCGCCGCCAGTATTACGACGAGCGCGCGGGGCGCTATTACTACTACGACTCCCGCAGCGGCCGTTACTACTGGGAAGACGGCAGCCCCCGCTACTAGGGCGGGACGGCTTGGTTCATCGAAAGGCGATCGGTCCTGCCGGTCGCCTTTTTCGTGCTCTGGAGGAGGGAACCATGAAGACGACGAACGCCGCCATTATGATCGCCGCCGCGCTGTCGCTGGCGGCCTGCGCCGAGACCGCGGGGCCTTGGCGGAGCCTGAAGAAGCCCGTCGCGGCGGCGGGCCCGACCTGTGCGGGTTTCACATCATCGATCTATTTCGACCAGGACAGCGCGGCTCTGACGCCTGAGGGCCGGATGGTCCTGGCCAGCGCTCGCACTCAGGCGCGGGGCTGTCAGATCCGTGGTGTGCGGGTTATCGGACTGGCCGATGCGGTCGGCGCGTCGGAGGCCAACCTGGCCCTCTCAAAGCGCCGGGCCGACGCTGTGTCCAGCGCCTTGGCGGCCCATGGATTTGGCAAAGCGGATTTCGACCTCGCCGCCGTCGGCGACCTTGGCGCTGCTGCTTCGGGTGTCGCCGCGCCATTGCGCCGACGCGCCGACATCATCTTCGATCTGGCGCCGCCCGCGCGCTGAACAGGACGAAGAAGGGCGGGCCGGATAGCCGGTCCGCCTGAGTTCGCATCAACAAAGGGGGGTGCGAAGGCGGCAGGCTGGCTTGCGCCAGCCTCAAGTCGGGGGGGCGTCGCCGCCTTCGCGAAGATGAAAACGGCGTGTGTCGAAAAGAGTTCCCGTCAGGCGCGATTTTTTTGCACGCGCCGCGCGGCGGCTCCGCGGGAACAGCTGAGTAGGGGAGGCGTTGACCTTCCAGGCGGCGAAGAGCGCCGTTGTATCTGGGGAGCTGCGTCGTGATCCGGACCTATCAGGCCCAGCATGGCGGAACGGTTTTTGTGCAGACCCTGACCGAGCGTCAGCGCCGCACGCGCACTCGGCTCATGGCCCTGGCTGTGATCGCCGCCAGCGCGATCTCGGCCGCCACGGTGATGGGCTTCAATCATCGCGCCGCCGCCCTGGCCCGCGCCGATATCACCACGTCCTGGGCCCCCTAGGACTTTTCAGGAGGTAGGACACCATGCCCACCGACATCCATCACCAGGCCGAACAAACGTCGCCCGGCCCCCGCGTCAACGCCACGCGGGCGCGGCAGGGGCGCTTCGGTCGCCATATCTTCTGGATCCTCATCGTGTCGACCGTGCTCGCCGCCCTGGCGCTGTTCGGCGCCTGGAGTTTCCGCGCCAAGGACCTGGCCTCCGTGGACGCCAACACCGGCGCCACGACTCCGGCTGAGGCGCAGTCGGGAACCACCCCCCAACAGCCCGCGCGTCAAACGCCATAGGCGCCTGTCGATCGACCAAAGAAAAACGGCCTCCCGAGCGGGAGGCCGTTGTCATTTGGAGGCCTTGCGCCTTTAGGCGGCCTTGCGGGTGCGTCGCGGATGGAAGAACAGCGCCTGGCCGATCGCCGCCTTCACCGTTTCCGGCTGGAAGGGCTTGGTGATCAGGAAGGTCGGTTCCGGACGCTCGCCGGTCAGCA
>NZ_CALCDX010000119.1 GCF_937900395.1 uncultured Caulobacter sp.
AGGTTGGTCTGGAAGGCGATCTCGTCGATCACGCCGATGATCTGGCTGATCTGGCTGGACGAGCTTTCGATCTCGCTCATGGCCGCGACCGCGCGCTCGGCGATCTGGCCGCCGCTCTCGGCGTCGGACTTGGCGCCGGCGACCGCCGATCGGGCGAAACCCGCGCCTTCGGCGGTCTTGTTGACCGTGGCGGTGATCTCTTCCAGCGCCGCGGCGGTCTCTTCCAGACTGGCGGCCTGCTGCTCGGTGCGACGCGACAGGTCGTCGGAGGCGGCGGAGATTTCCCGAGCCCCGCCGCTGATGGTCATGACCGCGTGGCGAACGCCCGACATCACGTTCTCGAGCTTGGCGATCGAGGCGTTGAAGTCGTCCTTCAGCTGCTCGGTCTTGGGCGAAAGCTGTTCGGTGATCCGGTGCGTCAGATCGCCGGTCGACAGGGCGTGCAGGCCTTTGCCCAGCGCCTCGATCGCCGCGCGATCCTCGGCCGCCTCCCGGGCGCGCTGGGCCTCGGTCTTGGCGCGCTCGGCCTCCCCGGCCTCGCGCATGGCGCCGGTTTCCTTCTCGAGGCGGATGGCCTTGAGGCTGTTTTCCTTGAAGGTCTCGAAAGCGCGCGACAGCGAACCCACCTCGTCGGCGCGATCACGGTCGGGCGTCTCGACGTCGAAGTCGCCGTCGGCCAGGCGCAGCATCGACTGGGTCATGCGGCCCACGGGAGCCGCGACCAGGGTCGTCAGCTGCCAGCCCATGCCCACGGCGATGACGACCAGGCCCAGGCCGCCGCCGATCAGCATGGCGACCGACGAGAAGATCGCCTTGTGCTGGGCGTCCTCGCGCATGGCCATTCGCGCCTGCTCGGTCGAGCGGATCACCCCGATCCGTTTGATGATGTGGGTTACCCGAGCCTTCTCGCCGGCGTCCGTCAGGATCTGACGGCCTTCCTCCTTACGGGCGGGATCCAGCCCGGCCATGGTCAGCGGCCGACCGTAGGTGTCCAGCCAGATCTTGGTGTCGGCCTTCACCTTCGCCAGGTCGGCTTTTTCCTTGTCGGTCAGGTTGAAGGAATCGAGCTTGGCGATCGCGTCGTCGAAGCCTTTCAGGCCCTCGTCGTAAGAGGCCATGTACTTGACGCTGCCCGTCAGCAGGATCCCGCGCATCTGCGAGTTCACCCGCAGGATGTTCTTCTCCGCGGTCTGGGTCTGGTCGATGATCGACTTGCTCTCATCGTTCAACCGGATGGCCTGCTGCATGCCCGTGAGCTGCAGGAAGACGCTGACGATCATCGCCACGGCCGCGGCCAGCAACAGGCCAAACGACAGCATGATCTTGTTACGGATCGAGATGTTCTTCAGGAACGACATCCAGGTCTCCAGACCGCCGAGAATTTATGAAAGATAGAGCTAGAATTCGATCTGCATGCGGGCTTGGACGACCGTCACGTCGGCGTCGTTCTCAATCGCGCCGATGCGGCGATTGTTGACCTTGGCCTTGGTGATGTTCGCCATGAAGCGGACGTTGTTCTGGGGATACCAATTCACGCCCGCCGTCAGGCCCTTGTAGGTGCCGGCCGTCGCCAGGCCCGGCTGGCTGGCCAGGGCGGTTACGGCGTTCGGGCTCATCTTGGTCAGGTCGGCGTAGTCGTAGCGGCCCGCCAGTTCGAAGGCGCCCATGCCGCCCTTGTCGATCGGGTGCGCGATCTTGATCTTCCCGAACTGGCCGGCCGCGCTGTACGGACGGGTCTCGCCGGTCGGGAACCAGCTGGCCGAGGCGTAGCCCGTGACGATGTTGAAGTCCGGACCGCCGTTGGCCGCGCTTTGGGTCGTGGCCACGCGGTTGACCTTGATGCGGGCGACCTCGCCCTGGACTGAAACGCTCTTGTGAGCCCAGGCCGCTTCAACGCCCACAGTGGTGTCGCTCTTGCCGACCGCGCCGGTCGACAGCAGCACGCCGCCGGTCGAGGTCTGGGGCTTGTAGGCGGTGTTCGCCGCGGCCGAATAGGTGAAGCCCGCCTCGCCGCCGGTCTCGCGGTAGCGCACCGAGGCGCCCAGGTGAACGGCGTCGGTCGGGGTCATCACCGGCGCCCAGGTGCCGCGCGCCGCGAAGCCCGAGCGCTCCTTGGCTTTGTTGGCGTTATAGGCGCCCGCCGAGACGTCGGCCTTGTTGATCGTGTCGCCCTGCAGCGCGCCGCGCAGCGACCAGTTCTTGCCGACCTTGGTGACCTGGGCGGCCAGCACGAAGCCATTGTCGTTCAGATCGCCGAACGGGCCCCGCTCCATGAAGGTGATGGATTTGATCGAGGTGAGGTTCTCAAGACCGGTGGTCTTCTGGTTGCCGAGCGTGATCAGCACGCCGCTCTTGGTCTTGTATTCGATGACCGCGTCGTCCCAGCCCCAGGCGCCGCCGTTCGCCGCGCCGCCTTCGATGCGATAGGCCCACTGGCCGAACGCGCCTTCCGCGCCCAGGAACACCTGGCGGGCGCGATATTGGCGCGCCTTGTACGAGGGGCCGGTGTCGCGGTCGACATTGACGTTGACGCCGTCGAGCATGACGCGACCGCGCAGCTTGAACGTCGCGCCGCTGGCGTCCGTGAAGCGAGGCGAACCTTCCCATTTGATCTGGGTCGCGGGCGCGGCCGCGGGCTTGGCCGCGGCCTTGGTCTCCAGGGACTGGAGACGCTCTTGCATGACCTTGATCTGCGCCTTCAGCTCCTCGAGCGAGGCGGCGTCCGACGCCGGCGCCTCTTGGGCGGCGGCGACACTGGCCATCATCGATGCAGCCAGCAGAGTTACGGAGAATAATTTTCGCACGAGAGATCGCCCCGTTTCTGAGAAATCCAGAATTGTTGGGCGAAGTTGATCGGCGCGGCCGGTGAATTCGTGATTAATACATCGTGAGGCGCGACAATATGACCTATCTAAGAGCCAAGTTCTGCCTCAGCGCCTGAGATCCGTTTTGAATACCACGGTTATGCAGAACGTGGCCTTTGAGTTGCGAACTCTGGGTCCGTCAACTTTTCGGGCGAATGCGCCATGGCGTGAGCCGAGCGGAGCTGGAAAGCCCAGCCGGCCTTAGCCTTCAGCGGAGACGACCCCGAATTTGATCCACAAGGCCTGCTCCTTGAGGTTCTTGCGAACCCAGGCGGCATGGACCTCCCGCTCGGCGTCGGTCGAACGCGGAGCGAGCGGGCGAGCGCGGGCGCCGTAAGAGCCCTGGACGGCGGCCGACACGGCCAAGGTCTCGACCACATGGGTCAGCTCCAAGGCCCGTTCCTTACCGCCCTGCAGCTCGAGATAGACCTCGGCCAGCAGGTGGGCGTCGATCAGGGCGCCGTGCTTGTCGCGGCTTTCCAGGCTGATCTTGAAGCGTTTGCACAGCGCGTCGAGCGAGTTGTACATGCCCGGAAAGCGCTTCTTGGCCATCGCGAGCGTATCGACCCAGCGGTCCTCATGGATCGGGGCGCGGCCGCATTTCTCCAGCTCGAAATTGACGAACTGCCGGTCGAACGCGGCGTTGTGGGCCACCACGACGCTGTCGCCGACGAACTCGACGAAGCGATCGGCGATCTCGTGGAACTTCGGCTTGCCGGCCAGGAAGGCGCTGGAGAGGCCGTGGACCTTCTCGGCCTCGGCCGGCATGTCGCGCAGCGGGTCGCAATATTCGTGGAACGAGCGGCCCGTCGGCATGAAGTCGACCACCTCGATGCAGCCGATTTCAACCAGGCGGTCTCCCGTCTTGGGATCGAAGCCGGTCGTTTCGGTATCGAGGATGATCTCGCGGGCCATGGCCCTTCTTTGAGCCGGTTCGACTCCGGCATCAAGCGGAGCGGGAAGTTCTCAACAGAGTCAGAAGGTCGCGGACCTGCTGGCGAGCAGGTTCGACGCCCTGGCCGGTGTCGATGACGAAATCCGCGCGGGCGCGCTTTTCGGCGTCGGGCAGCTGGCGCGCCAGGATCGCCTCGAACTTCTCGGGCGTCATCTCCGGGCGGGCCAGGACGCGGGCGCGCTGCACCTCGGGCGGGGCCGAGACGACGACCACCTTGTGAACGCTCTTCTCGCCGCCGGTCTCGAACAGCAGCGGCACGTCCAGCACGACGATGTCCCGGCCTTCGGCCTGGGCCTTCTGGAAAAAGCCGATGCGGTCGGCGCCGACCAGCGGGTGGACGATCGCTTCCAGCTTGGCCATGGCCTCGGAGTTGCCGACGACCTTGGCGCTGAGCTTGGCCCGGTCGATCGCCCCGTCGGTCAGCACGCCCGGGAAGGCGGCCTCCACCGGAGCCACGGCGGCGCCCCCGGCGGCGTAGAGCGCGTGAACGGCGGCGTCGGAGTCGTAGACGGGAACACCCTCGGCCTCGAACATCGCCGCGGTCGTCGACTTACCCATTCCGATCGATCCGGTCAGGCCCAGGATCAGCATGATTCACCCAAGAGCTTCAGGGCCATGCCGCGCACATCGACAGCAGGCGAGGGGGCGACGCCATAGATCGCCTCGAAGCTGGGTATGGCCTGGCGCAACAGCATCTCCAGGCCATCAACCGTCCGGCGGCCCGCCGCTTCGGCGCGACGCAGGAATTCGGTGCGCAGCGGCTTGTAGACCATGTCCATGACCACGGCCGTCTTCGGCGTGAGCGAGAGATCCGCCGCTGGTCCCTCGCCGCCGCCCAGGCCGAGCGAGGTGGCGTTGATGACGAGACCGGCGTCGGCCAGCAGGCCGGGCAGGGCGGCGTCCTCGGCGGCGATCACCTTGGCGCCGAAGGCGTCGGCCAGCTCCTGGGCGCGGGCCAGGGTGCGGTTGACGATGCGGATCTCGGGCGCGCCGGCCAGAAGCAGGGCGGCGATCGCCCCGCGCGCCGCGCCGCCGGCGCCGAGGATCACGACCGGGGTGGCCGCGACGTCAAAGCCGGGCGCCTGAGCTTCGACGGCGCCGAGCAGGCCGGGACCATCGGTATTGTCGGCGTGGACCGAGCCGTCCGGCGCGAACAGCAGGAGGTTCGCCGCCCCAGCCATCTTCGCCAGATCGCTGGCGGTGTCGGCCAGCGCCAGGGCGCGCTCCTTGAACGGGATGGTGACATTGACCCCGCGCACCGCGCCGCCGCGCAGGCCGTCGATGAAGGTCTCGAACCGTTCGGCCGCCGGGGCGAACGGCACATAGGCCGCGTCGAGGCCCGCCGCGGCGATCCAGGCGTTGTGGATCACCGGGCTCATCGAGTGCTTGATCGGCTGGCCGCAGACGCCGCCGACGACCGCCGCGCCGGAGATTGTCCCCGAGTTCGTCGAAGTCATGCCACCAGGGCTCCGTGGAGACGCAGGAAGTCCAGAAGTCCGACCAAAGGCAGACCCAGTATGGCGAAGTAATCCCCGTCGATCTGGTCGAACAGCTGCACGCCCTCGCTCTCCAGCTCATAGCAGCCGACCGACCACAGCAGGGCCTCGCCTCGCCGCTCTATATACTGGTCCAGCCAAGCCTCGCTGAACGGCCGCACCGACAGCTTGGTCGTATCGACGACTCGCCAGATCGGCTGGCCGTCGCGGGCGACGACCACGGCCGAGTGCAGCTTGTGGACTTGGCCCCGGAGCTCGAGCAGCCGGGCGCGGGCTTCGTCCAACGTATCCACCTTGTCGATCAGCTTGCCGCGCAGGTCGAGCGTCTGGTCCGCGCCGATCACCAGGCCCGGCCGCTTGGTCGAGACCTTGACCGCCTTCATCTCGGCCAGCGCATCGGCGATGTCGCGCGGGCTGACCTCTTCGGCCAGCAGTCCAGCCTTGGCGGCGTCTTCGTCGACGCCGGAACCGACCGCCTCGAAGGCGACGCCGGCGTTCTGCAGGATCATCTGGCGGGCCGAGCTCTTGGACGCCAGGGTAACAGGGGTAAGCGTCACAGGCGTCAGGCTCCCATGACCTCGACCTTGCCGCGGCCGCCCGACAGCAGGTTGATCACCGCCGCCGCCGTCTCCTCGACCGAGCGGCGGGTGATGTCGATCACCGGCCAGCCCTGGCGCTCGAACAGGCGGCGGGCGGCGATGATCTCCTGGCGCACGGCGTCGGCTTCGACATAGTCGCTCTCGCGGGTCTCCTTGAGGGAAAGCAGGCGGTTGCGGCGAATCTGGATCAGCCGGTCGGGCGAGGTGATCAGGCCGACGATCAGGGTGTTCTTCAGCTCGAACAGCTCCTGCGGCGGCGGACGCCCCGGCACCAGCGGCACATTGGCGGCGCGCACGCCGCGATGGGCCAGATAGATGCAGGTCGGGGTCTTGGAGGTCCGCGACACACCGACCAGGATCACGTCGGCCTGGGTCAGGTCCTGGCCGCCCTGGCCGTCGTCGTGGG
>NZ_CALCDX010000120.1 GCF_937900395.1 uncultured Caulobacter sp.
CCCACAGCAGCACGGCGGCGCCGAGGAGGTTCCAGATCATCTCGTACAGGAACGTGGGGTGGAAGAGTGTGCCGGGGGCCAGGCCCGGAGGGAAGGCCGCGTTGGTGGACTCGATCTCCAGGCCCCAGGGAAGGTCTGTGGGAAGACCGAACAGCTCGTGGTTGAACCAGTTGCCGAGGCGTCCCATGGCCTGGGCGATGATCAGACCTGGCGCCAATGCGTCGGCGAATGACCAGAATCGGATGCCCGTCCAGCGGCATCCGAGCCACGCGCCGACTGCCCCACCGATGAGCGCGCCGTAAATCGCGATCCCGCCTTCCCAGATGCGGAAGACCGCCCAGAAGTCGGCTCCGTCGCCGAAGTAGAAACCGGGGTGCGTGAGGACGTGATAAATCCGGGCGACGATAATCGCGAGAGGAACCGCCAGCAGGGCGATGTCGATGACGATCCAGTTCTCGGCACCGCCATGACAAGCTTCGCAACCGACGCCATCGGCCAGCAGGAACGAGGAAGAGCGCAGGTGGTCGGCGATCACCCGGTGCGACGGCGCCTGAGCGCCCTCGGCCTTCACGCCCGTCAGCTCGACGCTGGCGGCGATCAGGGCCTTGAACAGGTCGACATCATAGTTGTTGTGCACGCCCTGCAGGACGGCCGCGACACGCTCCAGGCCCATGCCGGTGTCGATCGAGGGCTTGGGCAGCGAGACGCGCTCGCCGCCGGCCAGCTGCTCGAACTGCATGAAGACGAGGTTCCAGATCTCGATGAAGCGGTCGCCGTCCTCGTCGGGGCTGCCCGGAGGGCCGCCGGCGATCGACGGGCCGTGGTCGTAGAAGATCTCCGAGCACGGGCCGCAGGGACCGGTGTCGCCCATGGACCAGAAGTTGTCGCTGGTCGGGATGCGGATGATCTTCTCGTCCGACAGGCCGGCGATCTTCTTCCACAGGTCCGCCGCCTCGTCGTCGGTGTGGTAGACCGTGACCAGCAGCTTTTCCTTGGGCAGCTTGAACTCGCCGGTCAGCAGGGTCCAGGCGTGGTGGATCGCCTGTTCCTTGAAGTAGTCGCCGAACGAGAAGTTGCCCAGCATCTCGAAGAAGGTGTGGTGGCGGGCGGTGTAGCCTACATTGTCCAGGTCGTTGTGCTTGCCGCCGGCGCGGACGCACTTCTGCGAGCTGGCCGCGCGCGGATGGGCCGGCGTCTCGGCGCCGGTGAAGACGTTCTTGAACGGCACCATGCCGGCGTTGACGAACAGCAGGGTCGGATCGTTCTGCGGCACCAGCGGCGCGGACGGCACCACGGCATGGTCGGCCTTGCCGAAGTAGTCGAGGAAGGTGCTGCGGATCTCGTTCAAGCTGGGCATGAGCGTCTCAAGTCTTAAGCGTCCGGCGAGCGGCCGGGAGTCGCGCGCTGCATAGCGCGGTTTTTCGCGAAGGGGAAACGACTCGGGAGATGGGGGCGCGTTGGGAGGCGGAAAAGGACCTGTTGCGCAGAGCCTGGGAAGTCCGAGATGGGTGGTGGGCGGACTCTTCGGAATCCCTCTCTGTTAGAGAGAGGGAGGGAACCCGCGCGGCGTCCGCCATGGGTCGGTAGCGGAAGTTGGGCTGATGCGAGATCAATAGATTGAGGCGAGCCAGATCAATCCTAGTTGGAGAGCAACTATCGCCAGCGATGCAAAAGGCCGCGTTCTAGATAACCAGAGCGCTAACGGGCCGGCTACGATTACAAACCAAATCCCAGCTTCAACATAAAAGGGCGCGTACCGCGTACCGCCCCAGAAATATAGCTTCGCATAAAGGGCGAGGAGCGACGCAAGCAGGCCCACCACCGCGACGGTGAACGCCGAACGCCGCCTCCATTTTACTTTCCCGACTGCTTCCATTTCCGCACCATAACGGTTCACCTCCATGTCCGCCTAGGGTCGTTACCCTCCCGGCGAAAGACGGCTGGACGGGGAGGCTTGATGTGGAGGGGCGCCTCGCCATCAAACCTCACACCCCCTCCCCCTCCCCCTCCCCCCCCGGGGAGAGGGTTTTGATCTTCGCGCCATCCAACTCCGAAAAAGAAATAGGCCGCCTGGCATGGGGTCCAGGCGGCCTGATCGCGGCCGTCGCGGCGGTGGGGGCCGCGGGCGTGTTGAAGGCGGGGACCGCCCGAGGCTGGTGCGAGGGCCGCGAAACCCTGGATCGTTTCCGATCGGAAACGATCCAATCTCTTATCTGAATGCATTTTCTGACGACGAACCGGCGTCCACTTCGTCGGAAAATGCTCCGCGCGGAAGCTATTCCTCCTCGCCCTCCTCCGGGCCGCCGACCAGAAGCTCTTCCTCGATCTTCTGCGACGACTTGCGGACGGCCGCTTCGATGGCGCCGGCGATGTCCGGATTGTTCTTCAGGAACTCGCGGACGTTGTCGCGGCCCTGGCCGATGCGCTGGCTGCCGTACGAGAACCACGAGCCGGCCTTCTCGATGATGCCGGCCTTGACGCCCAGGTCGATGACCTCGCCCAGCTTGGAAATCCCTTCGCCGTACATGATGTCGAACTCGACCTCGCGGAACGGCGGGGCCACCTTGTTCTTCACGACCTTCACGCGGACATTGTTGCCGATGATCTCGTCGCGGACCTTCACCGAGCCGGTGCGGCGGATGTCGAGACGCACCGAGGCGTAGAACTTCAGCGCGTTGCCGCCCGTCGTCGTTTCCGGGCTGCCGTACATCACCCCGATCTTGTGACGGATCTGGTTGATGAAGATGACGATGGTGTTGGCCTTGTTGATCGAAGCGGTCAGCTTGCGCAGCGCCTGGCTCATCAGACGGGCCTGCAGACCCGGCAGGCTGTCGCCCATCTCGCCTTCGATTTCGGCCTTCGGCGTCAGGGCCGCCACCGAGTCGACGACGACGATGTCCACGGCGCCGGAGCGCACCAGGGTGTCGGTGATCTCGAGCGCCTGCTCGCCGTTGTCGGGCTGGGAAACCAGCAGGTTATCGAGATTGACGCCCAGCTTGAACGCATAGGACGGGTCCAGCGCGTGCTCGGCGTCCACGAAGGCGGCGGTGCCGCCAGCCTTCTGCACCTCGGCCACGACGTGCAGCGCCAGAGTGGTCTTGCCCGAGCTTTCCGGGCCGTAGACCTCGATGATCCGCCCCTTTGGCAGGCCGCCGATGCCGAGGGCGATGTCGAGGCCGAGCGAGCCGGTCGAAACCGACTCCATCTCGACCTTGCCCTTTTCGCCCAGCTTCATCACCGAGCCCTTGCCGAACGCGCGGTCGATCTGGGCGAGAGCCGCCTCTAGCGCGCGTTGCTTATCGCCTTCTTCCTTGGCCACGAGTTTCAAAGCCGCCTGACTGGTCATTGTTGGTCCGCCCTCTATCCCATGATTCCGGTGGGTCGCCCGGCGCTTCCAGCGCCCTGTCGCAACGACCTGTGGAACACCCTTAATGCGTACCGCCTTTGTTCCAAGTTCGCAAGATGTTCTCACGCATAGAAACGTCCGTTTCTGACGTAGCGAGCCGGGGTCCAAAAAATGGGCCGGGTTGAGCGACTAAACCTTGGGTTTTCAACCGCTCCTTAAGTTCGTTCGTGGCAGCTTTCCTTCAGTTCTGGAGAAGGCCGCTTTGTCGATCGATCCACGTCGCCTGTTGGGCCTCGCCTTCGCCAGCGCGGATCTCCTCGTGGAGTTGCGCGACGGTCAGGTGCGCCTAGCCCTGGGAGCGGCCCAGCGGATCATGGGCCGAAGCGAGGCCGCCTTGATGGGCGCGACGTGGAGCAGCCTGTTCCATCCCGACGACCGTCCGTTGATGGACGCCGTGCTGGCGTCCGCGAGCGATGGCCAGCGTCGCGGCCCTATCGTCCTGCGCCTCGTGGACGATCAGACGCGCCACGTCGGCGTCATCCTGCGCGCGCTGCCCGAGAACGAAGGCCGCATCTCCTGCGCCGTCACCGTCGCCCAGGCGTCCGCGCCGGCGCTGAAACCCGGCGAGTTGCAGCCCCGCGAGACCTTCGACGATATCGCCAAGGGCCTGTTCGAAGCCGCCCGCGCCACCGGCATGGAGCTGGAGTTGGCGATGGTCGAGTTCGCTGGCCTTGGCGCCATGCGCGACGGCCTCTCTCCCAGCGAAGCCGCCGAGCTCGACGTCCGCGTGGCTGGCGCGGTGCGCGCGGAGTCGCATGGCGGTTCGGCGGCCACCCAGCTGTCGCAGGATCGCTTCGCGCTCGTACGATCGCGCGACGAGCAGTCCGAGACCATGCTCAAACGCCTGAGCCAGATCGTGAACACGGAGGCCAAGGCCCACGTCGTGCCGCTGGAGAACGCCGCGCCGCCGTCCCGGGCCTTGCGAGCTCTCCGCTACGCGCTGGACGACTTCCTGCGCGCCGGCCTGAAAGAGGGGCCGCCCGCCAGCCTCACCGACGCCATGAACCGCTCGGTGAAGCGCACCCTGGCCCAGGCCGGCGCCCTCAGCGCGGTCATCACCCAACGTCGCTTCAAGCTGGCCTTCCAGCCGGTGGTCGCGCTGTCGACGGGCCAAGCTCATCACCACGAGGCTCTGGTGCGGTTCGAGGATGGCGCCAGCCCCTTCGCCATGATCCGCATGGCCGAGGAGTTCGATCTGATCGAGGAGCTCGACAAGGTCGTGGTGGAACAGGTGATCAAGCGCCTGGCCAACGACTACGAAGGCAAGCTGAGGTTGGCGGTGAACATTTCGGGCCGCACGATCGTCAGCGAGACCTTTGTCGACCATATCGACCGCCTGCTGGCCCGCTTTGACGAGGTCAAGGGCCGCCTCATCTTCGAGATCACCGAGACCTCGGCGATCGACGACCTGCCCTACGCCAATCAGAACATCCAGGCGCTGCGGTCTATGGGCTCGATGGTGTGCCTTGACGACTTCGGCGCCGGTTCGGCCTCGTTCGCCTACCTGCAGCAGTTGAACCTGGATATCGTGAAGATTGACGGACGCTATGTCCGCGAGCTGGCCGACAACAGTCGCGACGGGGCCATGGTCCGCCATCTCGTGCAGATGTGCCGGGACCTGAAGATCCGCACCGTGGCCGAAATGGTCGAGACGCCGAAAGTCGAGGACATCGTCCGCAACGCCGGCGTCGACTTCGCCCAGGGCTGGCTCTACGGCAAGGCCGCCGAAAAGCCCTCCGCCGCCCTGCGCCCCGCCGCGCCCGTCCGCGCCATGGCGCGACGCGCGGGCGCTTCAGAGAGCTGGGGATAGAGGAGCGCCTCCCCTTTCGAGGAGGCGCTTATAGTCCTCAGGCCTTACCGCCCTTGGCGACGATGTAGTTGTCGACAACCTGCTCCAGCACGGTCAGCGGCGTCATGCCCGACAGCAGGGCCGCGTCGTGGAACTCGCGGATGTCGAACTTCTTGCCCAGCGCCTTCTGGGCCTTGGCCCGGGCTCGCAGGAAGACGATCTTGCCGATCATGTAGCTGCAGGCCTGGCCCGGCCACACGACATAGCGCTCGATCTCGGTGATCGAGCCGCTCTCCTCGTCGCCCATGGTCTCGGCCATGTACTTCACGGCCTGTTCACGGCTCCACTTCTTGTGGTGCATGCCGGTGTCGACGACCAGGCGCACGGCGCGGAACAGGGCGTCGTGCAGCATGCCGATCTGGCCGCGCGGGTCGTTCTTGTAGATGCCCATCTCGACGGCCAGCTGCTCGGAATAGAGCGCCCAGCCCTCGGCGTAGCCCGAGAAGCCGACGATCTTGCGGATCATCGGCAGCCCCTTGGCTTCGTTGGACAGGGACAGCTGCAGGTGGTGACCCGGAACGCCTTCATGCACCGTCAGCGTGGTCAGGGTGTACTTAGCCTGCTCCTTGGTGTCGCGCAGGTTGATCCAGTAGATGCCCGGACGCTTTCCATCCAGCGAGGGCGAGTTGTAGTAGCCGCCCGGCGCGCCCGCCTCGATGGCCTTGGGCACGCGGCGGATCTCAAGCGGCGCCTTGGGCAGCTGGCCGAAATAGGCCGGCAGCTGCTTTTCGATCCACTTGGCCTTGTCGTTCAGGTCCTTGATCAGCTGTTCCTTGGCCTCATCCGTATTCGGATAGAAGTCCTCGCCCAGCTTGCGCATGCGGTCGCCGACCGTACCCTGGGTCATGCCGATTTTCTTGAACAGCTTGTCGGCCTCGGCCTCGATCGACTTGACCATGTCGAGGCCCAGCTGGTGGATCTCGTCCGGCGTGAGGGTCGAGGTCGTGTAGTTCTTCAGCGACAGCGCGTAGTAGTCTGCTCCGCCCTTCAGGCGCCACACGCCCGCGTCGTGATTAGCCTTGGGACGAATGCTCTCCATCAGCGCGATCTGCCGCTTAAGCGCCGGCAGGACGGAGTTCTCGTAGATCTTCGACGCCTCGCCGGCCCAGTCGCCGGCGATGTTCTTGTCCTTGGTCCGACGCGCGATCGACTTGACCAGCGGCGCCTCGGCGGTCGGCGTGTTCGCGAAGGCCCGCATCTGGATCAGGGTCTTGTCGATGATGAAGTCCGGCGGGATCACACCGTCGGCGATGTCGCGCTTGGCGATCGCCGTCTCCTGGTCCATCAGCCGCGCGAAGCCTTCCATCCGCGACAGATAAGCGTCGGCGTCAGCCTTGGTCTCGATGCTGTGCTGGGTGTCGAGGAAGTCAGGCATGTACTGATAGCTGCCCGTCAGCTGGCTCAGCACGTAGGGCGCGCCGGAGCCGCCGCCGGCGTAGGTGAACTTCCTGTTGCCCTCGTCCTGGACGGCCAGGATGAACTCGACGGTGTCATAGTTCACCGCGTCCATGCCCTTGAGGGCGCGGCGGTCGATGGCGCGCAGGGCGGCAAGCTGCTTGCTGGTGGTGGCGGCGCCCGCCTCGATGGCGGCGAACGAGCGGTCGGACAGCAGGCCCTTGGTCCAAGCGAGGTCGCCGGTGTCGAGGCCAAGACCGGTCGCTGTTTCTGGCGACTGGCGCAACTGCAGCGCCATGGCCTCGTCGAACAGGGCGTTCAGCTTGGCGACCTCGCCCTCGCGGGCCAAGGCCAGGGACGGCAGACCACCGGTCGCGGCGAAGCCCGCGGCGGCCGAGGCGAACATCATCTGACGGCGATTGAGCAAGGCTTTTCCTCCCCAGGACATATTTGGAGGACGATGGCGTAAGGCCGCCGCCCGGTGCGGCGAAATTAATTCCGAGTCATGTGGCCGCGTCCAGCCTCGTTGGTCACGCCAGCGTCACGAACAGCTCGTTCTCGATCACCCACTGGCCAGTGATCTTCTTCCAGGTCGCCAGATAGGTTCCCGACTGCTCGGGCGCGTCCGTCCAGGAACCGACCCAGCGCCCGCGTTCGGCCGCGCGGGTTCCCTCGGCGTTCAGGGCGATGTCCTCGGTCGTGCGCACATAGGCCACGAAACCTTTCTCGGCGAACTGGCCCGCGAAAGCCGCCAGGACGTCCTCTGCGCCCATCAGAAGCGAGCCGTCGCCGGCGATCACCGTGATGCGCGGATCGAAGAACGGCTTCAGTCGGGCGGCGTCCTTGGCGGCGATCAGCTTGTTGGTCAGCTTGCGGCGGGCGGCGATGGCGTCGACGGGTGAGGTCATGGGCTCTTTCCTGGAGGGCTCGTCCGTGTAGCTTGCGGCGCATCCGATCCGCAAACCCTACCGGCCGATGCCCGCTCCCACTCTGAAGACCCCGCGTCTGACCCTGTCGCCGCCGACCCTGGCCGATTTCGAGGACAGCCGCGCCATGTGGGCCGATCCGCTGGTCACGCGCCACGTCGGGGGCCGCCCGTTCACCGAGGAGGAGAGCTGGACGCGCCTGATGCGCGCCCGCGGGCTCTGGGAAGTGCTGGGCTTCGGCTACTGGGCGGTGCGCGAGACAGCGACCGGCCGCTATGTCGGCGAGGTCGGCTTCGCGGACCTGCGGCGAGAACTGGAGCCCAGCCTCTATGGCCTGCCCGAGATGGGCTGGGTGCTGGCGGCGTGGTCGCACGGACAAGGCTTTGGGACCGAAGCGGTGAAGGCGGGCCTGGCCTGGGTCGACCAGACCCTGGCGCCGCCGTTGATCCCCTGCATCATCAATGTGGAGAACGCGCCCTCGATCGCGCTGGCGACCAAGGTCGGCTTCCGCGTGAGGACCCACGCCACCTACAAGGGATCGCCGATCCTGGTGATGGAACGGCGGTCGGGTCGGGACTAGGCCGTGGCGGGTTCGCTCTCGACGCTGGCGGCGAAGCGCTTGGCCTGGGCGATCCAGGCGTCGCGTTCGGCGCGTCCCTTCAAGCCCAGCTTCAAGTCGATCTCGGCCAGTTCCTCAGGCGTCCAGGCGGCGATCTGGCTGAAGGTGGTGACACCCAACTCAGCCAGCGAGGCGGCCAGCTTCGGCCCCACCCCGACCAGCCGCGTCAGGTCGTCGCCGGCGGCGACCAGGGCTTCGGTTACGGCCTCCGCCTCGGCCAGGGTCGCATCGACCAGCGGTTCGGCGGGCGGCGCTTCGGCGGCCAGGACTTCGGGAACTGGCGGTTCGGCTTGCGCTTCGATCTCGGCGACAGCGTCACCGACGGCCTCGATCGCGTCTACCGTGGCGTCCTGGGCCGTTTCGACCAGCGCGCTCGACGCCTCGGCCAGCGTCTCGGCGGTGTCCTCGACCGCGTCCAGCAATACCTCCGCCGTCTCGACGGCCTCGGTCACGACCTCGACCACCGGTTCGGGGGCGGTCTCAAGGATCGCCTCGGACTCGGCGGCGGGCGCGACGGGTTCCGGCGCCAGGGCCAGCACGGCTTCGAGGTTCACCGCCTCGCGCCAGCGCGACGCCCACCACCAGTAGGCCGCGCCGGCGGCGGCCGCGCCGCCGAACATCAGCCACAGCGGCGAGGCCGCGCCCACCACGAAGCGAGGCGCGGTTTCAGGCTCGATCTTGTCGGCTTGGAACTCAGAAAAGAAGGAGGACGAGGAAACCATGGGGCGCTCCCGGCTACCGCGATTTTGTGCGCCGCAGCATAACACAGAAACCACGTTCGCAAGCGCGAAAATAATAACGTTCCGTCAACTCAGTCCGATCGCCTTCAGCAGCACCGCCGTGATGATCAGAACCGCGATCATCGCCAGCATCGGCAGCCGGCTCGCGAGAGCCAAGGCCAGGGCCACGAGGCCCAGCGCCGCATAGTCCAGGCTCGCGGGATCGGGCAGAAGGATCCGCAGGGGTCCCGCCTCCAGCGTGTGACCAGAACGGAACAACAGGTGAATGGCGAACCACAGGGCCAGTTGGCCGATGACGCCGACGGCGGCGGCCGAGATCAGCGCCAGGGCGCGCGCGGGGCGCGGGCGACGGCCCCAGCGCTCGAACAGCGGCCCGCCCGCGAAGATCCAGAGGAACGACGGCGCGAAGGTGGTCCAGGCCGCCATCAGGCCGCCCAGCACCGCCAGGACCCAGGCCCACTCAGGCGGCGCGGTCTGGAAGGCGCCGACGAAGCCCACAAAGACGAAGACCAGGATCAACGGGCCCGGCGTGGTCTCGGCCAGACCCAGGCCATCGAGCATCTGGGTCGCCGTCAGCCAGCCGAACGCCGCGGCCGCCTGCCCCAGATAGGCCAGGGCCGCATAGGCGCCGCCGAAGCTGATCGCGGCCAGCCCGCCGAACGCCAGACCCATCCAGGCCAGGGTCGAGCCCGGCGCCAGCAGCCACGCCAAGCCGATCGGCGCCAACCACAGGCCAAGGCAGACCAGCGCCGTGAGCCCCTGCCCCTTCGCCGGCGTCGAGGCTAGGGCGCCGGGATCGGCGGCGTCCTTGGCCGCCAGCCAGCCCAGCACGCCAGCGCCCAGCACCACCAGCGGGAACGGCAAGGTCGTGAAGGCCAGCAGCGCGAAGGCCGCGCCGCAGACGAAGGCCGTCAGTCGATCCCTCACCGCCCTCTTGCCGATCTTCAGCAGCGCCTGCAGCACCAGCGCGACCACCGCCGCCTTCAGGCCGAGGAGCACCGGCGCGGCCCAGTCGGAACGGCCGTGGACGACATAGAGCGCCGACAGCCCCAACATCACCAGCAGGCCCGGCAGGACGAACAATAGCCCCGCCGCCACGCCGCCTCGAATGCCGTGCAGACGCCAGCCCAGCCAGGTCGCCAGCTGCTGCGCCTCGGGTCCGGGCAAGAGCATGCAGAAACTCAGGGCCCGCGCGAACTCGTCCTCTTCGACCCAGTCGCGGGTCTCGACGACCTCTTTGTGCAGCAGGGCGATTTGGCCGGCCGGCCCGCCAAAGCCCAGCACGCCGATCTTCAGCCAGACCGGCAAGGCTTCGGCGAAGCTGGGAGCGGCCCTGAGCCTCAAGTCAGGCCCGCCAGACGCGCGAGCGGCCGCCGGCCTCGCCGAGACGCGCGGCAATCCAGTCGCCGGCTTCAACGGCCGCCGCCTCGACGCCGGCGGGCGCGCCGACCATCACCATCGCGCTGCCGTTCATCTTCATCGGGTCCGTCAAAGGCCGCAGGCGGAGTTCGGCGACTAGCAGGTCCTTCGTGACGCTTTCCATCGTCCGCAGGAAAGCGTCGAACGTCTCAAGATCCTTGATCGGCAGCCAGATGGCCAGGGCGGCGTCCGATGCGCGCTTGAGGACGGCGCGCGTGGTCTCGACGATGCGGGCGTAGTCGTCCGGCCGTTCGAACGGTGGGTCGATGACCACGAAGGCGCGCCCGCCCCGGCCCGCCTGTGCGGCGGCGGTGGCGAAGCCATCGGCTTGCAACGCCTTTGCGTTGGCGTAGGGCGCCAGCGTTTTGCTGAGCAAGGTCATGTCGTCGGGGCGCAGTTCGCAGCCCGCGTAGCGGTCATTCTTCCGAAGCGCGCGCGCGATCAGCAGCGGCGAGCCGGGATAGAGATCGCCGTCCTGGCCGCTGTTGATCTTCAGCACCGCCGCGAGCAGAGATCCGAACACCGCCGGCGCGTCGCTGGCCGCCTTCAATCGGAAGATCCCCGCCTGCGCCTCGCCCGAGCGCCGCGCCATCTCGCCGGCGAGGTCATACGCGCCCGCGCCCGCGTGGGTGTCGATGACCGCCAGAGCTTCGCTCTCCCCCTGCAAGGCCGACAGCATGGCCAGCAGGATCGTATGCTTGTGAAGGTCGGCGAAGTTGCCGGCGTGGAAGGCGTGACGGTAGTTCATCCCCGTCCCTACCACGCCCCGTGCGCGCGGCCAGCTTCCTGAAGCTCCTCGATCATCTTGTCCTTGAGGGCCTTGGGGCCGACGATCTCGATCTTGTCGCCCCAGGTGAAGAGGTGCCACGCCAACTCGCGCATGCCCCCAGCGCGGAAGGTGACCCGCACCGAGCCGTCGGCCTCCTGGACGACCTGTTGCGTCGCGTGGAAGCGCCAGCGCAGCGCGTCCTCCGCCCCCTCCGGCTTGATCCGCAGAACCACGTCCTGGATCTCGTCGTGATAGATGCCGAAGCTCTCGTCGGCGAAGGCCTGCAGCGAGAAGTCCTCGGGCGGCGACGCGGGCTTGTCGAGCACCTTCAGGTCGCTCATCCGGTCCAGGCGCCACGAGCGCGGCTTGCCGCCCTTGCCCTCCATCGCCACCAGATAGTTGCTGCGGCCGAACAGGACGCCCAGCGGCGTCACCTCCCGGGTGCGCCCCGGCGTGCTGCCGCCTTCATAGCGGAACGACAGGGCCTGAAGGCCCTTGATGGCGGCGCGGATCGCGGCCAGCACGGCCTCGTCCTCGAACGGACGCGGGCCGGCGTGGATGGCGATGGTCTCGGCCTGGACCAGGGCCTCGACGTCGGGGGCGACGCGCCGCCTGGCCGAGCCGCGCAGGGCGGCCAGCAGCTTGGCCTCCAGCGCATAAAGAGAAGCCGCGCGCGCGTCGGCGCCGGACGCTTTGTAATTGTCAGCGGCCGTGCGCAGGGCCGCGAGCTCCTCGGCGGTGGGCGTCTGGAACACGCCGTCCAGGCCCGACGGGATGCGGAACCGCTTGGTCGGCGGATCGTCGATCGCCTCCATCTGCGGGAAGGCCGTCCAGACCGCGTCGCGCATCCGCTCGGCGGTGCGACGGCCAACACCCAAGGCCTGGGCCATCTCGTCCAGGGTCAGCCCCTCGGCGGATCCGGCCAGCATTCGGGCCAGGTCCAGAAGGCGGGTGGCTTTCTCGTGTCGCATGGCGCCAGCTTATACGACCGTTTCTGTCGCAGCGCGCGAACAATCTTCAAGACGTCGAGATTGGAGAGGAGCCCTTGATGTCGCGCTTCGCCTGTTCCCCCTGGGCCGTCGCCCCCGTCAACGCCGCCATGATCTCGGCCGTGCTGGACTATGCCGACATCCACCGCGACCTGGGCGGCGGACGCACCCTGCGCCGGATCAGCCACGAGCGCGCCGCCAAGGCCGACATCTTCCTTCTGCTGGGCCGCGACGCCGAGCGGGTCACCGACATCGGCCTCGTCTGGAACGACCGCGAGGACCAGATCGTGCGGATCACAGACGACGCCGACCTCCGCGATTCCCGCCTCACCGCGTGGGAAGAAGCCTTCGATCTATTCGAGACCGAAGAGACCGACGAAATGGCCGAACCGATGCGCCTTTGCGCGTGAGCGGACGGCCGCGGACACGCTCCGCGTGACTTCCGGCCACGAACCAAAACGTCGTTCTGCCTAAAATCCGAGATCGACCGCCGCGCAAAACGGCGCCCATCGGGCGCCGGCGCGGTTATGGCGCTTTCCGACCGCCCCCTCATTGCCGAACGCCGAAACTTCCACCCCCAATGAATAGATCGGCCAGTTGCCGGTGTTTTTGAGTGCCCGCGTCAAAAAACATAATCGTCGGGAGAAAATCGCCATGGATAAGGGAATCTAATCGCTTTAATAAACAGAATGAGGGGGTAGTTTATGAATCGGCGTTTTAAACCCGCACTGTTGGCGGGTATTTCTGCCTTGTCGGTTACTATCGGATACTCTGCCAGCGCCTTCGCCGCCGATGCGGCCGCCACGCCGCCCGACCAGACCGAGGTCGACACCATCATCGTCACGGGCACGCGCCAGACGGGCCTTCGCGTCATCGACAGCCCCGCCCCCGTCCAGGTCGTCGACACCAGCACGCTCGAGCGCACCGGCCAGGTGGACCTGCGCCTGGGCCTCGCCAATCTGGTGCCGTCGTTCAACGCCCAGGCCTTCGGCGGCGACACGGCCAACCTGACCCTTTCGGCCCGCCTGCGCGGCCTTTCGCCCAACCAGGCCCTGGTGCTGGTCAACGGCAAGCGCCGTCACACCACCGGCAACCTCGCGGTCCTGTCGGGCGTCTACCAAGGCGCCGCCGCCGCCGACCTCGGCTTCATCCCGATGGCTGGCATCGGCCGCATCGAAGTGCTGACCGACGGCGCCGCCGCCCAGTACGGCACCGACGCCATCGCCGGCGTCGTCAACATCATCCTGAAGAAGAACGCCTCGGGCGGATCGATCTCGGCCACCGGCGGTGAATACTTCGACGGCGGCGGCAAGACGGCCGGCGGTTCGGTCAACATCGGCATGGCGCCGACCGAGACCAGCTACCTGAACCTGACCGTCGAGGCCAAGTACCACGGCTTCTCGAACCGCGGCCTGCCCGACCAGCGGGTGTTCAACCCCGCCAGCCCCAGCTATTCGGCCGCCCACAACGCGATCGAAAGCAAAATCCCGGGCTATCCCAACCTGAACCTGATCTCTGGCGACGCCGAGTATCGGATGCAGAACGTGGCCTTCAACGCCGGCGTCGAACTGCCCGCCGATTTCGAGCTCTATTCGTTCGGCACCTACGGCCACAAGGACGCCTCGGCCTACGAGAACTATCGCCGCTACAACCGCATCCAGGGCAAGATGGGCGCGGCCGACCGGCCCTTCCCGCTGGGCTTCAGCCCCCGCGAACGGATCATTGAAGACGACTACGCCCTGACCTTGGGCCTCTCGGGCAAGGTCGTGGGATGGGACGTCGACCTGTCGTCGACCTACGGCAAGGACGCCATCGAGGTTCGCGTCGAAGACTCGGCCAACGCCAGCCTCTACGCCGACACCTCGACCCTGACGACCAAGGGCTTCACCCCGACCTCGTTCCACGCCGGCAGCTGGGGCACCACCCAGTGGACCAACAACCTGGACGTCCGTCGCGGCTTCGATGTCGGCCTGGCCGCGCCGGTGGACGTGGCCTTCGGCTACGAACAACGCCGCGACACCTACCGCATCGGCGCCGGCGACGCGGCCTCGACCTACAAGGAAGGCTCGCAGTCCTATCCGGGCTTCTCGAAGACCGACGCTGGCGGCCACGCCCGCACCAGCTGGGCGGTCTATACCGACATCGCCGCCACGCCGGTCGAAGCCTGGAAGGTCGATGCGGCGCTGCGCTATGAGAAGTTCAGCGACTTTGGCGACACCACGGTCGCCAAGCTGACCAGCCGCTACGACTTCAACCAGATGTTCGCCCTGCGCGGCACGGTCTCGACCGGCTTCCGCGCGCCGACCCTGGCGGAATCCTTCTATTCGGCCACCAACGTCTCGCCGACCAGCGCCTTCGTGCAGCTGGCCCCGAACTCCAGCGCCGCGCGCCTCCTGGGCATCGACAAGCTGAAGCCGGAGAAGTCGACCAACTTCAGCCTCGGCGTCGTGGCCCACCCGTTCGACAAGCTGACGGCCACGATCGACGCCTACCAGATCAAGCTCAAGGACCGGATCTTTGGCTCCAGCTCGGTCTACGGCATGCGTAACGGCGTGATCGTCAACCCGAACGTCAACGCCGCGATCGCCGCCAACGGCAACGTGCTGGACAGCACCGTGACCAGCACCGGCATCAATATCTTCTCCAACGGCCTCGACACCCGCACCCGCGGCCTGGACGTGGTGATCTCCTACCCGACCGACCTGGGCGCCTACGGCCGGATCGACTGGACGCTGAGCGGCAACGTCAACAAGACCAAGATCACCAAGGTCAAGGCCGCTCCGGCCGCCCTGGGCGTCACCAGCACCGCCTTCCCGACCGGCCAGGTCCTGTTCGCCGGCAACGCCGCCTCGCTGCTCGAGAAGGCCGCGCCGAAGTACAAGGTCGGCCTGAACGGCCTCTACTCGTTCGGCAAGCTGTCGCTGAACGTGACCGAGACCTTCTACGGCAAGGCCGAGGCGCTCTCCGATCCGGGCACCGGGCCTCTGCTGAACACCGTGGCCAGCGCCACGGCGATCACCGACGCCGAGCTCTCGTACAAGTTCCCGAAAGGCGTGGTCGCCGCGATCGGGGCCAACAACCTGTTCAACAAGTATCCGGACAAGTTCACGGCCGCCTATCAAGCCGCCTGCGTCGCCTCCGGCGGCGGCTGCGTCACTCAATACCCGTCGTTCTCGCCCTACGGCATCAACGGCGGCTACTACTACGGTCGCCTGACGTTCTCGTTCTAAGCGAGCGTCCTGCGTCTCAATGCGAAGGGGCGGATCGCAAGGTCCGCCCCTTTTGCTTGGGGGTCAGAGCGCCTTGCCCATCCGGATCAACGGCACGCGGTAGCCGGATGAGGTCTCGGCCTCGAAAGGCTCGATGTCGTGATAGCCGCAGGCGCGATACAGCGGGACGCCGCCCATGGTCGCCGCCATCTCGGCGCGCGTGAAGCCTTCGCGCCGCGCCGCGTCCTCGCAGGCGTCGAGGATCATCCGCCCGACGCCCTTCCTTGTGTGATCGGGGTGAGTGTACATCGCCCGCACCCGCGCCGCGTCCTTGGCCGGATCCAGAAGGGCCGCATCGCGCCCCGCCGAATGGTCGCCGCCGAACAAGGTGGCCCGGCGGCTCCAACCGCCGCAGCCGGCGACCGCGTCTCCATCCTCGACGACGAAGTAGGTGCCGTCGGCGATTAGCTGGGTGTCCAGCCCCATCATCTCATAGGACGCCTTGACGCCTTCCGGCGGAAGGAAGGCCGGCAGCAGTTCGCCGATCGCGCGATCCATCAGAGCCGACAGGACCGGCATGTCTTCGGGCCGGGCGAGGCGCAGGCGCAGAGCTCGGGCTGGAAAGGTCATGACTCTCTCATGGGACGGCGAGGGGTTGTGAGAAAAACAAGGATTCGGCGAGTCCGCGACGATCTTTCCGCCTCGCCCAGCGATCGCTCAAAGCCGGCCCCAGGCGCCCAATGGTCAGGCGTCCAACCCGTCAGTCCACGTCTCGACTGAAAACGGATTGCGCCGCGCAAGCCTGAATTTCGAGATACGCCCCGTTCCGGTCAGTGCGGCCGGCGCGACGCCGAACACTGGATCGCCGTTCGGCCAAGACAAGGGCGGGGATTGATGAGTGGATTGGATGCTGTAACGACGGGTGGCGTTCTCACGCGTCGGCGTTTCTTCGAAAGCTTGGCCGCGGTCGGCGGCATGTCGCTGGTGCTGTCGGGCATGGAAGCCCTGGGCTTCTCCCAAGCCTCGGCCACCGAGCTGCCGCCCACGCTGGCCGGCGGCGCCAAGAACACCAAGATCGTGATCCTGGGCGCGGGCCTGGCGGGCATGACCGCCGCCTACGAGCTCAGCAAGGCCGGCTATCAGGTGCAAGTGCTGGAAGCTCGGTCGTTCGCGGGCGGCCGCTGCCAGACCGCGCGCAAGGGCTTCAAGCACACCGACCTGATCGGCAACACCCAGACCTGCGAGTTCGACGAGGGCCACTACATCAACCACGGCCCGTGGCGGATCCCGTACCACCACCGCTCGACCCTGCACTACACCAAGCAGTTCGGCGTTCAGCTGGAGAGCTTCGTCAACGACAACGACGCCTCCTACGTCTATTTCGAGAAGGCCTCGGGCCCGCTGGCCGGCAAGCCGGTGCGCAAGGGCGAGATCGCCGCCGACATCCGCGGCTATACGGCCGAGGTGGTGGCCAAGGCCGCCAGCCAGGGCCAACTCGACGCCCCGCT
The DNA here is from genome assembly GCF_937900395.1 of uncultured Caulobacter sp. GTDB lineage: Bacteria > Pseudomonadota > Alphaproteobacteria > Caulobacterales > Caulobacteraceae > Caulobacter. The sequence continues at coordinate 16,830 of NZ_CALCDX010000120.1, forward strand.
CTCAGGCCTCGATCGCGAGAAGTTCATCGCCTACCTGGTCAACGAAGGTCGCCTGTCCAAGACGGACCTGACCTACAAGGGCACCGAAGGCCGCGGCTTTTCGGTTCATCCGGGCGCCGGCGTCGATCCGGGGCCGGGCAAGGAGCTGCCGCCGTTCGCCTTCAAGGACGTGCTCGACAGCAACGCCTGGCGGGTCCTCAGCTCGGTCACCGGCTACGAACAGCAGCGCACCATGCTGCAGCCGATCGGCGGTATGGATCAGATCGCCAAGGGCTTCGAAAAGCACGTCGGGCCGATGATCCGCTACTCGACCGTCGTCGAGAAGATCAAGCAATCGCCCAGCGGCGTGACCGTCTCGTTCAAGGGCGCCGATGGCAAGGCCGGCGAGGTCACCGCCGACTACTGCCTGTGCACCATCCCGCTCAGCGTGCTGAAGCAGATCGACCTCGACGCCTCGGCGCCGTTCAAGGCCGCGATGGCGGGCGTCTCCTACGCGCCGGTCAACAAGATCGGCCTACAGATGAAGAACCGCTTCTGGGAAGAGAAGCACCACATCTACGGCGGCCACGTCTATACGGACCTGCCCGGCATCAACTCGATCACCCTGCCCTCGTACGGCTGGCAGGGGCAGAAGGGCGTTCTCCTCGGCTACTACGCGTTCGGCGGCGAGGCGGCCCGGATCAGCGCCAAAACCCCCGCCGACCGCGCCGCCTTCGCGGTGGCCGCCGGCCAGAAGATCTTCCCCGAATACGCCGAGAGCTTCGAAAACGCCTTCTCGTTCAGCTGGCACCTGGCCGAGTACAATCTGGGCGGCTGGGCCGAGTGGAGCCCGACCGGGCGCAAGGAGGCCTATCCGGTTCTCTGCGAGCCCGACGGCCGCCTCTACCTGGCCGGCGAGCACCTGAGCTACCTAGGCGGCTGGCAGGCCGGCGCCATCGAGTCGGCTTGGCAGCAGATCGCCAAGATCCACGCCCGCGTCCAGCAAGCGTAAGAAAGCACCGGGGAAACGTATGACCTTCGCCTATCGTCTCGCCGCCTTGGCGCTCGCCGGCGGGCTCGCCGCTCCGGCGATCGCGTCCGCCGACGGCAAGTCTCTGTTCATGGACAACTGCTCAGCCTGCCACCAAGCCACCGGCAAGGGCGTCAAGGGCGCCTTTCCGCCGCTGGACGGCGCGGCCCTGGTCAAAGGTCCGCCCAAGGTGGTGATCACCACGGTCCTGAACGGTCGCGCGGGCATGCCCGCCTTCAAGGACGACCTGACAGACGCCGATCTGGCGTCCATCCTGACCTATGTGCGCTCGTCGTGGAGCAACAAAGCGTCGGGGATCAAGCCGGCCGACGTCGCCGCCGCCCGCGCGGCCGCCAAGGCCCAAGCCAGCGCCCGCGGCCTGCAGGCCCACTAACCTCATCTGAACGGGAGAGACTCATGAAACGCCTTATCGCCCTCACCGCCGGCCTCTGCGCCCTCGCCGGCGCCGCCCATGCCCAAGACATCGTCCGCGGCGGCGACCCAAAAGCAGCCATCGCCAGCGTCGTCACCGTGCCGGCAGGCTACGACACCATCTACGTCTCGGGCATGACCCCGCCGGTCATCGACGAGAAGGCCACGGGCGTGGCCAAGTTCGGCGACACCAAGACCCAGACCCTGGGCGTGCTGGGCCGCATCGAGGCCGCCCTGAAGACCCAAGGCGCGACCATGGCCGACGTCGTGATGATGCGCGTCCTGCTGGTCGGCGACCCCGCCAAGGGCGGCAAGATGGACTTCGCCGGCATGATGGAGGGCTACAAGACCTATTTCGGCACCGCGACCCAGCCCAACAAGCCCGCCCGCATCACCAGCCAGATCACCTCGCTGGTCCAGGACGGCATGCTGGTCGAGATCGAGGTCCAGGCGGCGAAGAAGAAGTAAGTCCGTTCTCGCCTCCTGGCGCGACGCCACGTCGCGCCAGGAGAGCGGGCCAGACGATTTCATCGTCACGCGAAATAATTTCCCTGACAACGTTGTCGGGACGGATTCAAACGGCTATATGGAATTCAGCCCTTTCGGGGGCGTTTCCTCCCAATGACTCGGCCGCCTTCTCCTCCTGGAAGGCGGCCGTTCTTTTTTGGCCTGTCAGGCGGTGAAGACCCGCCCCTCGCGCGTCTCCACCGGCCAAGGCGCGAGCTTGGCCCCGACGCACGGTCCGCCGACGCAGGCGCCCGTCTCCACCGTGAACACCGCGCCGTGCCACGAACAGGCGATCAGGCCGCCGTCGGGGGTCAGGTAGTGGTCGAGCTGCTGCGCCAGCGGCAGGCCGGCGTGCGGGCAGCGATCGACATAGCCGAACACCGCCTCGCCCCTGCGCACCACGAAGCCGTGGAAGCGCGCCTCGCCGATCTGAAGGACATAGTTGCGCGCGCCGCCGTCCCGGATCAGGTCCAGCGGGCCCAGATTGACCCCGGCCGGCGTCGCCCAGACACGGCCCGCCGCCGCGTTCTCGTCGGTCAAATCCGCTCGACCGTCTGCTCGATGGCGCCAAAGATCGAGTGGCCCTTGGCGTCCTTCATCTCGATGCGGATCGTGTCGCCGCCCAGCAGGAACGGCGTCTTGGGCGCGCCATGTCGGATGGTCTCGACCGTGCGCAGCTCGGCCAGGCACGAATAGCCAAGGCCGCCTTCGCTGATCGGCTTGCCAGGACCGCCGTCGGCGTCGCGGTTGCTGACCGTGCCCGAGCCGACGATCGTGCCGGCGCAGAGCGGCCGCGTCTTGGCCGCGTGGGCCACGAGGGTCCCGAAGTCGAAGGTCATGTCGACGCCGGCGTCGGCGCGACCGAAGTCCTTGCCGTCCAGTTCAACCAGCAGGGCGCCGTGCAGCTTGCCGTCCTTCCAGGCCTCGCCCAGGGCGCTGGGCGTGACCGCCACCGGCGAGAAGGCGCTGGCGGGCTTGGACTGAACGAAGCCGAAGCCCTTGGCGAGCTCGCCGGGGATCAGGTTGCGCAGGCTGACATCGTTGCAGAGCATGACCAGACGAATGGCGGCCAGGGCCTCCTCGCGGCTGGCGCCCAGGGGCACGTCGCCGGTGATCACCGCCACCTCGCCTTCCAGGTCGCAGCCCCAGCTGGCGTCGGCCAGCGGGATCGGATCGCGCGGATTGAGGAAGCCGTCGGATGCGCCCTGGTACATCAGCGGATCGGTCCAGAAGCTCTCGGGCATCTCGGCCCCGCGTGCCTTCCGCACCAGCTGCACGTGGTTCACATAGGCCGAGCCATCCACCCACTGATAGGCGCGCGGCAGCGGGCTGGCCGCATCGTGCTCGTGGAAGCGCTCGCGCGGCACGGCGCCGTGCTCGAGGCTCTCGGCCAGCCCGCGCAGCAGCGGCTCGCAATGGTCCCAGTTGTCCAGAGCGGCCTGGAGGGTCGGCGCGACCGTGCCGGCGTCAGTGAACCAGGCCAGGTCGTTGGAGACCACCACCAGCCGGCCGTCGCGGCCGCCCTTGAGAGACGCGAGCTTCATTGGCGCTTCCTTCTTGTTGTTGTTACGGCAAGCGAGCCTTGGGGAAGCCCGACCAGCAGGCGTCATAGTCGTCCTGAAGCGCCGAAGTCTCCAGCGCGAACTTCGTCGGCCGGATCACCCAGCGGCTCTCGAACATGAAGGCCAGCGTGTGGTCCAGCTTGTGCGGCGCCAGCGGCGCGTGGCTGGCCTTGTCGAAGGCACTGAAAGATCCTCCAGTTTCCCAACTTTCGTGCCGGATTTCCGCGAAGTCAATCTCGACGGGAGTGAAGTCTAGACTCATCATTCCCCCTTACGCCGGAATCGCCATGACGGTAAGGTTCGGCTCGATGTTCGTAGCCGACACCGTGGAAAAATTTCCGCTTCGGGCCACGGTCACGTACAGGGTGGTATTGCCCGTTCTTGCTTCCTGCGGGAAGCTACCGGCGATACCGACGATACGTGTAGATATCCCAGCACAATTCGCAATGTAGCTGGCATCCATCCTGAAAGTTGTTGAGACACTTGACTCACTGACAGACAGCAGATCGATGTAGTCTGAGCCAGTAGGATGACCCATGCTAATGCGCTCAGTGCCACCAGATGCCACCCACAGCGGAGCATGACAGCCGTCAGCACCGAAAGACTGCAAAAGCATTTGTCCTGGGCCACACGTTCCACTCTGGGAGATATGATCTCCAGTTCCGAATCCGTAGGTGCTCAGACTCGCATCGACACTCTGCACATTGGTGTAAGAGATCGACTGCATCGACAACCAGGCATTGGCCGTCAGACCACCAGTAACCTGGCCGGTCCCGGCTGTGGTCACCTTCATGCCATACCGATACAGCGATCCGGAAGCCGGGTTGTTATTGAGAGCTACAGAGGCCAGCAAGGTCATGGGATTGCCCCGATAGTTCACGCCGGTCATGGTGTGACCGCCCAGAGCCGTGGCATCCACGATCAGGTAGCTGTTGGCCGCACAGACATGGGTAGCAGAGAACGAGGTGATGCCACCATAGTATTTCGACGGCGCAACACCGTATCCCGTGAAGCCCTGCCCAACAGTATCGAAAGCTGGTGGGATGGAAGCGATTCCGCCGAAGAACGGAACGATGTTAGCTGTTGAATGACAATAAGACTCAGGACTGCCGTTTGCCATAGCGACGATGGTTCCGGTGGTGGAGTCCTCGCGCACGCGGATGATGGGGTGCTCACCATTGGTGTTGGTGAGCACGTCCACTGTGCCGGTCACCAGCAGTCGGTAGGGAAAGCCGGGGTCAGCCATTGTCATGGTGTAGACCGTGGATTCGCTTGTGGCAGTGACAGTTCCACCGTTGTAGGACGAAGGAC
>NZ_CALCDX010000121.1 GCF_937900395.1 uncultured Caulobacter sp.
CCGAGCTAGCCCCCTCCGGCCCTCTGGGCCACCTCCCCCGCATCGCGGGGGAGGAACTCGGAATGCCCCCCGCCTTTGCGACTCAAGATAACATCGTTACCTTAGCGTCACTGTAGCTCACCCGGTGATCGCCATGACCGTTCACGCCGTCTCCCGGATGCGCCGGGCCCTGGTCGTCCTGTACGCGGCCGGGATGGGCGCGATCCTGGTGGTGGCGGTGCTGCTGTATCGCGAGGGGCAATGGAAGCTCCTGGCGCCGGTGATCGCCGCGTTCGCCGCCGCCTCGGCCGGCTTCGTGGCCCTGATGCGGCTGGCCGATCGTCACGCCACCCTGGGCTTGACCCCCGGCCGTCGCCGCCTGCTGTTGATCTTGGCCCTGATCAGCGCCGTCGCCTTCGTCGCCGGCCTGGTCACGGCCTGGCGGCTGATGTGAGGCGAACGCCCCGGCTATACAACTCTGAGCTTTCGACTTAAGGTCTAGCTTGCTCCAGGCTCGGTCGGGATGGTCCTGATGAAGGTGAGCTCGCATCGGCGTGGCCGCCGGGCCCTTTCTGGCCTGCTGGTCCTGTGCCTCGGCTATGGCGTCGCCATGGTCGTCATGACCGCCCTGCTGGCCGACCAGCACGCGGAGGCCCGCTTCGCCGCCGCCGCCGCCGCCATCGCGCCCCTGACCGCCGTGGCCACCCTCTACGCCGCCCTGCGCAGCCACCACGCTGTCACCGGTCCGCCGCGTCACCACCGCCTGCTGTTCGCCGCGCTCGCCGCCGGCGCGCTCCTGGGCGCGGGCATCGCCAGCCTGGCGGTGGTGGTGAGGTAGGGGTCGGCCGAGCCCTTGGCTCAAAAATCCCCCGTCATTCCCGCCCTTGTGGCGGGAACCCCTGGTTCAGCTGCCACGTGAGACGCAAGCGGACTGCCAAGCAGTCCGCCCCTCCCGCACCTGCGGCGTAAAGAGGGGTTCCCGCCACAAGGGCGGGAATGACGGAGGTTATTGGATTCGTGGGAGTGACCGCCCACCGGGCGGGAGCCATCCTTACATCTCACGGCGAGACGATCGCTGGGCTGCCCGGGTTGCTCAAGGACGACGCTTCGCGTCGCCGCGGCGCGGCCGGCCGGAGGCCGGTCCTTGACCAACCCGGTCAGCCCAGCACGCTCCAGCCTTCGAGAGATGTAAGGCTTGGTGCGCCCGACGAAGGCGCATGTCCGACGCCAATTGCTCCACTGTCGAATACGGCTAAGGATTGTGGCGTGCCGCGATAGTTTTTCAGCGGCATCGAGAAATGTCGGAGCTCAACTTGAAAGATATTTGGGACGGCGATCTACTCGACCGGAAGCGCGAAGCCACGATGCTCATGGGCTACATCGAGTCCATTTACAGCCGCTCGCTCAATGGAGAGCGCGCAGGTTCGATGACAGTCGCGGTCGATGCGGGATATGGCGCGGGGAAAACGTACTTCCTCAGTAGGTTCAAGCGCCAGGCGGGGGTGAATCACCCGGTGGCATTCGTGGACGCATGGAGAGATGACCTCTCCGACGAACCTCTAACGGCCGTTGCAGCAACGCTTAAGGCTGCGCTTGATCCTCTTATCAAAGTGCAGCCAAGCGTCGCGTCACGCTGGGATGTATTCCTCGAAAAGGCAGGAAAGGTTGCTCAAATTTCGAGTGTTGGTCTTCTGAAAAGAGCCGCTGCATTGCTGCTTACAGCAGGAGCTGTCAACGGACTCACGGAGGTTCTCGAAAACGCGCCAGAGGCGGTTGGCGATGCAATAGAAGACGCGATCAAAGATGCTTCGAAGGATGCAGCCGATGCAGGAGGGCAAATCATATCTTCGATCGGTGTTGCCCGCACAATGCGAGCGAGAGTGGAAGAGTTCGAAGCTGGCCAAGCCGCTATAGAGGAGATGAAAAATAGCTTAGCTGCAGTGGTTGAGCTTCTGCCTCTGCAACAGCTTCAGGCACCGATAATCATCATTATAGATGAATTGGATCGCTGTAGACCGACCTATGCGGTAAAGCTCCTTGAGGAGGTAAAGCATTTATTTGATGTGCCGGGCTTGGTTTTTATATTTGGCCTTCATGGAGATCAGCTCGCCCATTCAATAACTGGGGCGTATGGTGCAAATTTCGATGGGGCCTCATATCTGAGGAGATTTTTCAATCGTCGTTATTCTTTAGCCTCCGCAAGCCTTCGTCCCGTTCTGAAATCATACTTCTCTTCAGCCGGGCTCAAGGAGAGCGATTTTGTATATTGGCCGTTATTTGAAGTGTCCGGGAATCGGGTAGACGACCCAGCGGAAATATGCGCACTTATTATGGAGAGTCACAAACTCACTGCCAGAGATGCATTGGAATTTACCGATATCATGCAGACCTGTGTGGCGCTCTCCTCGCCCAGCCAAGTGGTATTACCGTATCTTTCAGAGATGCTTTGCGTTTACATGCGAAATATTCCAAGCTTCAATGCTTATATTCCAGAGCAGTACCCTCGGTGGAGTTATCGCCGCTATGACGGGAGGAGTATATCTCAAAAAGAATCGTATGAAGCGTTTAGGAATTTTTCATCAATGAGTAGGTCTGAGGTTACAAAAGAATTCAATCGGAACAACGATAATCCGTTTGCAGAAATTACATTTGAGGTCAGCCAAAAGAACGCGGCAGGATTCGGTCCGATATCTGAGTACGATCGTTTAGTCGGTGCCGTGGGTCGCTTTAAGCAGCCGAATGCAGAAGTCTGACTCTTTCTTCTGGGGCATTTTCTAACTCTATCTAATCTAATCTTCTTGTCCTTCTAGCCCAACCCTCCCCACCACACCCCGAAACACCATCGCCATCTCGATATGGGTGTGCACGTACCCGTGCTCGAACAGGTACGTCAGCATCCGGTCATAGACGTCGTCATAGTCCGCCGCCGCCACGCTGCCGGGCGCCCTCGCCTCGCGCTCCAGCACGGCCAGCAGGTCCGGCGCCTCCGCCCTCAAGGCGGCGATGACCTCGGCGATTTCCGCGTCGGTATATTCCGGCGCCTGGCGCGCGCGGCCGGGGTCGATCGGCGGACGACGGGTGAAGCCCACGGCGCTACCCCTCCGCCCGCGTCAGCTTCCACCGGATCTTCGCCCCGACCTCCGGGCGGACTTGGCTCTTGAGCACCACCTGGCCGGCCTTCCTCGCCAGGCCGTGGTCGAAGTGGGCCGAGGGGGCGATCTCGACGTCCACCGCGTCGTTCCTCAGCCACCAGCCGATGTTGTTGGGCCCCCGGATCAGCACGCTCTTGCCGTCGCGGGCGATCGAGGCGCGGGCCTCGGGGTGCAGGTGGAAGCGCACGGCGAACGGCAGGTAGCGGCGCGGGCCTGACGCGGCGTCCAGGTCGAGGGCGGCCATCGGCGTTAGGCTGTCCTCGCCGCGCAGCTCGTCGGCGACCGCGTCGAGGAACAGGCGGCGGGTGTGGGTCAGGCCGACATGGCGCCAGCCGTCGTGGACGATGTCCAGCCACACCCCGCCGACATCGTCGTGGCGCTCGGCCGAGACCTGGGTCGCGCCGTCGACCAGCCAGGGCCCCAGGGCCTTGGCGCGGAAGCCGGAGAGCGGGCGGCCGGCCGAGCCGTCGCCGACCGAGACGGTCGAGGCCGCGTCGGACAGACGGAAGGCGTGGGCGCCGGCGGCCTCGGGGCTCCAGCCGCAGCTGGTGATCAGCCGGTCCTTGGCGCACAGGATCTCGATGGCGGCCGGCTGGGCGCAGGCGGCGATCGACAGGAAGCCGGCGGCGGGCGGGCCGCAGTCGGCGATCAGCTCCAGAGAGCCGCCGACCATCTTCTGGTAGCCGCTGTGCGGGGCGCTCATCAGCGGGCGCGGGCCGCTGTCGTCATGGGCCAGGGCCGCGGCGATGCGCGTGGGGCCGACCGTCTCGCCGCCGTGGAAGGCCGCCAGGCCGCCGTCGCCGAGGGTGAAGAAGCGGGTGGCGGTCGACAAGCGGTCGATGGCGCGGGCGGCCGCCTCGGGCGTCGGCTTGCCGCGCTGGCGCAGGGCGTCGTCGAGGGTCAGCAGGTCGAACAGGAGCTCGACCCCGGCCTCGGGCGAGCGGGTGGCGTGGCCGCCGTCGGGCAGGACGATGCGGTCGATGTGGCGAGACAGGGCCTTGAGGCCCTTGTCGATCAGGGCCTCGCCCGGCTTGCCGGCCAGGACGCAGCCGGCGATCGTCACGGCGACCGCGCGCTCCAGGGCGCGGGCGGGGATCTTCTGGATCTCGGCCAGGTGCCGGGCCTGACGGGCCAGGTCGCGGCGCAGGTCGGCGGCCTCGGCGTCGCTGGCCTCGGCGGCCAGGGAGCGGGCGGCGCAGGCCAGGTGGAAGGCCCGCCGCTCCAGGCATTCGGGACCCCAGGAGAAGGCGTTCCACTTGCCGAACGTCCGCCGCCAGTCGTCGATCAGGCGCAGGGCCCGGCGCGCGCCGTCCGGGCCGGCCGCGACCAGGTCGGGCAGCCAGTCGAAGCGGTGCAGGCTGACGGCGAAGCGGCGCGTGGGGCTGGCGGTGTCGAACGGGTCTCCCGCCTCGCCGATCCGCAGGGAGCCGCCGTCCAGGGCCAGGGTCCCGGCCAGGATGCGGCGGCCCTGGCCGGCGTTGGTCGGGCGCGGGTCGCGCGGATGGGCGGCCAGGGCCTCGACCTTGCGGCCGGAGAGGATCAGGCGGTGCGGGCCCGAGCCGTACCACTCGCGCTCGACGTGGGTGGACAGCTCGGCCGTCAGGGCCCGCCAAAGGACCCGGGCCCGCTTTCTGGCGGGAGGACGATAGCCGTTGGCGGAACGCTTGACGGCTGGAGCCAAGGGATCAGCCGCCCTTCAGCGCGCGGATGTTGGCGGCGTAGGCCTCGCGCCCGCCCTTGAACACCGCCGAGCCGGCGACGAGGGCGGTGGCCCCGGCGGCCACGCACTGCGGGGCGGTGACCGGGGTGACGCCGCCGTCGACCTCGATGATGATGGGAAGGCCGGCCTTGTCGACCATCTTGCGCAGGGCCTCCACCTTGCGCAGCTGGCCCGGAATGAAGCTCTGGCCGCCGAAGCCGGGGTTCACCGACATGACCAGCAACAGGTCGACGTCCTCCAGGATCCACTCGACGTGGTCGATGCCGGTCGAGGGATTGAAGACGACGCCGGCCTTGGCGCCCAGCTCGCGAATCCGCTTCAGCGAGCGGTGCAGGTGCGGGCCGGCCTCGGGGTGGATGCTGATCAGGTCGGCCCCGGCGGCGCGGAAGGCCTCAAGATACGGGTCGGCCGGGCTGATCATCAGGTGCACGTCGAACGGGATCTTGGCGTGCGGCCGGATGGCTTTGACGATGTCGGGGCCGAGCGTGATGTTGGGCACGAAGTGGCCGTCCATCACGTCGGCGTGGACCCAGTCGGCGCCGGCCGCCTCGATGGCGGCGACCTCCTCGCCCAGGCGGGCGAAGTCGGAGGCGAGGATCGACGGGGCGATGAGCGGCGCGGTCATGACCCCTGGGATAGCGGGACCGAGTCGCTCTGTCATCCCGGACGGGACTCGTTAAGCGTAGAAATGGGGTGGCTTGGTCGCTGGCTCAGCTTGTCTTGCGGAACCGCGCGGCGAAGAAGCCGTCCTGGCCGCCGTCAAGCTGGTGCGGCAGCAGGCGCAGCGTGCCGCGCGCGGTCAGGCTGGCCCCCGGCGCGCCGCCTTCGCCGGGCTGGATCGGGTCCAGGGCCATGTCGGGGCGGCGGGCGAGGAAGGCCTCGACCTGGGCCTCGCCTTCTTCGGGCTCCAGCGAGCAGACGCAGTAGACGAGGCGCCCGCCGGGCTTGAGGCGGCCCGCGGCGCTGTCCAGGATGCGAGCCTGGACCCCCGCGAGGCTGGCGACGTCGCCGGGGCGGGCGGCCCACAGCACGTCCGGATGGCGACGGAAGGTGCCGGTGGCGCTGCAGGGGGCGTCCAGCAGGATGGCGTCGAAGGTCCGCGTGTCCTCCCACGTCGCGCCGTCGGCGGCCACGACCTCGGCTTGGAGCCCGGTGCGGACCAGGTTCTCCTCCAGGCGCTTGAGGCGCGCGGCCGAGCGGTCGAGGGCGACCACGCTCGCCCCGGCGGCCGCCAGTTGCAGGGTCTTGCCGCCGGGCGCGGCGCAGAGGTCGAGCACGGCCTCGCCGGCCTTGACGTCCAGCAGGCGGGCGGGGACGGCGGCGGCGGCGTCCTGCACCCACCAGCTTCCATCCTCGAAGCCCGGCCAGGCGGCGACGTCGCCCTTGCGGCGCAGGCGCAGGGAGCCGCCGGGCAGGATCTCGCCTTCGAGGGCCTCAGCCAGGGCGGCCGCGTCGGCGCCGGGCTTGAGGGACAGGTCGGTGGCGGGCTCCAAGGCGATCTGGGCGGCGATCTGGCGGGCCGTGGCCTCGCCGAACGCGGCGACCCAGCGCGAATACAGCCAGGGCGGGGCCAGCAGGGTCGGGTCGTTGCTGGGCGGGGCGTCGCGCAGCAGGCCGCGCAGCACGGCGTTGACCAGGCCCTTGAACGGGCGGCTGGCCTTGTTGGCGCCGGCCAGCTCGACCGAGGTCGCGACGGCGGCGAAGGCCGGGACCTCCAGGTGGAAGGCCTGGGCCGCGCCGAGGCGCAGCAGGTGCATGACCCGGTCTGGCGGGGCCTTCTGCAGGCGGGCGGCCAGGGCGCGGTCGATGGGGCCGAGGTGGCGGAGCACCGCCATGGCCAGGGCGCGGGCGAAGGCCCGCTCGCGCGGTTCGAGGAAGCGGAAACCGTTGGCCGAGGCGGCTTCGTCGAGGCCGCCGCGCCGCGACAGGGCCGCGTCGATCAGGGTCAGGGCGGCCTCCCGGGCGGGGAGGCCGTCGTTCAGTTCTTGAGTCACCGCCTCGCCGTGCCAAGAGGCGCGCCCGAGCGCAAGCGGATTCGACGCGGCTGGACCCTAGGCGGTCTTCGCCAGGACGTGGAACAGGCCCCGGATCGCCGTGACGCCGAACACGAAGAAGCCCAGCACGACCAGCAGCGAGCCCGCCGCGATCATCGGCTCGAACACCGCCGAGGGGCCCGCCTGGCCCAGATACATGAACAGGCCCGGGATCATCAGCAGCACGCCGAGGTTCGAGATGACGAAGTTCGCCGCCTTGACCTTGTTCGACACATCCTGCCCAAGGGTGGCGTAGAAGGTCCCCATCATCGCCAGGCTCAGCCAGCCCAGCAGATTGAGGTGCGCGTGGGCCGAGTAGGTGGCGTGGTTCTTGGTCATCCCCATGGCCAGGCCCCAGCTGACCCCGACCATGGCGTAGAAGGCGGCCGACGCGAAGAACGCGTGCGGCCAGCGGCTGCGGCTCATCTCTAATTACCTCGGTATTCGAACGTCGTTATCTTGGGGCCGGGGTTGAACAGCATGTGACTGGCGGCTTCAACCGTCATGATGTTAAACCTTTGTCATGTCTGATCTTCCCGCCGCTCCTTCCGATGCTCCCGAAGTTCCCGGAGCCGCGCCCGGCAAGGCTTTGAGCCCCGCCGCCCGCCGCGCCCTCGAGGAAGCCGCCGCCCGCCGCGCGGCCGAGGAAGCGTTGTCGCTCCCGCCCGAACAGGGCGGTCGCGAAGGCCCCGAGCCGACTCGCTTCGGCGACTGGGAAAAGAAGGGTGTGGCGGTCGACTTCTAGGCGCTCGTCCGGCTCTCACGCGAAGGCGCTGGACGCGGCCGACGCTCCCGCGCGACACTCCAGACCCGGATCGCGGCGATTGATCTTGTCTTGGTCTGAAATCCAGAGTCGGCGGCGACTGGCGGATCGGACAGACTCATGGCGCGCGATGGCTTCACAGGATTGACGGCGGCCGAGGCGGACCGACGTCTCGCCGAGTTTGGCGCCAACGCCCTGCCGCGCGTCGCTGGGCGGGGCCTGGCCCAGATCCTCGTCGACACCTTGCGGGAGCCGATGTTCCTGCTGCTGATCGGGGCCGCCGGTCTCTATCTGGTGCTGGGGGACCTGGGCGAGGGCCTGTTCCTGATGGCGGGCGCCGTGGCGACCATCGGACTGGTGGTGCTGCAGGAGGCGCGCAGCGAGCGGGCGCTATCGGCCCTGCGCGATCTGTCCCAGCCCTATGCGCGGGCGGTGCGCGACGGGGTCGAGGTGCGGCTGGCGGCGCGGGATCTCGTTCCGGGCGACATCATCCTGGTCGGCGAGGGCGAGCGGCTGCCGGCCGACGGCGTGCTGGTCGGCGGCGACGTGCTGAGCGTCGATGAGTCGGCCCTGACCGGCGAGTCCGCCCCGGTTTCCAAGCGCGCCCTGATCGACGGGGAGGCGATCGACGCCGACGCCCAGCCTGGCGCCGAGGCCGGGCCCTATCTTTTCTCGGGCGCCTTGGTGGTGCGCGGCCAGGCCGTGGCCCAGGTCGAAAGAACGGGCGCGCAGACGGCGCTGGGCCGCATCGGGGTCTCGCTGGCCGCGATCGTTCATCAGCCGACGCCGCTGCAAAAGACCGCCGGGCGACTGGTGACGCTGCTGGGCGCGATGGCCATTGCTTTCTGCGCGGTCGTGGCCGTCGCCTATGGCCTGCTGCGCGGGGACTGGATCGGCGGCGTCCTGGCGGGCGTCACCGTCGCGATCGCGCTGATCCCCGAGGAATTCCCAATGGTGCTGGCCGTCTTCCTGGCGCTGGGCGCCGGACGTCTGGCGCGGCGGAAGGTGCTGGTGCGACGCAGCGCGGTGATCGAGGCGTTGGGCGGCGCGTCGTTCCTGTGCGTCGACAAGACCGGCACCTTGACCGAGAACCGGATGCGCGTGGCGCGGGTCTGGACGCCGAACGAGGATTGGGCGGTCAGCGCCGACACCCCTCTATCCGGTCCGGCCCGTCATTGCCTGGGCGTGGCCGGCCTGGCCTGCGCGGTTCGTCCCGTCGATCCGATGGACAAGGCCGTGCGGGCGCTGCTGGACGGCCCAGAGCCCGAGACGCCAGAGGCGCCCGAACGGACCTGGCCTTTGCGGCCCGAGCGCATGGCCATGGTCCAGGCCTGGCGCCAGCCCGACGGCCCGTGGCGCGTCGCCGCCAAGGGCGCCCCCGAGGCGATCTTCCGGCTATGCCGATTGCCGGAAGCCGAGATCGGCGACCTGGTCCCCGTCGTGGAGCGGTTCGCCCGCCAGGGGCTGCGCGTTCTCGGCGTGGCGTCCGGCATGACGGCGGGGCCGCTGCCCGACGTTCCAGAGGACATGCGCTTCACGTTCGAAGGGTTGGTCGGCTTCCTGGACCCCGTGCGCGAGGACGTTCCGGCGGCCCTGAAGGAGGCTCAAGCGGCGGGCATATCCGTGGTCATGATCACGGGCGATCATCCGGCCACCGCCCTGGCGGTCGCCGAGACCGCCGGACTGGACGCTTCGGGCGGGGTGCTGATCGGCCCCGAGATTGCCGCGCTGGACGACGCGGCCTTGGCCGCGCGCCTGCGCCACACGCGCCTCTTCGCCCGCATCACGCCGGACCAGAAGCTGCGGATCGTTCAGGCCCTGAAGGCCGACGGTCAGGTCGTGGCCATGACCGGCGACGGCGTCAATGACGCGCCGGCCTTGGAGGCGGCCCATATCGGCATCGCCATGGGCCAGAAGGGAACCGACGTCGCGCGCGAGGCCGCCGACCTCGTCATCCTGGATGACAGCTTCGCCTCGATCGTGGGCGGGGTGCGGCTGGGACGGCGGATCTTCGCGAACCTGCGCAAGGCGCTCGTCTATGTCACGGCCATCCACGTCCCGATCGCCGGCGTGGCCCTCATTCCGATCGTTCTGGGCCTGCCGCCGCTGCTCTATCCGATGCACGTGGTGTTTCTGGAGCTGCTGATCGATCCTGTGTGCGCCATGGTGTTCGAAGCCGAGCCCGCTAGCGCGCACGCCATGCGGCATCCGCCGCGCCGACGGGACGAGCCGCTGTTCGGACCTCGCCAGGTGAGCCTGGCCCTGATGCAGGGGGCCGGCGTCCTGGCCGTCGTGCTGGGAATCTATGTCTGGGCGCTGGGCCATGCGCCGGAGAGCCAGGCGCGCGGCGCGGCCTTCCTGACCTTGGTGGCGGGCAATCTGGCCTTGGCCCTGGCCGACGCCTCGTCTTCGGGCGGCCGTCTGTTCGCGCCCCATCGCCGGATCTACTGGACCATCACCGCCGCGGCGTCCGGCGCGCTGGCCCTGATCTTCGGCGTTCCGGGCCTCGCCGCCATCTTCAAGGTCGCGCCTCCGTCTCCGGGTCTGCTGTTCGGCGCCTTGGCGCTGGCGATGATCGGCGGCGGCTGGTTCGGGCTGGTTCGAGCGCTGCGCCGCCGTCCGCCGTTCACACCCCCGCGATCTCCGCGATCACCTTCAGCGCCGCTTCGCGCGGATCGTTCGCCGCCGTGATCGGGCGGCCGCAGACCAGGTGGCTGGCGCCGGCGCGGATGGCGGCCTCGGGGGTGGCGGCGCGGGCCTGGTCGTTCTTGGCCGACCAGAACGGGCGAACGCCGGGCGTCACGATCAGGAAGTCGGACTTCCCCGCCGTCTTGGCGATCTCGCGGGCGAGACCGGCCTCGTGCGGCGAGGAGACGATGCCGTCGACGCCGCACTCGAGCGCCTGGCGCACGCGGCGCTCCACGAGGTCCCGGGCGCTGAAGGCGTAGCCCATCTCGATCAGGTCGGCGTCGGTCAGGCTGGTCAGCACGGTGACCGCCAGGATCTTCAGCGACGAGGCGCCGCGCGCCTGCACCGCCGCCTTCATCACCTGGGGCTCGGCGTGGACGGTCAGGAGGTC
>NZ_CALCDX010000122.1 GCF_937900395.1 uncultured Caulobacter sp.
AGTTCGGGTCGTTGCGCGGCAGGAAGCGCCAAGGGCCGTAGTCGAAGCTCTCGCCCGTGACGACCATGTTGTCGGTGTTGAGCACGCCGTGAACGAAGCCGGCCGCCATCCAGCGCGCCAGCAGGCGGGCGCTGGCGGCGACCACCGCCTCCATCAGCGCCGCCGGGCGATCCGGCGCATCGGCCAGGTGCGGATAATAGTTCTCGACGACATGGTCGATCAGGACGGAGATCAGGTCGCGGCGATCGAAATAGGCCAGGCGCTGGAACGTGCCGAAGCGGATATGGCTGTGCGACAGCCGGGTCAGCACGGCCGAGCGGGTCGGGCTGGGCTCGTCGCCGCGGGTCAGGGCCTCGCCCGTCTCGATCAGCGAGAACGCCCTGGACGTCGGGACGCCAAGGGCCTCCAGCAGGCTGGCGGCCAGGACTTCGCGGACCCCGCCCTTCAGGGTCAGCCGGCCGTCGCCCGAGCGCGACCACGGCGTCTGGCCCGAGCCCTTGGTGGCCAGGTCCAGCAGGCGGTCGCTTCCCGTCTCGCGCAGCTGGGCGAACAGGAAGCCGCGGCCGTCGCCGAGGTCTGGATTGTACACGCGGAACTGATGGCCGTGATAGCGCATGGCCAGCGGAACCGGCTGATTGTCCGGCAAGGGCGCGAAGCGGCCAAAGTGCGCGATCCAGTCCGCGTCGGTCAGCTCTTCCAGTCCGACGCTGGCCGCCGCGCGATCATTCCGATGGCGGAGGATCGTCCGCGGGAAGTCCGCGGCCTCGACCGGATCGGCGAATTCGCGGCCCAGGCGCTGGAAGCGCGGGGCGGGACGGTAAGCGGAAGACAGCGGCATGGTCGCCAGATGAGGCCGACGCGCTCACCGCGCAACCCTTCTTCGAAAGTACGCAACGGTCAGCGAACGTTGTCACATCCTGGCAACACGATGCGCTAGGCCGTTTTGTCACAAGGGATTTTGCTTGCCGAACACCCTTGCGGCGCCTAACCCTTGGTCATCCATTCGAACGATCGTTCGAGCGGGGCAACGAAAAACAAGCCTGGGGGCGGGCAAGCGTCTCCGGGCCAACGAACCGAGGTAGGAAATGCGCTTCACCCAGGTGCTCTGCGGCACTGCGTCCGCTGTCGTCCTCGCTGGTCTTGGCGCTTCGAGCGCCGCGCAGGCTCAAACGAGCGACGTTCAAACCGTCGATAGCATTATCGTCACCGCTCAGAAGCGGGAACAGAACCTGCAGGACGTGCCGGTGGTGGTCACCGCCGTCGGCGCCAAGCTTCTGCAGGACACCGGCGTCAAGGACATCAAGGATCTGACGATCCTGACCCCCGGCCTGACCGTGACCTCCACGTCTTCCGAAGCCTCGACCACCGCCCGCGTGCGCGGCGTCGGCACGGTCGGCGACAACCCCGGCCTCGAAAGCTCGGTCGGCGTCGTCATCGACGGCGTCTATCGCCCGCGTAACGGCGTCGGCTTCGGCGACCTTGGCGAGATGGAACGGATCGAAGTGCTGAAAGGCCCGCAGGGCACCCTGTTCGGCAAGAACACCTCGGCCGGCGTCATCAAC
Organism: uncultured Caulobacter sp.; assembly: GCF_937900395.1. Classification (GTDB taxonomy): domain Bacteria; phylum Pseudomonadota; class Alphaproteobacteria; order Caulobacterales; family Caulobacteraceae; genus Caulobacter. The sequence goes on from NZ_CALCDX010000122.1 coordinate 1,563, forward strand.
GTCATGACCAAGGAGCCGGAGTTCGGCTTCGGCGCCAACGGCGAGCTGACCTTCGGCAACTATGACGCCAAGGGCGCGGCCGCCTCGGTCACAGGGCCGCTGTACGAGGACAAGCTGGCCGGCCGCATCTACGTCGCCGCCCGCAAGCGCGACGGCTACAACGACGTGATCACCGGCAATGGCCCGTCCAAGCGCGACCAGGACGCCGACCAGAACTTCTACACCGTCCGCGGCCAGCTGCTGTTCGTCCCGGACGACCGCGCGACCTTCCGCGTCATCGCCGACTACAGCCGTCGCGACGAGAACTGCTGCGGCGCGGTGCAGATCCGCACCGGCCCCACCGCCGCGATCCTGGCGGCGGTCTCCGGTCAGGCCGCTCCCGTGGCGACGACGGCCGACCCGTTCGAGCGGGTGGCCTATTCGAACCGCGGCGCGCCGGCCAAGATCGAGGATAAGGGGGTGTCGCTGCAGGGCGACATCGACCTGCCGATCGGCTCTCTGACCAGCATCTCGGCGATCCGCAACTGGCGAACCGACAACGGCCAGGACTCCGACTTCAGCACGGCCGACATCACCTATCGCAACAAGGACGGCTCGAACTATTCGGAGTTCACCACCTATACGCAGGAGCTGCGTCTGGCCGGCCGCAGCGAGAAATTCGATTGGCTGGTCGGCGCCTTCCTGGCGGACGAACGCCTGGAGAACCGGGCCAACTTCTATTTCGGCAACCACTACGAACAGTATCTGGGCCGCCTGCTGTCGCGCTCCGCCGCCAATCCGGCCGGCGTCCCCAACTTCATCGCCCTGCTGCTGAACCGCGCGCCCAACACGTCCTTCGCGGCGGGCCAGGGCCTGCGCGACCGCTACGATCAGCGCGCCACCACGATCGCGCTGTTCACCAACGACACCTGGCACGTGACCGACGCGTTCGAGATCACCGCCGGCCTGCGCTACACCGCCGAAAAGAAGAAGCTCGACACCTATCAGACCAACACCGACGGCGGCGTCGGTTGCGGCACGGCGTTGTCGGCCGCCGGCCAAGCCCGGATCGCCAGCATCGTCGGCGCGGCGAACACGGGCACGATCATCGGCAATCTCTGCCTGCCCTGGGCGAACGCGCTGTTCAACGGCCGCGGCACGCACCAGGAGCGCACGGACAAGGAGTGGAGCGGCACGATCAAGGCGTCCTACCGCTTCTCGCCCGAGGTGTTCAGCTACGCGTCCTTCGCGCGCGGCTACAAGGGCGGTGGTTTCAACCTCGACCGCACCCAGTCGTCCAATGGCCTGCCGTCGGGCGGGGCGGGCGTGACGCCGATCTATGACACCTCGTTCCCGGCGGAATTCGTCGACAGCTACGAGCTCGGCCTGAAGAACACCCTGTTCAACCGGACGGTCCTGTTCAACATCAGCGGCTTCTATCAGAAGTTCACCGACTTCCAGCTGAACACCTTCCTGGGCACCTCGTTCGTGGTGCGATCCATTCCGGAGGTGAAGTCCAAGGGCGTCGACGCCGACTTCCTGTGGTTCACGCCGGTCCGCGGCCTGACCGTGCAGAGCGGCTTCACCTACGCCCTGACCAAGTATGGCAACCAGCCGATCCCGAACGATCCGGGCAACGCCCTGGCCCTGCTGCCGGGCAGCCGCATGTCGCTGGCGCCGAAGTACTCGGCGTCGGGCTCGCTGACCTATGAGACCCCGGTCGGCGACAACATGAAGGCCCGCTTCAACATCGGCGCCAAGTACTCGTCGTCCTATAACACCGGCTCGGACCTGTTCCCGCCGAAGGTCCAGAAGGCCTTTACGGTCGTGAACGGCCGCGTGGGCATCGGGTCGGCGGACGAGCGCTGGACCATGGAGCTCTGGGCCCAGAACCTGCTGAACGAGAAGTACATGCAGGTGGCCTTCAACGGCCCGCTGCAAGGCTCCTCGGGCCTCAGCGCCACCCAGAGCACCTACAACCCGTCGCTGGACACCATCACCTACGACGCGTTCCTGGGCGCGCCGCGCACCTACGGCGTGACCCTACGCTCAAGGTTCTAACCGGGAGGGGGAACCCTCGGGCCGCCAAGGGCTCAGAGGGCTTTCGGAAGAGGGAGGGGCGATCCGGGCGACCGGGTCGCCCTTTTCCTTGCCGGGCTCAACTTTTCCGATTTCAGGTCTTCCGGACGACGCCGCATCACCTCAGCATGGCGCGGGGGTATCGATGGACGCCGGGAGACCAGCATGAAGACGATCCGCTTCCTCGGAGTCTGGATCTGCCTCGTGATCGGCCTGGCGCTGGGCGTCTGGAGCCTGCGGACGCCGGCGCCCCTGCCCGCCAACGCGCCGCCAACGGCCTTCTCGGCCCAGCGCGCCATGGCCGATGTCACGGCCATAGCCCAAGCGCCGCATCCCACGGGGTCGGCCCAGATCGCCAAGGTCCGCGATCATTTGCTGACGCGGATGGGCGAACTGGGCCTGGAGGTCTCGGTCCGCCCCGACCAAGGTTTCTACGCCAACGCCAGCAACCCGCGCTTCCTGACCGTCGCCTCGGTCCAGAACCTGGCGGGCGTGCTGCCCGGAAGCCAGCGCGACCTGCCCGCCGTGCTGATCATGAGCCACTATGACTCGGTTCCCAACTCGCCCGGCGCGGCCGATGACGCGGCCGGCGTCGCCGCCGCGCTCGAGATCGCCCGCGCCCTGAAAGCCGGCGGCCCCGCCAAGCGCGACGTCATCTTCCTGTTCACCGACGCCGAGGAGCCGGGCCTGCTGGGAGCCGAGGCCTTCTTCGCCCGCGACCCGCTGGCGGGGCGCGTCGGCCTGGTCGTCAACCTCGAGGCCCGAGGCGACGCCGGCCGGGCGTCGATGTTCCAGACGGGCCCCGAAAACGGCGCGCTAATGACCATCTTCGCGCGCGCCGCCAAGGGCCCCTCGGCCAACTCGCTGGCCTCGGCCGTCTACGCCAAGATGCCCAACGACACCGACTTCACCCATGCGGTGCGCAAGGGCTTTCCGGGCCTGAACCTGGCCTTCATCGACGACCAGCTGGCCTATCACACGCCGCTGGCCAAGCCGGCGCACCTGGAGATGGGTAGCCTGCAGCACGTGGGCGACCAGACCCTGCCGACGATCCGGGCGCTGGCCGACGCGAGCGAACTGCCGCCGCCGGCGCCGGACGCGATCTATTCCGACGTGCTGGGCCAGTTCCTGGTCAGCTATCCGCCGCTCGTCGGCTGGGCGCTGCTGGGCCTTGCCGGCGCGCTGCTGGTGTTCGCCGGCTGGCGCACCCTGAGCCTGGGCGCCGCCAGCGGCTGGGAGATCGCCCGCGGCGCGGCGGGCCTGCTGCTGCTGGCGACGACGGCCGCCCTCGTCCTGCACCTGGCCGGCCGGCTGCTGATGGTCCGGGACGTCCAGCGCTACTACGATCTGCTGGTCAGCTTCGACTACGTGCTGTGGGGCGCGGGCCTGCTGGCGATCGCCGCGGGGCTGGGCGTCGCCACCGCCATGGCGCGGGGCGCGAGCCGGATCATCCCGTGCGTCGTCGCCCTCGTCCTGGGCGGCGCCTGCAGCCTGGCGGGCGGCTTTGATCCGGTGGGCCTGGGCCTGGGGATCGCCGCCGCCGTGCTGGCGGCGCTGGCCCTGGATCATCGGACCGACGCCCTGGGCGGCTGGGTCGGCGGTCTCGTCGTGCTGCTCATCCTCGCCACCGCCGCCCAGGTCCTGGCGCCCGGCGCGACGGTGATGCTGACCTGGCCCCTGCTGATCGCGGCCCTGGGCGTGGCCCTGGTCATCGGGATCGGCGGGACGCGAGACAGGCGCGTGGCCCTGGCCCTGACCGCCGTGATCGGCGTTCTCGCCATCGTCTCGCTGGCTCAATTGACCGCCTGGGCGGCCTTCACCTTCGCGGGTCTGGGCCTGCAGGAGCCGGCCATACTGGCCCTGTTCGCCATGCTGGCCGCGCCCGCCCTGTCGCCGCTGACCCACGACTTCGCCGCCACCCGCTGGGCCTGGCGAGCGGCCCTCGTCCTGGTCCTGGCCGGCGGCGGCCTGATCGGCTACGCCGCCCTGGCGGAGGGAACCGCCGCCCGCCCCGCCCCCACCGGCGCCCTGCACCTCGCCGACCTCTCGACCGGCAAGGCCTGGCGCGTCGCCGAGCATCCGCGCCTCGACGCCTGGACCAAGGTCGCCCTGCCCGACGACGCCGGCGCCCAGCCCGTCCAGCAGAAGCTGGCGCCGTTCTGGTGGAAGCCTGCCTGGATGTCGGAGACCCGCGCCGCGCCGGTCGAGGTTCCGCAGCTGTCGATCGACCGCGCCGAGGATCGCCTGCTGGTCCGGCTGATCCCGGCGCCCGGGACCGAGATGGTCACCCTGCGCCTCAAGCCCAGCGGCCCGCTTAGCCAGCCGCGCCTCAACGGGCGTCCGGTCAGCTTGAAGATGGAGGCCGGCCAGTGGTCGAGCCTGACCTATCACGCCCCCGACCCCAACGGCGTCACGCTCAGCTTCACGACCTCCGGCCCCGGTCAGGTCGAGGTGGCGGCGCTGGCGTATCACGACGGCTGGCCGACCCTGGCCAAGGCGCCGCCGCCCAAGCCTCCCGGCCTGATGGCGTTCGGCCTGTCGGACAAGACGGCGGTGCTGGTGCGCGGTCAGGCGAGCTGGTGACCCCGATAATCCGACCTCCCCGGCGAATGCCGGGGCCCAGATGGCAAGATGCTGAAGTGGGCTCTATGAGCGCCGCGCTCGTCCAATCAACCTCGACGCTCTGAGATCTGGGTCCCGGCATTCGCCGGGAAAATCGGTTCTAAAATCAGACCGCGAACACCCCCTCGCCCGGCTCCCGCTCGTACAGCGCCGCCACGCGGTCGGCGCGGCGCTCCAGCGTCGCGCGCTGGTTGACGTAGCCCTTGTCGGTGATCTCGCCGGCGTCGATCGAGGGCGGCTCGGTCAGGATCGTGAAGCGGGCCACGCGCCGCGACGACCCGCCCGCCGCCGCGTTGAAGGCCGTGAGGCGCTCGCGCAGGATCGCGACCAGCTTGTCCAGGGGCGTCCCCGGTCCCGGATCGGCGACCAGCGCCGCCAGACCCGCCGGCGAGGGCCACAGCATCGCGCCGATGAACGGCTTGTCCTGGCCGGTGATCACCGCGTCGTGGATGTAGGGGCTGCAGGCGGCGACGAGGTCGGGCCGCAGCACGCCGACGCTGACCCAGGTGCCGGTGTCCAGCTTGAAGTCCTCGGTCACCCGGCCGTCGAAGACCAGGCCCTTGGCCGGGTCTTCCGGATCGACGAACCGCGCCGCGTCGCCCAGGCGGTAGAAGCCCTCGTCGTCGAAAGCCGCCGCCGTCTTCTCCGGGTCCTTGTGATAGCCGGCGGCCACGGTCGGCCCCTTGACGCGTACCTCGTACTTCGAACCGCTGGGCGCCAGCTTCAGCTGGATGCCCGGCAGGGGCAGCCCGACCAAGCCGACCCGCTCGGTCACCCAGTGGGTGACGGTGACGCCTTGCGTCTCGGTCGCGCCGTACATGGTGGTCAGGGGGATGCGATGGCCGGTCTCCGCCACCGCGAGCGCCTGGATCCGCTCATAGACGTCGTTCGAGAGGGTCGCGCCGCCATAGCCCATATAGCGCAGGTTCTTGAAGAACGACCGCCGCAGGGCCGGGTCCTTCTCCATCGCCTCGGCCAGCATCGAGAAGGCGATCGGGGCCGAGCCGAACACGACCGGCGAGACCTCGTAGAGGTTCTTGATCGTCGTCTCGAACAGACCCGGCAGCGGCTTGCCCTCGTCGATGTGCAAGGTGCCGCCGCCCCAGATCACGGCGTTGAAGCCGATGTTGCCGGCCGAGATGTGGCTCCAGGGCATCCACTCCAGGCTCTGGGGGACCTCGTCGGTCGCCGGCTCCTCGGCGCGCAGGCCCTCCTGGCCGGCGATGACCCCGGCCATCATGCCGTGGGTCTGGGGCACGGCCTTGGGCAGGCCGGTCGAGCCGGAGGTGAACAGGTACTTGGCCACCGTCGCGGGGCCGACGCCCTCCAGCGCCGCCTTCAGCGCCGGGGTCGGCGTCGTCGCGGCCACCGTCTCGTAGGCGATCGCGCCCTCGCCCGCCCCGTCGGCGGTGACGATCAGCAGGGTCGGATCCAGGGCCTTCAGGGTCTCGATCGCCTTGGCGAACATCGCCCCGCTCTGGGCGAAGACGACGCGCGGCGCCACGCGCTCGAAGCAATGCTTGAGCTTGGCGTGGTCGGTCGAGATCAGGCTGTAGGCCGGGCTGACCGGCGCGGCCGGGACGCCGGCGGCGTAGGCGCCCAGGGTCATCAGGGCGTGCTCGATCGAGTTGCTCGACAGGATCATGACGCTGTCGGCCGGGGTCAGGCCCTGGTCCAGCAACCATTGGCCGATCCCTTCGACCTGGCGCAAGGCCTCGCCGTAGGTCACTTGCCGCCAGGGGCCGTGGTTCGGCTCGCGCTGCTTCAGGTACGGCCGCTCCGGATGCTCGGACGCCTTCTGCGCGAACAGGTGGGCGATCGAGCGCGGGCCTTCGCCGGGCGCATGGTTCGAGGTGATGACGATCGAGCCGTCGGGCCGGCGCTCGACGCTGACGTCGGGGCCCTTCATCGGCAGCGGCTTGAACGGAGCGGAGGAAGGCTCGCGCACGGGCGAGCCGCCGTCGGGCGGCGTCATGATTTCACTCCCTCAGCTTATCGTTGTTCTGTTGACGGTGAGCCCAAACCGGCCGCGCGGCAAGACTGACGTCGGGGAAGCGGGCCTTCCGGGCGCTAGGCCCGTCGCCGGGCCCGGCGCGCCGCCTTGGCCGCGGCCTCGGCGGAGGAGACCTGCTGGGCGAAGGTTTCCAGGCAGACCCCGAACCGCTCGCCGCAGGCGCAGTCGATGACCGGCAGGAACCGCACCGCCTCGATCGTCGCCCGGGCGGCGGCGGCGCAGCGCGGACAGGGAAACTCAAGCTCTACGCCACCCACGTCCAGCATGCCGGTCGCTCCCGTCGCGCGCCTTTTCGAATCCCTCGAAAGACGCCCTGACGATGGCAGGCCCGGCGGCCGTCGTCCCTGCGACCTTCTGTCCAGCCCTAGAGCCCTTTCCGATCTGATTGGATCAATCAGATCGGAAAGGGCTCTATTCTAAAAGTTTAGAGCATTTTTCGATCCGATAACCGTTTCACACTTATCGGAAAATGCTCTAGGCGATACCGAGGCCCCGCCACCACGGCAGCACAGTGTCGGCGAAGGCGACCGCCTGGGCCTGCAGCGCCGCCTGGGCCGCGTCGCCCTGCAGGGGCGCGCCGCCGGCCAGGAGGGCTTGGCCCTGCTCGGCCAGGGTCCGCGCCGCGAAGGCCGCCCACTCCGCCGGTCCGCCTCCGTCCCGCTCGCGCGCCAGCCAGAACAGCTGGTGGAAGCGCTGGACGGTGATCGCGCCGCCGGTCACGGGCGAGGCCAGGAAGCCCAGGTTCGTCGCCTCGGCCGCCCGCCGCGCCAGCTCCAGGTTCAGGGCCCGCGCCGTGCCGGCCCCGCGCGCGGCGCTCTCCGCGCCCTGGGCCGAGGCGACGACGCCCTGGGCCATCAGCAGGGCCAGGGCCGTGGTCAGCTGGGCGAAGGCCGTCCCCGCGGGCGCGGCGGCCTCCAGCTCGCCGATCGGGCGCGGCTGTCCGTCGCCCAGGGTTTCGAGGATCGCGTCGTACAACGGCCCGCCTAGGGCGACCTCGGCGAAGGTCCCCCGCGCCTTCTCCAGCGGCTGGCCGGCGGGCCGGGCCATCACCACGCGCTGATCGCGCAGGGCCCGGCGCTGGTCGGCGACGGCCAGGGGCGACAGGCCGCGCAGCCAGTAGTCGCGCCGGAACTGGGCCTGGACGGCGAAGTCGCGGAAGGTCTCGCGCAGCGACGGGTCGGGCAGCTCGCGCAGGAAGCCGGCCATGCCGGGCGAGACGTTCAGCTCCTCGACCTGGTCGGGCATGTAGGCCGAGGTCGCGAACGACAGCTTGGCCCCCGACAGCCGCGCCTCGACGTCGGCGAACCACATCGGATGCCAGTCGCGGTTCATATACTCGTGGACCATGTAGGCGCGGTCCTGCTTCAGCAGGCCCTCCAGCCGGTCGATCACGGCGGGATTGAGCCGCGAATAGACCGGGTCCTCGGCGAAGAAGCGCTGCATGGTCAGCAGGGCCGCGTCCAGATTGGCGGCGGGACCCAGGCCGGGCGCGCCCAGCGTCTCGGCGTGGCGCTTCATCAGGTGGCGCAGCGGCCCGGCCATCGCCCAGCCCGGCTGGGTGTTGTAGGAGATGTAGACCAGGCCCCCGGGCTTCAGCTTGCGGCGCAGGAACGCGACGATCTTCTCGCGCGCCGCGTCGTTGACCCAGCTCCAGACGCCGTGCAGGGCCACGAAGTCGAACTCCGGCAGGCCCGGCCGCTCGGCGAACTCGTCGAAGGCGTCGTCGGTGAAATGGGCCTTGGCCCCGCTGGCCGCCACGAGGTCGCGGGCGAACACCGCCTGGGCCGGCGCGAAGTCGCAGCCCCACCAGTCGATGTCGGCCTGGGTCGCCGCGTGGACCGCCGCCGAACAGCCCTGGCCGAAGCCCAGCTCGCAGGCCGTCTCGATCTTCGGCGGCCGCAACCCCTTCAGCAGCAGCGGAAAGGCCGAGCGGACCGGGTTCAGCTCCGGATAGGCGCCGTAGGTGTACCCCGTCTCGACCACATAGCCGGCGCTCCAGTCCTCGTTCATTCGCCCCTCCCAGAGTCGGGATCACGGTGGGCCGGGGATTGGCCGGCGGCAAGGGGGCGGAAGAGCGGCGTTATGTCACTTACCTTCTCCCTTCCCCCTTGATGGGGGAAGGGCGGGGATGGGGGTGACCGCTGCGTTGGCGGCGGTGCGCGGCATCGACCGCCGTGTTCACCCCCACCCTACCCTCCCCCATCGAGGGGGAGGGAACATGGGAGATCGGCTTCACGCGATCGCTCGCTGAAGGCATGGAAGGGGATGCGGAGCGCCCGGACGTTCGTCCGGATGTTGGATAGTGGGTACCGTTTCGACGAAGCCTGAACGCTCCGCGCAGCCGTTATCCGGTGAGCCTTCGACGCGCGGGGTTTTAACCCGCTTTCGAAAGAGGCCCCCGGCGGGCGGGCCGGGCTGGCGACCCGGTCCCCGGACCGTCC
>NZ_CALCDX010000123.1 GCF_937900395.1 uncultured Caulobacter sp.
CGGCGTGTCGTCGCCCATCGAGCCGACGGCTTCCTTGCCCTCCTCGACCATCGGGGCGAGGATCATTTCCAGGTCTTCGAGGCTATAGCCGGCGGCGGCCTGGCGGCGGGTCAGCTCCTCGCGGCCGTACTTGCGCGGCTCGGGACCGGGGCCGATCTCCTTTTCGAGATCGACCATGTTGCCCAACCACTCGGTGTAGGGGTGACGGCCGGCCAGTTCGTCGATGATCTCGTCTTCGCCATAGAGGCGGCCTTCGGCCAGGTCGATGGCGATCATTCGCCCCGGCGAGATCGCCAGCTTGCGGGTGATGCGGCTTTCCTCGACGCCGCACATGCCGGCTTCCGAGCCCATGATCACCAGGCCGTCATCGGTATAGGCCACGCGCAGCGGACGAAGACCCGAGCGGTCCTTGCCGGCCACGACCCAACGACCATCGGTGGCGCACAGGGCGGCCGGACCGTCCCACGGCTCCATCACGGCGTTGCAGTACGAGTAGAGCGCCTTGTGGGCGTCCTTCATCTTCGGGTTCGAGGCTTCCGGCACCAGCAAGGCCTTGGCCATCGGCGCGTCACGACCGGCGCGCACCAGCACCTCGAAGGTGTTGTCGAGGTTGGCGCTGTCCGAACCGCCCGGCTGGATCACCGGCTTCACGTCGTCCCCGAACTCGCCGAAGGCCTGAGCGGCCATCTTGATCTCGTGGGACTTCATCCAATTGATGTTGCCCTTGATCGTGTTGATCTCGCCGTTGTGGGCGAGCATCCGGAAGGGCTGGGCCAGGCGCCACTGCGGGAAGGTGTTGGTCGAGTAGCGCTGGTGGAAGATGGCGACCGCCGCGGCGAAGCGCTCGTCCTTCAGGTCGGGATAGAACTCATCGATGTGCTCGGCCAGGAACATGCCCTTGTAGATCAGGGACTTGGCCGAGAACGAGCAGATGTAGAAATCGGTGACGTTCTGGCCGTGTACGCGCTTTTCGATGCGCTTGCGGCACAGGAACAAGGCGCGCTCCAGCGCTTCGCCGTCCAGGCCGGCCGGAGCCGCCAGCATGATCTGCTCGATTTCCGGGCGGGTGGCGTTGGCCTTCTCGCCGATGACGGCGGTGTTCACCGGCACCTGGCGCCAGCCATAGATATAGAAGCCGAAGCGCAGGGCCTCGGCCTCGACGATCGTGCGGCACAGCTCCTGGGCGCCGAGGTCGGTGCGGGGCAGGAAGACCTGACCGACGGCGATCGGGCCGGGGCGCAGGGCGTGGCCGGTGCGGCGCACCTGATCCACGAAGAAGTCCTGCGGGACGCTGACCAGGATACCGGCCCCATCGCCGGTCTTGCCGTCGGCGTCGACCGCGCCACGGTGCCAGAGGGCCTTCAGGGCCTTGATCGCCAGTTCGACGACCTCGCGGCGCGGCTGGCCGTCGATGGCGCAGACGAGGCCCACGCCGCACGCGTCGCGTTCGGTCGACGGGTCGTAGGCGTGGCCGTCGATCAGGGCCCGGCGGTTCTTCAGATAGAGGTCCATCGCGGTCATGGTCTTCGGGTCCTCTCTCTTATTCCGCCGCGATCAGCGCGGGGGCGCCGACCTTGGCCTGCAGGTAGCGGTGGATGGCGTCGGCGGCGTCGCGGCCGTCCTTGATCGCCCAGACGACGAGCGAGGCGCCGCGCACGATGTCGCCGGCGGCGAACACGCCGTCGAGATTGGTCATCTGGTTGCGGACGTCGGCCTTCACGGTGCCCCAGCGGGTCACCTTCAGGTCCGGCGCCGACCACAGCTCGGGCAGGTTCTCGGGCTCGAAGCCGAGCGCCTTCACGACCAGTTGAGCCGGGCGGTCGAAGTCGCCGCCGGGAATTTCCTCGGGGCTCTGACGGCCCGAGGCGTCCGGCGCGCCCAGGCGCATGCGGATGGCGCGCACGCCGGTGACGGCCTCGGCCTCGCCCGACAGGGCGCGCGGGGCGGCCAGCCATTCGAAGGTGACGCCTTCTTCCTCGGCGTTGGCCACTTCGCGCATCGAGCCGGGCATGTTGGCCTTGTCGCGGCGATAGAGGCAGGTGACCGAGGCCGCGCCCTGGCGGATCGCCGTGCGCACGCAGTCCATGGCGGTGTCGCCGCCGCCCACCACGACGACGTCCTTGCCCTCGGCGTTCAGCTCGCCGGAGTCGTAGGCCGGGACGCTGTCGCCCAGCGACAGGCGGTTGGAGGTGATCAGATAGTCGAGAGCCGGCACGACGCCCTTGCTGCCAGCGCCGGGAACGGTCAGGTCGCGCGCGGCGTAGACGCCGACGGCGATCAGCACCGCGTCGTGCTGGGCGCGCAGCTCTTCCAGGGTGGCGTCCTTGCCCACCTCGAAGCCCAGCTTGAAGACCACGCCGCCGTCGGCCAGGCGCTGGGTGCGACGCTCGACGACGTCCTTCTCCAACTTGAAGCCCGGGATGCCGTAGATCAGCAGGCCGCCGGCGCGGTCGTGGCGGTCATAGACCGTGACGTCATAGCCAGCCTCGCGCAGCTTCTCGGCCGCGGCCAGGCCGGCGGGGCCCGCGCCGATGACGCCGACCGATTGGCCGCGCGCTTCACCGGCTGCGAGCGGCTTCACCCAGCCGTTCTCCCAGGCCTTGTCGGTCAGGTAGCGCTCGACCGAGCCGATCGTCACGGTGCCGTGACCCGACTGCTCTATGACGCAGTTGCCTTCGCACAGCCGATCCTGCGGGCAAATCCTGCCGCAGACCTCTGGCATGGAGTTGGTCGCCTGCGACAGGGCGTAGGCCTCTTCCAGGCGGCCCTCGGCCGTCATCCGCAGCCAGTCGGGGATGTTGTTGTGCAGCGGGCAGTGAGTCTGACAGAACGGCACGCCGCATTGCGAACAGCGCGAGGCCTGCTCGGCCGCCTTGGCGTCGATAAAGTCGGCGTAGATCTCGTGGAAGTCGCCGGAACGCTCGGCGGCCGCGCGCTTTTCGGGCGTCTTGCGGGGCACCGTGATGAATTTCAGCATGCGCTCGGCCATGCGACTTCCCTCGTCATCCCTGGCGGGAGAAAAATTGCTCTGGCGGGCGTCTTACGGACTCTTTAGGGCAATAAGAATGTCTTGGTAAAAAATATAGACAAATATATCCTTGGTGATGGTGCGGTTATTGCGAGCGCATCGCAACCAGCGAGAAAATTGGTCTACTTTGTGGATTAACGCCGTGTTTACGATGTTTGGCGCACGCCGAGGGGCAGCGCTCTAGGGGACCTTCATGCCAGATTGGCTCATCGCACTTATTCTCGGGCTGATCGAAGGTCTGACCGAATTCATCCCGGTTTCCTCCACCGGCCACCTGCTGCTGGTCGGCCATTTCCTGGGCTTCCACAGCCCCGGCAACACCTTTCAGGTGCTGATTCAGCTGGGGGCCATCCTGGCGATCACGAGCGTCTATTTCGGCCGGCTATGGAGATTGCTGACCACCCTGCCGACCGATCCGGGCTCCCGTCGGTTCGTGATCGGCATTCTGCTGGCGTTTCTCCCGGCGGTGTTTGTCGGGGTCGCCGCGCACGACTTCATCAAGACCGTGCTCTACGAGACGCCGGCCTTGGTCTGCGCGACCCTGATCATCGGCGGCTTCATCCTGTTGGCCCTGGATCGCATGAAATTCGAGCCGCGCTACACCGACGTGGCGGACTATCCGTTGAAGACCGCCTTCATTATCGGTCTTTTCCAATGCCTGGCCCTGGTGCCCGGCGTGTCTCGCTCAGGCGCGACGATCGCCGGCGCCTTGCTGTTGAAATGCGACAAGCGCTCGGCGGCCGAGTTCAGCTTCTTCCTGGCCATGCCGACCATGGCCGGCGCCTTCGCCTACGACCTCTACAAGAACATCGATCAGCTCAGCACCAACGACCTGGGCCTGATCGGGCTGGGTTTCGTGGCGGCTCTGGTGTCGGGGGTCTTCGTCGTCAAGACGGTCCTGAACTTCATCACGCGCCACGGCTTCGCGCCGTTCGCCTATTGGCGCATCGTCGTGGGCGTCATCGGTCTGGCGCTGCTGTACGTTCCGCGCTGATCAGCGGCGGACAACAAAAAGGCGGACGCCACGGGGCGTCCGCCTTTTCATGCTTGCTGCTAAGTGAAAGCTAGAACGCGCCCGCCGGGGTCTCCGCGTACTGGCCGCCCTTGCGGTAGCGGTAGAGATAGGTTGGGACCACGGCCTCGACGGCCGTCGCGGCCACGCCGGCCTCGGCCAGACCGGGTAGGCCGTGGGCGGCGATGTTGTCGCTCTTGAGCATCTCGACTTGATCCGTCGTCAGCGGCGGGGCCAGCGGCAGGATCGAGGCCTGAAGGTCGCCCAGCGATCCGATCAGGCCAGCCAGCGGCCACGGCACGGGCAGCAGCGGACGGTTGCGGCCCGTCTCGGTCAGGATCAGCTCGAGAATCTCGCGCATCGTATAGACGGTCGGACCGCCGAGCTCATAGGTCACGCCGACCGCGGCGGGGCTGGAGACGGCCTTGGCGATCACCGCGGCCACGTCGCCGACGAACACCGGCTGGAACTTGGTGTCGCCGCCGACCAGCGGCATGACCGGCGCCAGGGCGGCCATCTGGGCGAAACGGTTGAAGAAGGCGTCCTCAGGGCCGAACACGATCGAGGGGCGCACGATCGTCGCGCCCGGGAAGGCGGCGCGCACGATGGCCTCGCCTTCACCCTTCGAGCGGGCGTATTTCGCCGTGGCGTTGATGTCGGCGCCGATGGCGCTGACGTGCACCAGGCGCTTCACGCCGGCCTTGGCGGCGGCCTCGGCGACGTTGCGCGCGCCCATGGCGTGGATCGACTGGAATTTCTGCCGACCGCTCTCCCAGAGGACGCCGACCAGGTTGACGCAGGCCTCCGCGCCGTCCAGCGCGCGGGCCACCGAGTTCGGCACGCGGACATTGGCCTGGACCACCTCGATCTGGCCGACATCGCCCAGCATGCGCATGCGATAGGCGAGGTTCGGCTGGCGCACCGCCACCCGCACCCGATAGCCCGCCTTGGCGAGCGCCCGCACGACCTGGCCGCCCACGAAACCGGAGCCGCCGAACACCGTGACAAGACCCTGCATCTTCATTCCTCGTCGCATGCGATGACGCGGGAATTAGACGACCGAGCGCGGCGACGCAACGAAATCACGATTTGTCGTTTTTTCGCTGTTGACGCGGCCGAACGCTTTCCCTAAACGTCCCGGCCTCGCGGCGACCTAACCGGTTGCGACTGCGGGCCCAGGTGGCGGAATTGGTAGACGCGCTGGCTTCAGGTGCCAGTGACCGAAAGGTCGTGGAGGTTCGAGTCCTCTCCTGGGCACCACCCCTTGTTCAGCTTCTTTAGAGAAGCGGGGGGTGGCGCCAAAATCCTCATCAGATAGATATCCCATTCATCGTGAGTATATGTAACGCGCGCCTATATCGGGCGCGTGGTTGAACGCGTCGTAAGCGCGGTTCTCGCCGGAGATTTCTGAGACTTGGCCAATTTCGTTCACGAGGGCGACCTGCCCGATGGCGTGTTCGCGGGCGCGAGCATCGTCGCGATCGATTCGGAAACCATGGGTCTGCGCCTAGGGCGCGATCCGTTGTGCGTGGTGCAGCTGTCGTCCGGCGACGGCGACGCCCATGTCGTGCGGCTGAGCCGGCCCGGCTACGACTGCCCGAATCTGAAGGCCCTGCTGACCGATCCGGCCATCCTGAAGCTTTTTCACTTCGGCCGCTTTGATATCGCCATGTTCGAACTCCATCTGGGAGTCGTGACCGCGCCCGTCTATTGCACCAAGATCGCCTCGAAGCTGGCTCGCACCTATACCGATCGCCACGGCCTGAAGGACGTGACGCGCGAACTGCTGGGCGTCGAGCTGTCGAAGGCGCAGCAGTCTTCGGACTGGGGCTCGCCCTCGCTGAGCGCCGACCAGGTCGCCTATGCGGCCTCGGACGTGCTGCATCTGCATGCGCTGCGGGAGAAGCTCAACACCATGCTCGAACGCGAGGGTCGCATGGCCTTGGCTCAAGCCGCCTTCGACTATCTCCCCCACCGCGCTTCGCTCGATCTGGCCGGTTGGGAGGATGTCGACATCTTCGCGCACAGCTGACGGACGGACGATGCAGCCTGCCGCGGTCATGAACGGAAGAGCGATCAGCGCCGATCTCGCGCGCTGGCGCCGCCGCTCGCGCCGCGTTCTGCTGGCGCGCATCGTCCTGCCGATCGCGATCGGCGCCCTGCTGCTGGTCGTTGTTTCACAGGTGGGCTGGCGCACCTACATGGCCGCTACCCATCCGCCCGTCGAGGCCAAGACCGAGATCCGGCTGATCACGCCGCGCTTCTACGGCCAATCGACCGACGGTCGCAGCTTCATGATCACCGCGCGCTCGGCGATCCGCGACGACGCGGACCCCCGGCGAATCATGCTGGACGAGCCTGCGCTCACCCTGGATCTGGGCTCGCCGACCCCCACGCGCATGACGGCCAAGAGCGGCGTTTACCGCCAGGACGATTTTGGCCTGACCTTGAAGGACGACGTGCGGCTGGACGATGGCACGGGCTATCGCTTCGCCTCGGAGGAATCGTTCGTCGATACGCGCACCGGCGATGTCACCGGCGAGAGCACGCTCAATGGCGAAGGCCCCAGCGGACAGGTGCAATCGCGCGCCTACTCCGTATATGACAAGGGCGACCGCATCGTTTTCCGGGGCGGGGTTCGCGCGCGGCTAGAACGGCAGTAAAGAACGTAAATGGCGCAGGTTCGCTGAGGCGGCCGCGACGGATGAGGACATGGTTCTGATGAAGCGATGGACGGCTGCTGCGGCGACCGCGTTGGTCCTGTCTGGGTTTGGAGCCGCCGGCGCGGCCTATGCCCAACAAGGCGACTCGAGCGCGCCGATCGACGTGTCCGCTGATCAGCAGGAAACAATCAACAGCAAGTGCATCACCATCTTCCGCGGCAACGTGGAGATCCTGCAGGACCGGTCGCGGATGCGCGCCCAGCAGGTGACGGTGTACAGCGCCAAGCGCGCCGGCTCGGACAACGGTTGCGGCAACGCTCAGCGTCTGGAGGCCGAAGGCGACGTCTATGTCGTCAGCGAGAACCAGAAGGCCCGCGGCGACCGCGCGGTCTATACGTTCAGCGACAACATCGCGGTCCTGACCGGCGACGTTATCCTGACCAAGGGCAAGGACGTGGCGCGGGGCGACCGCCTGACGGTCAACACCAAGACCAACGACGCCAAGCTGGAATCCAGCGCCAAGGGCCGCGGCGCGTCGCGTCGGGTTCGCGCGGTGTTCTATCAGGACGACAGCAAGAAGAACGACGCGCCCGCCGCGTCCGACCAGCCGGCCCAGCGCTAGGATCGTTTCATGACCCTGACCTCCGCCGACATGGACGGCCTGTTCGTCGATTCCGTGGGCAAGTCGTTCGGCGACCGTCCCGTCGTCAAGAACGTCTCCCTGCGCCTCAAGCGCGGCGAAGTCGCGGGCCTGCTGGGCCCGAACGGCGCTGGCAAGACGACCTGCTTCTACATGATCACGGGCCTGATCGCCGCCGACTATGGCGCCATCTATCTGGACGGCGAGAACATCACGGCCCAGCCGATGTTCCAGCGCGCCCGTCTGGGCGTGGGCTACCTGCCGCAGGAAGCTTCGATCTTCCGCGGCATGACGGTCGAGCAGAACGTCATGGCGGTGGTCGAGATGCGCCAGAAGGACGCCCGCAAGGCGCGCGAGCAGGTCACCAGCATCCTGGAAGAGCTGCGCATCACCCACATCCGCAAGTCGCCCGCGGTCGCCCTGTCGGGGGGTGAGCGTCGTCGCGTTGAAATCGCCCGCGCCT
Organism: uncultured Caulobacter sp.; assembly: GCF_937900395.1. Taxonomy (GTDB): domain Bacteria; phylum Pseudomonadota; class Alphaproteobacteria; order Caulobacterales; family Caulobacteraceae; genus Caulobacter. The sequence goes on from NZ_CALCDX010000123.1 coordinate 7,807, forward strand.
TGGCCAGCGAGCCGTCGTTCATGCTGCTCGACGAGCCGTTCGCCGGCATCGACCCCCTGGCGATCGCCGACATCCGCGAGGTGATCGGCTACCTGAAGAGTCGCGGCATCGGCATCCTGATCACCGATCACAACGTCCGCGAGACGCTCGACATCATCGACCGCGCCTCGATCATCCACGCGGGCGAGGTGCTGTTCGAAGGCTCGCCGCGCGAGATCGTCGACAACCCGGAAGTTAAGCGGGTGTATCTGGGCGACAGCTTCTCCGAACCCAGGTTGGGGGCCTGATCGCGGGCCGCTCTGGCCGATCGGGAGCGTTCTGGGACGCTGAACACGCCGCAAAGTCCTTTTCCTAAAAGGGCTTAGCCGCTGGCACGATATTTTCCCGAGGCGGAAGGTCGCACCGGCCCGATATTTGCAGGCGTTCGCAAGCCGTTAACCAAACCAGCCCTTCAATGACGGTCGAGATTGGTTCGTTCGTCAGGAGGGCGCATTGGCGCTCAGCCACAGACTTGAGCTCCGGCAAGGCCAGGGCCTCGTCATCACCCCCCAGCTGCAGCAAGCGATCAAGCTGCTGCAGCTGTCGAACATTGAGCTCGACGCCTTCGTCGAGGCCGAACTCGAGCGCAATCCGCTGTTGCAGCGTGATGAAGGCGAAGCCGAGCCGGCTTCGGACGGCGAGGCCGAGCGCGATCCCAGCCTGACCCAGCTCGACGTAGTGGCCGACACCGCGGCCAGTCGTGAAATGGACGCGCCCATGGAGGACGTCTCACCCGGCGAGCGCGCCACCGGCGACGGCGCGGAGGCCGAGCATGCCGGGGGGCAGATCGACTGGTCGCGCGCGGGCTCCGGCGGATCCTTTGACGGCGACGAGGGCTACGAGAGCGCTCTGGTCGATGTTCCGACGCTTTCCGCCCACCTGCGGGCGCAACTCGTCCAGGCCGCCCTGTCGCCGGCCCGCAACGCCATCGCCGAGATCCTGATCGATGCGGTGGACGAGGGCGGATACCTGCGTCTCGACGTGATCGAGCTGGCCGCGCGGCTGGGCTGTCCGCTGGCGATGGTCGAGGAGGTCCTGACGGTCCTCCAAGGCTTCGAGCCCGTCGGGGTCTTCGCCCGCGACGTCCGCGAGTGCCTAGCCCTGCAGCTGAAGGACCTGAACCGCTACGATCCGGCCATGGCGGCCATGCTCGACCACCTTGAGCTGCTGGCCAAGCGCGACATGGCGGGGCTGCGGCGGGTATGCGGCGTCGATGACGAGGACCTGCGCGACATGATCGCGGAAGTCCGCGCGCTGAACCCGCGCCCTGGCGCGGC
>NZ_CALCDX010000124.1 GCF_937900395.1 uncultured Caulobacter sp.
ATTGCGAGCTGGACGGCCTGATGATGATCTTTCCCGACTATGTCGAAGGGCTGACGATGTTCGGCGCCGAGATCCTGCCCGGCCTGAGGGCGGTGTTCTCGTGACCGACGACCTCAAGGCCTGGATCGCGCCAACGCGCACGGCGGTTTTGATCGTCGACATGCAGGTCGATTTCGCCTCGCCCGACGGCGCGCTGGCGACCTACTTCGACATGGCCGTCGTCCAGCCCGCGGTAGAGGCGGCCCAGCGTCTGGCGGCCGCCGCCCGGGCGGCGGCTGTCCCAGTCGTTTTCGCGGGTCTCTTTACAGGGCCGGCGACCGACTCTCCCGCTTGGCGCGAGCGGATCCGTCGGCAGGGCGGCGACCCTGACAGCGAGGCGGCAATCTGCCGTTCCGGAGCGACGGGCTCTGGCTTTTACGGCCCCCAGCCCGCGCAGGGCGAGCTCGTGATCAGGAAGACGCGCTACAGCGCCTTCCAGGGCGGCGAACTCAATGCTCGGCTCAGGGAGATGGGCGTCGACACCTTGGTCGTCGCCGGCTTGACGACCGAATGCTGCGTGGACACCACCGTGCGCGACGCCTTCGATCTGGATTATCATGTCTTCGTCGCGGCCGACGCCTGCGCCGCCTATGAGCCGGATCTCCATTTGGCGACGCTGAAGATCATGGCGCTGAATAGCGCGATCCTGACGGACACCGTCCGAGTCGCGGAGGCCTGGGGCGTCTAGTCGCCGTTTCAGGCGAAGGGCCGGCTCCCTGAGCCGGCCCCTATGTCCTATTTGGCGACGTCGACCTTGAAGACCATCACGTTGCGATAGGTCTGGCCGGGATCGAGGCGCACCGAGGCGAACTGCGGCTTGTTCGGCGCGTCGGGGAAGTGCTGCGGCTCCAGCGCGATGCCGTCGCCCTGGCGGTAGAGCTTGCCGCTCTTGCCGACCCAGGAAGCGTCCAGGAAGTTGCCAGCGTAGAACTGGATGCCCGGTTGGTCGGACAGGATCTCGAGCACCCGGCCGCTCTTGGGATCGGCCAGTCGCGCCGCCAGGCGCGGGGCGCCGCCCGACTTGCCGGTCAGCACGAAGTTGTGGTCGTAGCCCTTGCCGATGACGATTTGCGGATCGCTGGCGTCGCGGATGCGCTTGCCGACCGCCGTGGGCGTGCGGAAGTCGAAGGCGGTGCCCGCCACCGGCGTGATCGCGCCGGTCGGGATCAGCTCGTTATCGACGGGCGTGTAGCCCTCGGCCGGAAGGGTCAGCACATTGCCCATGGCGCCCTCGGGGGCGCCTTCGCCGGCGACGTTGAATAGGGCGTGGTTGGTCATGTTGACGATCGTCGGCTTGTCGGTCGTCGCGCCGTAGGTGATCGTCAGCTGGTTCTGTTCATCCAGGGCGTAGGTCGCTGTGGCGTTCACGGTCCCGGGATAGCCTTGATCCCCGTCGGGGCTGACATAGCCTAGGGTCACCGAGGCGGTTGGACCGGACTTGGTCGCCAGCACCTTCCAGACGACCTTGTCGAAGCCCTTCACGCCGCCGTGCAGGGCCGCGACGCCGTTGTTGTTTAGCGCCAGCTGATAGGTCTTGCCGTCCAGCTCGAAGCGGCCCTTGCCGATCCGGTTGGCGAAGCGGCCGACGCTCGCGCCGAAGTAGCTCGCGTTCTTCACGTAGGCGGCCGCGTCGTTGAAGCCGAGTACAATGTCGGCCTTCTTGCCGGCCTTGTCCGGGGCGATCAGCGACTGCAGGGTCGCGCCATAGGTGATCACCGTGGCGCTGACGCCCTTGGCGTTGGTCAGGGTGAAGGCCTCGACGGTTTCGCCTGACGGGGTCTGGCCGAAGGGGCGGCGGGACAGTTCTGCGGCCGTCGCCGTCGATGTCGCGGCCAGGGCGAGCGCGCCGCACAGGGCGATGGTCTTGAGCTTCATGTTTCCTCTCCGTCTTGTTCTGTTGGCGCCGGCGGCTATTCGACGAACGGTGGAGCGACCACCCGCTCGCTGAGCAGGAAGGCGTCGGCCACGTGGCGCAGCGGACTGACGTCCACGTCGCTGGCGCCGTCCGCGATCAGCCGGGCGAATTCGTCATAGAGGCCGGGATACTCGCGATCCGGCCCCTCATGCATCAGCCGGCCGTCGATCCAGAGCTTGGCCCCGCCATGGGTCAACTTCAGCGCGCCATCGTGCGTGTCGATCTCGATGTCCCAGCTCTGCGGACCGGTCTGCAGGAAGTCGAGCTCGGCTCGGATGGCCGCGCCGCCCGCGTCGCGGAAGTCCAGCTCCGCCTGGATCGGCGACTGCCGGTTCTGGGGAACGTGCAGAACCCCGCGCGACAGGAAGAACGGCAGGGGCAGGATGCGGGTGACGATCGACAGTGCGTTGATCGCCGGGTCGAAGACGCCAAGGCCGCCGGCTTCCCAGATCCAGTCCTGGCCGGGATGCCAGACGCGGACGTCTTCCTTCCAGTTGATCCGCACGGCCTTGACCGTCCGCTCCGCCAGCCATTCGCGCGCCGGCTCGACCCCAACGGCGTAGCGCGAGTGCCAGGTGGCTTGAAGCGTCAGGCCGCGCGCGACGGCCGCCTGGCGCAGGTCCTCGACCTCGCTCAGCGTCGCGCCCGGGGGCTTTTCCAGCATCACGTGCTTGCCGGCCGCCAGCGCCATGTGGGCGAGGGCGTGGCGCGGCTGCGGCGGCGTGCAGAGCGATACGGCGTCGATCGTGAGGTCGCTGGCCAGCAGAGTCGCCAAGTCGATGAAATGGGCGACGCCGTCCAGTTCGGCGTTGCGGCTGACGACGGCGACCAGCTCAAAGCGTGGGTCAGCGGCGATGGAGGGCAGGTGCTGGTCCCGGGCGATCTTGCCCAGGCCGACGAGCGCCAGGCGGATCGGCGTCACAGCGCGCGCACCGTGACGGACCGCTCGTCAGCCTGGCCCAGGGAATTGCGCACCGGGTAGAGGAAGGGCGCGGCCTCGATCTCGAACACGTCGCCGGTCTTCGTCTGGAAGCCTTCCGAGAACGACAGGGTCGCGGTGCCGAAGAAGTGGACATGCACGTCGCCCGGACGGCGGAACAGGTCGTACTTGAAGTGGTGGTGTTCGAGGTTGGCGATCGTGTGGGACATGTTCGCCTCGCCCGACAGGAAGGGCTTTTCCCAGGCGACCGCGCCGTCGCGCAGGATGCGGCTGGCGCCGCGGACGTCCTCGGGCAGAGGGCCCGTCAGCAGCTCCGGACCCAGCGCCGCCTGGCGCAACTTCGAGTGGGCCAGCCACAGGTAGTTGCCGCGCTCGATCACGTGGTCGGAGAACTCGTTGGCGAGGCAGAAGCCCAGGCGGTGCGGCGTTCCGTCGGGACCGATCAGATAGACGCCGGCGATCTCAGGCTCCTCGCCGCCATCCTTCGCGAAAGCCGGCGAGGTGAGGGGCTGGCCGGGGCCGACCAGCTGCTGGCCGTCGCCCTTGTAGAACCACTCCGGCTGGACGCCTTCCTGGCCCGGAGCGGGCTTGCCGCCCTCGACGCCCATCAAGAACATCCGCATCGAGTCGGTCAGCTGTTCGCCGGCCTGGGCGGCCTTGTGCATCTTGTCGCGGCCCTCGGCGGAGCCGAGGTGAGTGAGGCCCGTACCCGTCAGCAGCAGGTGGGCGGTGTCGGGGTGGTCGATTGGCGCCAGGACACGGCCTTCAGCCAGGGCGGCGGGAATGTCGATCTCTTCGCCCAGGTCGCGCGCCTGCGCCGCCTCGGCCAGGGTCGCGTTCACGCCGATGGCGTTTTGGGCCAGGTCGTAGAGCGTGTCGGCGACCGTGACGCGCCGGGCGCGGCCCGCGTCGTCGACCGCCGCCAGCCGCCGTTCGCCGTCGCCGGTCTTCAACTGCACGAACCTGAACACCATGGCGAACGCTCCTAGCCTATAATAGTCTGACAAATACCGTCGCCGCCGATCCTGTCAAACCTCGTTTGCGGCATCCGGCCATTCGGGTCGATGTCTTGGCCGAACATCGCTCGCGATCATTGACGGACTTGGGAAGCGACGATAGTCAGACAAATATTATAATACAAATCCGCCCCCGCTTCCGGCCCGCCTTGCCGAGGGCGCGGGCGCATAGCGTCGTCAAGGAATGTCATGAGCGCCGACCCCGTCTCCTCCCGCACCCTTCGTTCGCGAGCGTGGTTTGACAATCCGGACAACATCGACATGACGGCGCTTT
>NZ_CALCDX010000125.1 GCF_937900395.1 uncultured Caulobacter sp.
CGGCACTCGTCGCCGGTAGTAGAAGCGACCACCCCTTCGGACGATATGCGTTCGAACATTGTGGGGTGGGTTTGTGTAGCAGTCGCGCGCGCGATTTCGTGAGCGTTGTCCGACAGTTAGGCCCGGATCGTTGGCTCGATTGTGTAGCAGGGTTGTGTAGCAATCGTCGAAAGACGGTTCCCCTGACGGTGAAACCTCAACGTTTTCAGCGATGTTTTGAGAACTGGCGCCCCGCACCGGACAAACATAACGAATATGTCTCGCCGTTTGCGCTACTATAGGGCTGCCATAGAACGCCGACTATCGACCTAAACCGTCTTTCCCCGCTGACAACACTGTGAGGCCGGAAGGAGCCGGCACGCCGCGCGTGTAGGCTGCCAGGGCGTTGAGCAAGGTCGAGCCGCCAAGGCGAAGCGCTGGCAAAAACAAGCGGCGGCGGCCATCGGCGGCCTTTTTCCTACCCGGTCTCGATGCGTGGGGAGTGAAATCCGAATCGCCCCTGAATAGGCTGCTGGAATGATGGGCATGATGAAATGGCAATCTTGGATCTGGCAGGCGATCGGCCTGGCAGCAATTCTCTTGTTCGGCGGTGGCAGCGCTGCCGCACAAACGAACGTCACGGCCTTTGTCGACGTAAACGTGCTGCTGATGGACGTTGGTCGTATCGCCCCCGGCCAGACGGTTCTCGTGCGACAGGGCCGCATAGCGGCCATAGGCCCGACATTAACGATCGATGTGCCTGCCGGGGCGGCGATCATTGAGGGCCGCGGCCGCTACTTGATACCCGGCCTGGTGGATTCCCATGTGCATCTTCCGGGAACGACGTTTTTCCCGGCGCGCCCGGATTTCGGGGACGCTCCTCTCTATCTCGCTTATGGCGTGACGACCGTCGTCAATATGGGCGGAACTCCCGAGGTTTTGGATTGGCGGAGACAGGTCGAAGCTGGGACGATTCTAGGGCCGACAATCTACACGGCCGGCCGCTTCGTGAACGAACCGCTAGTCAACGATCCGGATGCGGTGCGTCGAGAAGTCCAAACACAGGCCCGGGCCGGCTACGATCTCGTCAAGTTCCGCGAGGTTATGGACCCTTCCGGCCGCTTTCAAACGACGACGCGCGGCCTAGACCGGGCTAGCTATCACGCTCTGAATGTCGCCGCACGCAGTGCCGGGATGCCAATCATCGGCCACGCGCCAGTAAATCTGGGACTGGAAGCCTTGCTGGAGGAGCAGCAGTCCCTGGCCCACATTGGGGCCTTGTCCAATCTCCACTTCCTGCCCTTGGCCGCAAATCGAAACATTATCGTAGCCACGGGTGTGGCGCTGTTGGTCCTCCTCGCGCTGGTATTTGGCTGGGCCGGCGGGGCGATTTTCCAACCGCGGCCACCGGCCGATCCGCGCTTGCAAGCACGGCGCTGGATCAAAGGCATGACCAGTGCGGTTCTGACTGCCGGCCTCGTGGCCTTAGCGGGCGCAGCACTCGTGTTGCCCGGCGGCCCTCTGTTCGCAAGCCGCGCGCTACGCATTCTTATCAGCGGGGCGGCGGCGATCTCCGTCGTCGGCGCGGTAAGCCTCTGCGCTCTCGCAGTGCAGCGTTGGAGAAATGTGCAAGCTCCGCGGATGCGGCTATCTGCCGGAGCAGCGGCGCTCGCCGCCTTGGTTCTGGCTAGCGTTCTCGTCGGCTTCTGGGCGCCGGTGGCGTGGCGCAGCGACGCTGCAAATATCACCAAGCTCGCCGAGCGTCTTGCGGCGTCGGACATGGTGGTCGTCACCACCTTGATCAACTATGAATTTTTGGCCGAACGGGAAAGGGCGGCGCTGATCGACGACTTGGCGATTGGCTACCTCCCCGAACCCGTGCGGAGCCGCTGGCGGAGTTTCCCTCGCGAAGGTAGGCCGCTGTATCACTATCACGACTTTACGCGCGCTGTGGCGCGCGAACTGCACCGCGCCGGCGTCCCGCTCCTCGCAGGTACGGACGCATTGGGTTTTCCGTTGATCGTGCCCGGAGCCTCCCTGCATCGGGAACTCAAGATTCTGGTCGATAGTGGTCTTTCGCCGCTTGAGGCGCTTCGCACCGCGACTGCAAATCCCGCGACATTTCTTGACGCTCAGAAAGACTTTGGAGATATCGCCGTGGGCAGGCGGGCCGATCTGCTCCTAGTCTCCCATGATCCCTTGCAGGACCTTTCATCCCTGAGGCGTCCCGATGGCGTTATGGCACGTGGACGCTGGGTGAGCCGTGAAGATCTCGATCGGGCATTGGAGCGGCTGGCTGAATGAGCCCGCCCCGCTCGAACGGAACTGCGCAGAAAACAGCAATGGACAATCAGGCATAGCTTGCGGCGAGAGCGAGCCACTTACGGCGTGTTCTCCACCGGCAGCGCAAAGGCAACGAACTCGTCTCCTTTGCCGAAGACATCGCCGCCGTCCCCGCCCGCAGCGATCACGACATATTGCCTGCCGTCGCGGCCGAAATAGGTCATCGGCGTCGAGCGCGCGCCGGCTGGTAGTTTGCTCTTCCACAATTCCCCGCCGGTCTGGGTGTCAAAGGCACGCAGATATCCATCCGGGGTCGCGCCGATGAAGGTGAGACCCGAAGCGGTGGTGATTGCGCCCCCGAGGTTAATCATACCCTCCAGGCTTTCCGCACCGGCCAGTGGCAGCCCTTCGCCAGTGCCGAGGGGCACCGACCAGGCGATCCTCCCGCTCCGCAGGTCCATTGCCACCAGCGCGCCGATGGGGGGTGGCGTGCACATGCCCCCATCGGCACTGAGGAATATTTCGCGCCGCAGGGCATAGGGTGTACCGCGCATCGCATTGTGCTCGACACCGATCCGCTCGCCGTGCGTTTCCAGCGAGGCGCTATAGTCCTCGCGCGGGATCAGTGTGATGATCGCCGCGACGCGGTTTGTCGGAACGATCGCCAGCCCTCGCACGGGGTCATAAGCGACGCCGCCCCAATGCGCGCCGCCAATGTTGGACGGCAGGATCAGTGATCCACGCACACTGGGCGGTGTGAACGGGCCGTCGTTGCGCAGCGTCTCCAGCCGCGACTGGCACGCGGCTTGGACACCCGGTGTTGGACCCCAGGCATGGTCGAGCGCCAACGGGCTGAGCGGTGGCAGCGTCGAGAACGGCTGGGTCGGCGATGCGGTCTCACCCGGAACGTCGCTCGCGGGAACCGGGCGTTCTTCCACCGGGAACAGCGGCTCGCCCGTTTCGCGATGGAGCGCGAACAACTGGCCGGTCTTGGTAGCGACCAGCACTGCGGGGATCGTTGCACCGTTCCGCTCAATCGTAACCAGCGCGGGCGGCGCAGCATTGTCATAGTCCCACAGGTCGTGATGGACGGTCTGAAAGCTCCAGGCGAGTTCGCCGGTATCGGCTCTTAGCGCAACGATCGAATTGGCGTAGCGATTATCCCCCAGCCTGTGGCCCCCGTAGTAGTCCACGCTGGGTGCGCTGGTGGGAACAAAGACGAGGCCGCGTTGTGGGTCGGCCGCGATCACAGACCAGGCGTTCGCGCCACCGACGCCGTGGGCGCGGTCGCCGACCCAGCTTGTGTAGGCGGGATCGCGAGGGTTTTGCGGCACCGGGTCCCAGGTCCATAGCAGCCGGCCGGTGCGCGCGTCGTAGGTTCGCACCTCGCCGCTCGCCGCATCGATCCGGCCGTTGTCGGCGACCGCGGAGCCCACGACGATGCGGTCGCCGATGATCGCCGGGGGCGACGTCAGCTCGTATTCGGTTTCGGGCGACGGGGCGTTGCGAAGCCCCTGGGTCAGGTCGACGGTGCCGCCCCTGCCAAACTCGCGGCATGGAGCGCCGGTCCTCGCGTCGAGCGCAGCGAGACGGGCGTCGATCACGCCGACGATGACGCGCGTCGCGCAGGCTGCACCGGGCTTTGCCCGATCATCACGCCACAAGCTCACGCCACGACTGACGAAATCGCCATAACCCGAAGTCGGATCGACGCCGAAGTCGCGTGACCAGCGCATCTGACCCGAGACCGGATCAAGCGCGATTACTCGGCCGAGCGGCGTGTTGAGATACATCACGCCCTCGAAGACCAGCGGCGTGGTTTCGAGCTTGATTTTGCCGCCGGTCCTGCGGCCGGCCTCCCCGGTGCGGAAGCGCCACACTACTTGCAGATCCGCCACATTGCCGGGGGTGATCTGCGTCAACGGCGAATGGCGATCCCCCAACGCCGTGCGGCCATAGGCCGTCCAATCACTCTCGCTTGTGGCGACCTGCGCGCGTGACTGCGTCGTGCCCAACGCAGCGAGGAGAACGGCTGTCACCGCCCCCGTCCTCCATGCTGATAACCAAACTGGCATTTGGGCTCCCCCGGAAATTCAATCGCTCGTCCGCACTGTCGCCAATTCGTGGCCGTCAACCTCTCAGTGCGCACCACACCGTGGGCGCTACTATAAATGGGGCACGGTTAGTCATGCTGCCCGCTGGCGCTCGGTTGACCGAAAACGATGAAGTGCCCGTCGGGACCGCGTACCGCAAATTCCCGCTGGCCCCAATGCTGGTCGCGCGGCGCTTCGACATCGGCGGCTGGCAACCGGTCCAGTTTCGGTTTGAGCTCTGCATAGAGCTGGTCGACATCGCGCACGTCGATATAGCTTGCCCGTCGCGCCTCATTGGGAGCGGCGGCGAAGACTCCAGGTGCCTCAATCAGCCGGAAAGCGACGCCCTCACGAGCGACATAGGCATAGTTGCTCGTCGCGAATGGGACATCGAAGCCGAAGGTGTCACCGAAGAGTTCCAGAGCGGTCGCCAAGGACGGAACGGTCAATTGCGGCGTAACGTGTATGAAGCTACTCATCGCTTTGCCTACCCCCGGACCCTCGTTGTCTTGTGGGCTCGCAGCACGAGCAGCAGCCTGCTGCTGACCCTCGACGGTCTACTTCGAGGTTTCAGGTAACTCGACCTGAATGCTGGCTTGGCCGGTCTCAACGCGTTCACGCAGACGCCCGAGCGAGCCAGCCGCGATACCTGTAACTCGCAACCTTCCATCGACAATGACTTCGGTAATGACCGGAGACATGACGATCTGGCCGTCGATGCGTATGTTGGCCCTCCGACCGAGCGCGCCCTTTGTAAATTCCGCCAGCGCAATCCGACTTTCCGGCGCCAGCGAAATCTCGACAGCCGTCTCAGAGGTTTCGGTCTCTGCCACGCTGACTTCCTGGACGGCCAATCCGACAGACGTCGAAACCTGGGCCAGGCCAGGCGATGCCCAAAGCCATGCAACGGCAAATACCGCAGCGACTCTTCTGGTAGGGCAGGTCAACCGCCCGAGTTTGTGTCGAGATGCCATGTTCCTCCCATAACATGGGAACACTGTATTTTCCCTACCCGCTCGACACTCGGCTGCGAACCTAGTCGGATTTCTCGACATCAATGAAAGGCGGGGGTCAAAGGCTAGGAAATCTGTGTTGCCCTTGCGAGGACGTCGGCGATCTCACGGTGGTTGCGCCGTGACGCCCATGCTATCGGTGTGGCCCACACGGGGGCGTCCGGTTCATCTGATCTGGCCCCCTGATCCAGCAGAAACTCCACCATCTCAAGCTGGCCGAACTTCGCCGCCCATCCGAGGGGAGTCGAACAGATGTCTTCATCGCGAGCCGACAAATCGGCCCCATAGGCGATCGCCAATCTCGCATTCTCCACGTCACCCCCACGAGCGAACCGGTGGAGTTGCGTGACACCCAGCCAGTCCGGCCGGTTGGGATCCATGCCGTTGCGATACAACAGCTCAGCCAACATCCGCGATGTCGCGGAATTCCACCCGGCGGGCGATGCGATCCTCGTCGGAAGATCGGGAACATAACGCAGCATCAACCGGACGAGAGGCTCGTGGCCTTCGGCAGCGGCGCTTGCCAGCGCAGCGGCATCGTCCGCCAAACCGGGATTGGCAGCGAACATCGCCGCAGCCGTCCTCACGTCACCATAGTGGGCCAGAAGATGCAGCTTTCGGTAAGCGCCGAACGCGCAGAGTAGGTCGGCCATGGGCTGGTCGCCGTTCAAGATCGCTCGGGTCAAAGCATCGGCCGAACTCTCCACCTCTGGATTCGGAAAGGCGCCATGCTCCAGCAGCGTCCGGGCGATCTCACGGTGACGATTGGCGACCGCCGCGTACAGAGCGTGCCCGTCCGGTGCGATGTTGGGTTCGGGAAGGTTGGGATTTGCGCCTGAGGCGAGCAGCAGACGAACGATCTCCAAGTGCCCCGCGGCGGCCGCATTCGCCAGCGGCGTCCCCGAACCGGCATAGTAGCTCACATAGGGCGACGGCTTGTCGGCCAGACCGATATCCTCGCGCAGTAGAAACCTCACGCGGTCCAAGTCGCCAATGTGCGCCGCCGTCACGATATCCACGAACGCCCCGCGATTTCTGAGGTGATCGAGCATGGCTCGGGCGGTCGTCGGCCAATCGTTAGGCACCTCGCTCCAGCCGCGAAAGGAATAGTCTCCATTGCAGAGCTGAATCGGACGGGCGCCATCGACGCGTGGGGCATCGATGTCGGCCCCGCGCGACAGAAGTTCGTCCACCATGTCCGGCTGTCGCGTCATCACCGCCCAGTGAAGAGGCTGGTTGGACCTGGCGTCGCCGGCGGACACGGCCGCTGGATCGGCGTCCAGCAGTTCGCGAAGACGCAAGAAGTCGTGGCCGCGAATGGCGGCGGCGAGCGCTTCTCCATCGGCGGAAATATTCAGGCCGGCGGCCAATCTTGCTTCAAGCGCCTCGCGAAGTTGATGGTGGCCGCGATCCGCACAGACTTCGAGCAGCGTATCGTCGCCGCCCATCTCCGTCGGATCGATGCCTCTGTCGAGAAGCAGAAACACGATTTCGGAGCGGTTCTCGCGAACAGCGAAATGGAGCGGCGTCCGATAGCTGTAGTGAGCGTGTACCAACTCGGGCTGGTCATCCAGCAATTGACGAACGGTCGCATAGTCGCCTGCGGCGCTCGCAACGAGCAACGTCCATACATCTGTACCACGGCCGACCGACCAACGGAGCGGCGCGTTAGACTGCAGTTCCTCAGGTTGCCTCACCGATGAATCCTTGGGCACCGCCTTTAAACACTTCATGCGCTGGCGAAGACCATTATACAGCCCTCGGCCAGCGCCAAACTGTCCGATGGCGCGGACGAGCGTTACTTGAATTTGCCTTGCTCACTCGTAGCATGAGCGCTCGGCTTTTTCCCTACCCGGTCGGTATGGCGGGGAGTGAAATTTCTATCGCCTGCGAGTACGCCCAAGTGATGAACAGCAATTCCAAGAGCGGACGGAAAGTTTGATGGAGGCTCCCATGCTTGAGCGGATCGCCAATGGCCGGACGGATCTCGTCTTCGACTGGCTCGATCAAGGAGGCGCCCCCGATGCCGAAGCCGACCGGACCAGCATCGCGCAATGGTGTGCTTATTATGGTGATGTCAGCGCACTGAGGCGCCTGTTGAGCGCTGGCGTGACACTCGACGCGCTGGGCGCCGACCTCGGACTCAACGGCGCGGCTTTTCACGGCCATTGGCAATTATGCGCTTTCCTGATCGAAAACGGCGCCGATCCCAATCATGCCCTGAACGATACCGGCGAGGTGCCGCTTCACTCCGCGTTGTGCAGGTTCGAGAGTGTGGCGCATGAGCGCGTGGTTCAAGTGCTGCTTGCAAGCGGCGCCGATCCCAATCGCGCGACCGTTCCGGGAGTCGCAACCGGGTGTTACATGCGCGACATTCGAACTTGGGGCGAGACGCCGCTCCATCGCGCGGCCGCGTGCGGGACTGCGGGCTCCATCGCCGCGTTGGTTGCGGCCGGCGCAAAGCCAGACGCCCGCGACGTCAATGGTGAGAGCCCATTGACTTGGGGTAGCCGGGCGCTGCGGGTAAGCGCGATCTTGCGCATGTTGCTGTTCGACGATCAATACATCCACCCCGAGTACCAACAGATGTCGGTCAGCCTGCTCGGGCGACCCTGACCTCCGTCGTCGATCTATCGGCCCAGTTCTCGCCGGCCGGGAAATCGACCTGGCCGAAGAACATTGTGCGGTTCATCAGAACGATCACGACGACGAGCGGCAGCAATGCGGCGGCATACATCCATTCACCGACCGCCCCGGTGGCGTCGAGCGCTTCGGCCAAGCCCGGGAAATTCCGCTCAAAACTATAGGTGGTCGCATTCACTGCGCCGTGGAACAGCACCGGCAACAGCAGAGAGTTCGTAGCTTTGTAGAGCCAAGCGAGAATGATCGACAAGCCGAGCCCGATGAAGACGAACGGCGCGAACATGGTCAGGCCACCGCCGCCCAGCCAAATGTACATCGGCAGATGCCAAAACACCCAGGCGCATCCCACGAGGAGCGAAGCGGAGAACAAACGGGTTCGCGCCAGCAACAGCCCGAGCAGCACGAACCGCCATCCAGTTTCTTCGCCGTTGGTGACCGTGATATAGGCGATCTCGGCGAGGTAAGAACCGAGCACGGCTGGAGTAACGGCGAAACCTTGCGTGGCGGACGGCGGTGGGAACAGGCCAAAAGCTAGTAGGAGCGAGAGCGAAAAGATGATCAGCGCAGAACTGTAGATGAAGACGTAGTAACCTGCATTCACGCGCCATCGGAATAGTTGCGTGAGCCAGACTTGAAAGCCGGGACGGCCAGAAACAGCAGCCAGCACGATGAGGCCCGCGAACGTTGCGCCCCACCGCATCACCCAAAGGCTGAGCAATTCGTTCCGGAGGCCTAGGGACTTCTCAAGTGGCCTCAACGCCATCGCAATTGGGATGCCCACGAGATAGGTGATCACCAGCGCGAGGATGACGAGGGATGTAGCGGGCCAGCGGCGCAGTATCTTCATCAATCGCTTCTCCATTCCTCAACATTGGCTTAGCGACAGCCTCATCGATCCTCCACCAGCGCATGGCATTTGGCGAATTCAAACACCGCGACGGCTTCTTCTGCGGCTTCGGCGATTATCGAGTGCCGTATGCCGCGATCACTGCTTCACTAAGCCTGCCGTCTCCCACGCATAGCGTGAGAGACGGTCCTTTTCCCTCCCCTCGGTCGCCGGGGAGTGAAATTCCCAACTTTGGCGAATACCCTGGTGTGAACAGGTTGATACCTCGCTGATTGGATGTTGCGAGAGATAAGCGAGGGACGCGCATGTTTCTTCGGCTTGCGGCCAACAATAGATTGCCGACATCCGTCCGGCGATGGCAGAGCAAGAGGCGCAGCGCGGCGAGTTTCAGCGGGCACCCGGTCGGTAGCAGGTGAGCAATCCCGGCCTCGAACGGAGCGTAGTCCTTGTTACCGGCGGAACCCGCGGCGTCGGCAGAGGCGTAGCAGACCATTTCGCAACGACAGGGGCGACCGTCTACGTTACTGGGCGAACTGCAGGTGAAGCGCCGTTGTCGTCGGGCTTTATTCCGATAGCCTGCGATCACACCGATGACGCAGAGTCGGCGGCAGTTTTCGAGCGGATTGCAGCGGACCACGGTCGACTGGACGTACTCGTGAACAGCGTTTGGGGTGGCTATGAGCGAATGGTCGATGCCGGGCAGTTCACATGGGGACTGCCGTTTTGGCAGCAGCCATTCTGGCGGTGGGACGCGATGTTCGCGGCGGGTGTGCGGGCCAACTTCGTTTCGAGTGCTCTGGCGGCACGAGCAATGGTGCCTCAGCGCTCGGGACTGATTGTCAACATCTCGTTCTGGGCCGCACAGAAACACATCGCGAACGCGCTCTATGGAGTATCGAAGGCGGCTACGGATAAGCTCACCGCCGACACTGCACATGAACTACGCGAACATGATGTTGCAGTGGTTTCGCTATATCCGGGTATGGTGCGAACGGAAAAAGTGATGGAAGCGGCCGCCTACCTGGATTTATCGAATTCCGAGTCGCCTCAGTTCATCGGCCGCGTGATCGCTGCGCTCGCGAGCGACACCGAGATTATGAGGCGTTCTGGAGAGGTGCTCGTCGCCGCTGCTGAGGCCGCACGCTACAATCTCACCGATATAGACGGCAAACGTCCTACGCCCTTGACGCTAACCACCGTGTAGTCGCGATCCACGCCCTCTTAAGCTGCGCTCCTGCCGTTACACGCTCGACCTCCAAGGGTAGGGAAAATACCCGCTCGCTTGGCTATGGAAGTCCCATGGCAGATTCAGGCAAACGCGGTCGTCCACGCCACTCGGATATTCTGACGCCGGCAGAATGGCGCATCGTGGACGCCATTCGCCACGGCATGAGCGGGCCGGAGATCGCCAAACGCCGTGCGATCAGCCTGGATGCCGTCAAATTTCACGTCGCCAACATCCTGTCGAAGCTCGGTCTGGACCGCAGGAGCGAATTGAAGACCTGGACCGGCATCCGCAACGACAGCGCGCTACATGCACAGGAGACCAGAATGGAATCGTTGCTCATGGGACCGGTTGGTCAAATCTCTCGCACGGTCAGTGATATTGCCGCTGCCCGCCACTGGTACGGTGAGGTGCTCGGTCTCGAACATCTGTTTTCTTTCGGCGACATCGCTTTTTTCGATTGCGGCGGGATTCGGTTGTTTTTGACTGAAGAGAGCGACGGACCCGAAGGAGAGTCCGTCGTCTATTTCCGGGTGGAGGATATTCGTCTCACCCATACCGCGTTGGAATCGGCTGGGGTGGAGTTCGTCAATGCGCCGCACCTGATCCACCGGCACGACGACGGCACAGAAGAGTGGATGGCTTTCTTCAAGGACAACGAAGGCCGGACCCTGGCGATCATGTCGCAGGTCAAGGCCAGCGTCTCTTAACTCCCAACGGTCTCGGGCTTGCTGCAAAAGGAGCGATCATGCGAACCAACATTTTGACGTTGGCATTGCCTCTCATCTTCATGGCGGCGTCGGTGCCTGTTCAGGCGCAGCCGACAACGGCGAGTTGTTCGGAAGTCGCTACCACCGGTCCTGACGTCGAGGCGATCCGCCAACTGGAACTGCATGGCGGACGAGTGAATGTCGAGGGTTGGACGATCGAGGAAGCCCGCGAGTTCTTCGCCCCGGAGTTCTTCGCAATCGAACCCGGCGGAGGGATCAACCGGCTCGACAAGGTGCTCTCCAACTTTCCTAACGGGCGCAATTCCGGCTTTGCGCGCAGCTTCGACATCTCGGGCTTGGAAATTCGTGTCTATGGCTGCGACGCGGCGATCGTGACCGGCACGGCCGACGTTCGTGTGTTGGCGGCTCCGGCAGATGCGCCGGCCTTGCGCATTCGCTTCCTCAACATCTGGAGACGGGACGCCGGGCATTGGCGCCTCGCGGCAAATCAATTTGTGCGCGTCACCGCGGCCACTCCGCCGACCCCAGAGAGGTAAGCCAGGTCTTGCCCCGGATAATGCAGCGGACGACACGGATAAGGCGCGGGGAGTGTAATTCGACCGCCCCGCCGATAAACTCCCTGCATGAACGGCAACCGAAAAAGAGGGCGGCCCGCCTACCCTGACATCCTCACACCCGGGGAGTGGCGCGTCGCGAAGGCGGCCCGGTTCGGCATGACGAACCGGCAGATCGCCGAGCGTTTCGAAATCGGGGTCGAAGCCGTCAAATTTCATCTTTCGAACATCCTGCTGAAGCTGAGCATGGACCGGCGGCAGGACTTGGTGACATGGCCGGGGATGCCGGCGGCTGATCGAGCCATTGCGGAGGCTGACATGGAAGAACCAACCAGATCAGGGTCGGACGGCAAGCCGCTTATCCCGCCGGGCTTCACCCGCGTCTTCCCATATCTCTTCGTCGAGAACGCGAGGGATTACCTCCGGTTTCTCGATGAAGGTCTCAATGGCGAAATCATCGATATCCACGCGGCCCCCAATGGGGTCGTTCTGAATGCGCATATTCGCTTCGGCGATACAACCATCATGGTAAGCCAAGCCCAAGGCGACCAGCCCAAATCGCAAGCGACGATGTATCTCTACGTCCAGGATGCTGAGGAAGCGATGGAGCGTGGCGTGGCGGCCGGCGGCCGTGAGGTCAGTCCGGTCGCGTTCCGGCCATATGGCGAGCAGCAGGGCGGCCTGGGCGATCCATCAGGCAATATCTGGTGGCTCTCGCAGCGCCTGGCTCCAGGCGGCTACTAAGGTGCCAATTCCCTTAGAGACGTTAAAATTCGAGAAGGAATCAGGCTCCCAAGCTGGCCGATTTGGCTGGCGCGCGAGAGGGGAGTGAAAATCGCCCCTTCGAAAGATAACTTCCCGCGCCGATGCGGCGGTCTTTCCTAACGCGGTGTTCGGTTCGGAAAGCTTCTGGCGCTTCGCTGCTATGGTGAAGTGTGCTCGCTAGCCGATAGGGCGTGACGTTGGGGAATGAAGATGAGTAATTATAGAAGAATACTTCTGTCGATTGTCGTCGGTGTATTTGTTGGCACTATCTCGGCAGTTCTCGGGAAGTTACTAGGTGTCGACGGAGCAGCACTTGGAGGCGTGGCCGGCGGTATCAGTGCCGGTCTCGTAGCGACAGTCTGGCGGACAAGGGCGCCGATTTAGCCAGGCAAGGCTGCCGAGTGCGCCGTCATGAGGTTCGACATCCGACAGCTCCGCTACGCTGTGACGGCAGCGGATCACGGTAGCTTCTATCGCGCCTCGCTTGCTCTCAATGTCGAACAATCCACCCTCAGCCGCAGCATTCTCAGGCTGGAACGCGTTATCGGCGCCAAACTGTTCAATCGCTCACGCTCTGGGATAACGACCACAGTCGCGGGGGCGGGCTTCATCCGGAGCGCTCGGTCAATTCTGGCGAGTGCAGACCGCATGGTCGCCACGATGCACGCCGCCGGCCAAGGTCGCGCGGGCTCCCTCGTTGTCGGCCACAATGTTCCGGTATCAGCCGGAAACTTACGTGCCGCGATGGTCGCGTGGCGGATGGAGAACGCCGACGTCGCATTTGAGAGCGTCGAGGGAGACCGCGCTGCTCTGCTCGCGGGCCTCGATACCGGCGACATCGATATTGCAATCCTGTTGGGGGACGCGAGCCGCAACGGCTATCGGCACCAGCCGCTTTGGAGTGAACGGGTCCTGCTGGCGTTGCCTATCGATCATCCGCTCGCCAGCCGGGAGTTACTCTTTTGGACCGAGCTGCGTTCGGAGAGCTTCGTGCTGCCGGCAACTGATCCCGGCACTGACCTCCAAAGAATATTGCTTGGTCGGCTCTCGATGTCCGGTGGTTCGCCCGACCTCACTATAAGCCGCGCCAGCAGAGAATCGGTCCTCAGCTTACTTGGGTCGGGACAGCGACTGTCGCTGGTTTGCGAAGGATCGTCAGGAATTCACTACCCAGATGTTGTTCTGCGTCCATTGCACGGGGAGCAGGGAGCGGCTTTCGTCGTGCACTCCGGCTACTGGCGGCAAGAGAACGACAATCCAGCGTTACGAAGATTTCTGCATTTCGTGAAGAATAGACACGCGCTTTCTTTTGAAATCTTAGTAGGGTCAGGGTAAAATAAGCTTTTTTACATCTCTATCTCGGCGGATATGCTTGCGCGCGCCGCCACATGCGGCACAAGCATCCGTCCAGTAATCGTCCGATGGAGTTGGAGGCTATGAAGAACGGCAGATCGACATTCGTAGCGATCATCTCACTCGCTGTCGGATTCGGAGGCGGCTTTTTGCTTCGGCCGGCGATACTGCCGGTTGAGCCTGGGGTAGCCATCACGCGGTCAGAAGCTGGGCCCGCGAGCGACGCACGCGGCACGCAGTATTTCGTTGCCCATATCGACGAGGCTCGACGGGTGGTGGCCGGGTGTCGTGACGGCTCGGTGCGTGGCGGCGAATGCGCCACGGCAGAGGAAGCGATCATCAAGGTCGATGCTCAGGAGCGCCGCCGACGCTTCCTTGGTAATTAATGGCAGCGAGGCGGGTCAGCCCTTCGGCGTATCCCGCCGCCGCGAGAATCCTCGGTCGCTCGCCATGAACTTCGCCAGCATTGGCGAGACGAGCTTCTCAGGAGCGATAGCATCCCCGCCGGTCTCGGCCGCAAGCGCGGCGGCGTAGGCCGTGAGATCGCGGTGAACAGCGGCAGGCAACTCCACCGTGAGCTTGACGGGACGATCGTCGGCCAGCGGCCCGAGCTTCAACTTCGTCATCGCGTTACTCCGATGGGTTCGAGCACCAGGTCGCGGGTCAGCACCACGCGCAGCGGATGCCCCGGCCGGATGGTGAGCGTGGGCGGCACATTGAGCTGCCGACGCACGATCTGCTGGCCGGTCTGGTTGATGGTGTCCTGAGAGCCGCGTCGCAGTGCGCGGGTCAGGTCGTCCTCGCTGTCTAAGCCCAGCTCAGCACCGACCCCCAAAAGCGTCGAAACGGCCGCCGCCTTCAGAAGATTACCCCAATGCTGGTTCACGCGGTCCTGTAGGCCCGCAAACCCCGCGCCATCGGCGCCGGGCTGGCGCTCGAGAACGATCGAGCGGCCGTCCGGCATGATGAGCCGGTCCCACGCTAGCAGCACGCGAGTCTGACCGGCGGCGACCTCACTGTCATACTCGCCGATCAGCCGCGCGCCCTGCGGGATCAGCAGGATGCGGCCCGTAGGGCTGTCATAGACGTTGGCCGTTACCTGCGCGGTGATCTGGCCGGGAAGGTCGGAGCGGATGCCAGTGATTAGCGCAGCCGGGATAATGCTGCCGGCCTGCACGATGTTGGGTGATGCCGGCGCGGTCAGTCGCTCGACGCTGACCGTGCGCTGGTTCGGCGCCTGCGCCATGAAGGCGCGCCTTCCCGCTTGATCGCCTTGTGCCGACGCATCGCCCGCCGCCCCAGGCGCTGGAGTCGGCGCTGCGAGAACCGGCGTAACCGGGGTGGCCGGTGATGCGGCGCTTCCGCTGCCGCCTAGGAAGACCGAGCTGGTGCGGGCCGCGTCGCGCTCCTGAGCGGCACGCTGCCGAGCCGCCTCCGCCGCCTGAGCGCGCGGATCGGGCGGACCTGGCTGCGCGCCGACCGGGGGCACGGTGACATCCTCGCCGCGCTGCTGTGCCGATACGATCGGTCGGCCGAGGTCGCCGGGCAGCGGCGGGCCGAGCCGGGGCGCTTGGGTATAGTCGCGCGGCCCCGACGTGATGTTCTCGGCCGTGGCGCGGCTGTCGGTGTTGTAGAGTTCCTGCGCGGCCCGATCGCTCGGCGGTCGTAGCGCATAGATCAGCGAACCACCTATGCCGAGGCCGGCGGCGACGCCGACGACGGCGAGCGCTTTACGGGAAAGCCGCATGACGCGGGGCGGATCGCCGCGAAGCTGGAACGCCGCCAGATCAGGGCGGGCCGACTGCGCGGCGGGCCGATCCTCGACGGACGGATCGTGGCTGTCGGTCACGGACGCCCCCTCCGTCCATCGTCCCGCACGATGCGGACACGCTGCTCGGTGCGCCGGTCGCCCAGGCGCAGCTCGGCGGCAGTGAACAGGCGATCGACCACCATGTAGCGGCCTTGCACGCGGTAATTCACCAGCTCGGCGTCGCCGGCCACGCCGGTCACGAACAGCGGTGGCATCTCGCCCTGCGAGATCCCGGCGGGAAACTCGATGAAGACCTGCCTTCCGTCGTCGAACGCGCGGGCCGGACGCCACGGCGCTCTATCGCCGTCGATGCGATAGCGGAAGTTGAGCGCCGCCACGTCCACGCCGGTCGCTGCCGGCGCGGCCGCAGCAGCAGCCGCGTTGCGGCCTTGCAAGGCGATGAGCTGGTCGTGCGGATAGGTCCAGGACACGGACGCCATATAGGTCGCGGGGGTGGCGCGCAGCTCCAGATGATAGGTGCGCCGATCCGTATTGATAACGAGGTTGGTGGCGAGGTCGGGTCGGGTGGGCTTTACCAAGATATGCACGCGGGCAGCTGCTCCGCTGCCGCTTACCGTATCGCCGATGATCCACCGCACCGTGTCGCCGGCCGCGACCGGCCCCGGCCCGACAAGCTGCTCGCCTTGCTGCAAGGCGATGTCTGTCACCTGACCGGGCGCGGTATAGACCTGATAGAGCGCGCCTTCGGTCCACGGATACTGCTGGATGGCGTTGAGGAAGCCGTCGCGCACCGGCTGGACGCGCGCGGCATCGTTGGCGTCGCCGACACGGCGGCGCGGATCGGCGGGCTCCGGCGGTCGCGCGCTCTCCGTCACCGGTTTCAATTGACCGGGGAGCGGCAACGGCTCGGGGATCGTGACGATCTCGACCGCGCGGGGCGGCTCGGCCGCGGGCGTCGCGACGATCGCCGGGGGCGGATCGTCCAGCGCGATCACGGGCGGCCTGGCCGACGTGGTGGCGCAGCCGGCGAGCGCGGATGCGGAGACGAAGAGCGCGGCCGTGGCCGCGCGGCGGATGAGTATGCCGGTCATTGCGACAGCTCCTTCGACCAGTTGAGGGCGTTGACGAAGACGCCGAGCGGATTCTTGCGCAGGGCGTCGGGGGTGCGCGGCGGCTGCACGACGATGGTGAGGATCGCCGACCAGCGTTCGGTGGCGGCAAGGCTGCCGTCCTGATACCGGCGCTCGATCCAGGCGACGCGGAAGCTGTCGGGTGAGGCGCGGATGACGCTGGACACTTCCACAGCGACCTGCACCCTCCCGACATTGGCGAACGGGTCGTTGGCCCGCGCATAGTCGTTAAGTGCGAGCGCGCCGCGATCGGTCGTGAAGTCGTAAGCCCGGAGCCAGTTCTGGCGGACGATGACCGGATCGGCCGGGATCGCGCGGACCTGCTCGATGAAGCGGGCGAGATGGAACGCGACCTGCGGGTCGGTGGGACGGTAGCCGGCCTCGGCCGGCGCGACCGCTTGGGCCTCGCCGAGCCTATCGACCTGAACGACCCACGGGACGATATGCCCGCGCGTCGATTGCCAGACCAGGCCGCCGGCCAGACCGCCCGAGAGGGCCAGCGTGCCGAAGAAGGCGAGCCGCCAGTTCTTCGCCTGCACGCGCGCCGAGCCGATGCGATCATCCCATGTCTGCGCCGCGCGCTGGTAGGGTGTGGTCGGCTCGGGCGTCTGGCCGTAGCGGATGCTCGGTCGCTTGAACATGGATCAATCCTTCTGGCTGGTGTCGACGGACGCGCCGCTGCCGCCGCCATCGCCGGAGCGCAGCGTGTGGGCGGCGATGGTCGCGCCGTGGGTCATGGTCTGGCGGTTCTTCATCGCGGACGCCCAGGCGGGCGCGCCGGCCGACGCGTCCGGCGATGGGGTGGAGCTTCCGCCTGAAATGGTCCCGCCCGTTGCAGTGACGGCGGCGCGGCCGCCGGAACGGTAGCTGTCCTTGAGGGAGGCTGCCGCCTTGCGGAGCGGCGACGTGGCTGCGCCGACGGCGGCTTGGCCGACGGCGCCTGCGCCACCAGCGACCGCAGCCGCGCCCGTTTTACCGGCCGAGCCGAGCGCATAGGCGCTGTTGGCGGCGCCCGAGGTGAAGGCGGCGCCTCGTGCGGCCCCGCCGACCGCGCCCGCCGCCGCGCCGACGCCGAGGCGGGCCGCAGCGGCGCCACCGGCCAGCGCGCCGCCGGCTGCGAGCACGGTTCCCGCTGCGGCCCCTGCGCCAAGCGCCGGGCCGCCGGAGACGATGCCATTGGCGATCGACGGGCCGAAGATGCCGAGCCCCAGCAGGCAGAGCGAGGCGAGCGCGACCGCCATCGCATCCTCAATGCTCGGCTGCGCGCCGCCGAAGCCGGCGCGAAACTCGTCGAACAATGTCGAGCCGATGCCGACGATGACCGCGAGCACCAGCACCTTGATGCCCGACGAGATCACCAGCCCCAGCACGCGCTCGGCCATAAAGGCGGTCTTGCCGAACAGGCCGAACGGGATGAGGACGAAGCCGCAGAGCGTCGCCAGCTTGAACTCGATCAGGGTGATGAAGAGTTGTATCGACAGGATGAAGAAGGCGAGGATGACCAGCACCCAGGCGAACAGCAGCACGGCGATCTGGATGAAGTTCTCGAAGAACGACACCCAGCCCATCAAGTCCGAAATGGATTCCAGGATCGGCTGACCCGCCTCCAGCCCAACTTGCGCGACGCGGCCCGGCTGGAGCAGCTCGGCGGCGGTGAAGCCGGTGCCGGACGCCTTCAGCCCGAGCCCGGCGAAGCTCTCGAAGACGATCCGCGCAAGGCTGTTCCAGTTGCCGATGATGTAGGCAAAGACGCCGACGAACAGGGTTTTCTTGACGAGGCGGGCGATGATGTCGTCGCCTTCGCCCCACGTCCAGAACAGCGCGGCCAGCGTCACGTCGATGACGATCAGGGTGGTGGCGACAAACGCCACCTCGCCGCCGAGCAGGCCGAACCCGCTGTCGATGTAGCGGGTGAAGACATCCAGAAAGCGATCGACGACGCCGGTGCCGCCCATATCAATTCTCCTGCGGGGTGGCGCCGTCGGCGATGCGGGCGGCGGGACGCGCGCCAGGCGCGAGGAACCTGCGACGGTTCTCGCCCCAGGCGCGCAGGCAATCAGGGTCGCTCGCCCCGGCCGCGCCGATGGATTGGCAGCGGCGCAGCTCGATCAGCAGCGGGTCCGTCGCCGATGTCTCGGCGACGGTCGCCGGCTCCGCGCGCGGTGGCTCGGGCGCACGGCTCATTTCGATCGCCGTCATCGTGATGGCGATGGCGATGAAGATGACGGCGCCGATGCGCGCGAGGAGCTTGGTGTCCATCGGCTCAGTCGTGGAACATGCGGGCGTTGCCCGGCTGATATCCGGTGGACCGCGTCAGGAAGCGGCGGAGGCGTTCGCGGCTCTCAGCTTCGACGGCGGCGTTGCGGGCAGAATCCAGCGCCTGCGCCCGGCCCTGCGCGGCGAGCAGCGCCGTCAGGTCCGCGAGCTGCTGCGATTGCAGCGCGAGAAGCTGGTTGCCCGCTTGGGCAGCCTGAAGCGCGCCGGTTGCCGACTGGCTGGACGTGACCAGGCCGTCCATCGTCGTGCGCGCGCCGTCGATATTGCCGACAACCCCGGCCTGAACGCGCAGCGCATCCTCGAACGCGCCGACGCTATCCTCCCAGCGCGCATTGGCGTTGGCGACCATCTGCGCATGGGTGCCGGTCAGCGCCGCACCCTTGTAGCGGCCGTTGAAGACCTGCTGGACGTTCTGCACGTCGTAGGCGATGCGCTGCGCTTCGCCGAGAAGCTGCTGGGTGCGCTGCACCTGTTGCTGCAACTGCTGAAGCGAACTGAACGGCAGCGAAGCCAGGTTGCGGGCCTCGTTGATGAGGCTGGTCGCCTGCTGCTGGATTTGCTGGATCTGGTTGTTGATCTGCTGAAGCGACCGGGCGGCCGTCAGCACGTTCTGCGCATAATTGGTCGGGTCATAGACGATCCCGCCGAACTGAGCGTGCGCCGGCGTGGCGGCGGTGATGCCGATCATGCTCGACGTGGCGATGGCGCCGGCCAGCATGGCGCGGCGCAGGATATTGGGTTTCATGGTGTCATGTCCTTCAGGGCAAGGGGAAGCTGGCCGGCATCTTCCCGGCGACCGGCCAGCGGATCGGGTTGAGGTTCGGGAAGAAGATCGACCGCCCAGGCCAAGCCGCGATGGCGCAGCCATTCGGCGGCGAAACGCTCGCGGCCGTGGGTCTCGACCAGCTCGGCGATGCGGAGCTGATCGGTCTTGGAAGACGCGGCGGCGAAGGCCAGCGCAACCTCGCCCAGCCCCAGCTCGAACAGCCGGTTGCCGCGCCGCGACTGGCAGTAATAGTCCCGCTTGGGCGTGGCCCGGCTGAGGATTTCGATCTGGCGGGCGTTGAGCCCGAACCGCTCGTAGATGGCGGCGATCTGCGGCTCGGCCGCGCGCTCGTTCGGCAGGAAGATTCGCGTCGGGCAGCTTTCGATGATGGCCGGCGCGATATTCGACGTTTCGATGTCGGCGAGGCTCTGTGTGGCGAACACTACGCTGGCGTTCTTCTTGCGCAGCGTCTTCAGCCATTCGCGTAGCTGCGCGGCGAAGTCGGGGCTGTCGAGGACCAGCCAGCCCTCGTCGATGATGATGAGCGTCGGCGAGCCGTCCAGCCGGCCTTCGATCCGGTGGAACAGGTAGGACAGCACTGCGGCGGCCGATCCGGCGCCGACCAAACCCTCGGTCTCGAACGCCTGCACCGACGCTTCGCCGAGCCGTTCGGCCTCCGCGTCGAGCAGCCGGCCCCACGGTCCATCAATGCAATAGGAGGCGAGCGCCTGCTTGAGCTGCTGGCTCTGGAGCAGCACCGCCAGCCCGGTCAGCGTGCGTTCCGGCATGGGCGCGCTGGCAAGCGAGCCGAGCGCCGACCACAGGTGCTCCTTGGCCTGCGGATCGACCCCGACGCCTTCGGAAGCGAGGATCGCTGCCAGCCATTCGGTCGCCCAGGCGCGTTCTGCCGGATCGTCGATCCGAGCGAGCGGCTGGAGCTGCACGCCGTCGCCGGCCTCGTCGGCGAGCATCCCGCCGAGGTCCTGCCAGTCGCCGCCCATGCCGATCGCGGCGGCGCGGATGCTGCCGCCGAAGTCGAAGGCGAAAACCTGTGCGCCGGCATAGCGACGGAACTGCATCGCCATGAGGGCGAGCAGCACCGACTTGCCGGCGCCGGTCGGGCCGACGATCAGCGTGTGACCGACATCGCCGACGTGAAGGGAAAACCGGAACGGGGTCGAGCCTTCGGTCTTGCCATACAGCAAGGGGGGCGCACCGAAATGCTCGTCCCGTTCCGGCCCCGCCCATACTGCTGACAGGGGGATCAGGTGGGCGAGATTGATGGTGGAAATCGGGGGCTGACGGACGTTGGCGTAGGTGTGGCCGGGCAAGCTCCCCAGCCACGCCTCGATCGCGTTCATGCTCTCCGGGATGACTGTGAAGTCGCGGCCCTGGATGATCTTCTCGACCAGCCGAAGCTTCTCGGCGGCGATGGCGGGATCGCGGTCCCACACCGTCACCGTGGCGGTGACGTAGGCCATGCCGGCATAATCGGCGCCCAGCTCCTGCAGGGCGGTGTCGGCGTCCGCGGCCTTGTTCGAGGCGTCACTGTCCATCAGGACCGACGCCTCGTTGGTCATCACCTCCTTCAAGATAGCCACGACGCTCTTGCGCTTGGCGAACCACTGGCGGCGGATGCGGCTCAGCAGCTTGGTCGCATCGGTTTTGTCGAGCATGATCGCCCGCGTCGCCCAGCGATACTCGAAGGCGAGCCGGTTCAGCTCGTCGAGCAGGCCGGGGAACGTCACGCTCGGAAAGCCGACAATGGTGAGCGTGCGCAAATGATGCTCGCCCAGGCGCGGCTCCAGCCCGCCGGTCAGCGGCTCGTCGGCGAGCAGCGCATCGAGGTGCATCGGCGTCTCGGGGACGCGCACGCGCTGGCGGCGGGTTGAGACGGTCGAGTGCAGGTAGGTCAGCGTCTCGGCGTCATCGAGCCAGCGGACCTCGGGCACGAACCCTTCGACCAGATTGAGGACGCGGTCGCTGCGATCGGTAAAGCCCTTGAGCAGTTCCCACGGATCGACGCCGGTCGTGGCCCGGCCCTCGTAGAGCCAGCCTTCGGCGCGCGCGGCTTCCTCGGCCGGCGGCATCCACAACAGCGTCAGGAAGTAGCGGCTCTCGAAGTGCGCGCCTTCTTCGCGGAACTGTTCGCGCCGCTCCAATTCGACTAACGACGAGACCGGATCGGGGAAGCCGGAATCCGGGTAGTCGAGCGCAGGCGTGCGCTGCGCCTCGACGAAGATCGCCCAGCCCGAGCCGAGCCGACGCAGCGAACTGTTCAGCCGCGCGGTCGTGGCGACCAGCTCGGCCGGCGTCGCGCTGTCGAGATCGGGACCACGGAACCGGGCGGTGCGCTGGAACGACCCGTCCTTGTTGAGAACGACGCCTTCGCTGATCAAAGCTGCCCAAGGCAGGAAGTCGGGCAGGTTCGCAGCTTTGCTGCGATATTCGCGCAAGCTCATCATGGCCGCATCCATGTCGGGTAACGGAGGTGGCGACGGGCCACGTCCACGAACTGCGGGTCGCGGCGGGCGGCCCACACGGAAAGACCGTGGCCGACGGCCCAGATGACCAGGCCGGCGATCCACAGGCGCAGACCGAGGCCGATCGCGCCCGCCAGCGTCCCGTTGACGATGGCCAGCGAGCGCGGAGCGCCGCCGAGCAGTATCTGCTCGGTCAGCGCCCGGTGGACCGGTGCGAAATAGCCCGCGATCGGTTCGCCATGATCGGCCGCGCCGTTCATGCGATCAGCGCTCCACCGCCGAACGAGAAGAACGACAGGAAAAAGCTCGACGCGGCGAACGCGATCGACAGGCCGAACACGATCTGGATAAGCCGGCGCGAGCCGCCCGACGTGTCGCCGAACGCGAGCGTCAGCCCGGTCACAATGATGATGATGACGGCGACGATCTTCGCCACCGGCCCCTCGATACTTTCGAGGATCGACTGAAGCGGCGCTTCCCACGGCATCGACGAGCCGCCGGCGTGGGCCGGAACGGCGAAGGTCAGCGCGATCACGCTGGCGGTGGCGGTGAGCATGGCGCGGCGTGCGCCATGCCGAAAGGCATGGATCATGGCAGGTCTCCGGCTTGGGGGTTGGTGAGGGGTGCGAGGCGGTAGTCGCCGGTCGCGGGGTCGAGCCCTTCGACGCGGGCCAGCTCGGTCAGTCGGCGCCCGTGCGCGTCGCGGACCAGCACGGCGACCAGGTCGATCGTCTCGGCGATCAGCGCGCGCGGGACCGTCACGACGGCCTCTTGGATGAGCTGTTCCATGCGGCGCAACGCACCGAGCGCGGTGCCGGCGTGGATCGTGCCGACCCCGCCGGGATGGCCGGTGCCCCAGGCTTTGATGAGATCGAGCGCTTCAGAGCCGCGCACCTCGCCGATGGGGATGCGGTCGGGGCGCAAGCGCAGCGATGAACGGACCAGTTCGGCGAGGGACACCACGCCGTCCTTCGTCCGCATGGCGACGAGGTTCGGCGCGGCGCATTGCAGCTCGCGCGTGTCTTCGATCAGGACGATGCGATCGGTGGTCTTCGCCACCTCGGCGAGCAGCGCGTTGACCAGCGTGGTCTTGCCCGCGCCGGTCCCGCCCGCGACGAGAATATTGGCGCGGGTCACGACGCCGTGGCGCAACGCCTCGGCCTCAACTGCCGACATGATCCCGGCGCGCGCGTAATCGTCGAGCGTGAACACGGCGATGGCGGGCTTCCGTATAGCGAAGGCGGGCGCTGCGACGACAGGCGGCAGCAATCCCTCGAACCGTTCGCCGCCTTCCGGCAACTCGGCAGAAACGCGGGGGCTGCGAGCGTGAACCTCGACACCGACATGGTGCGCGACCAGTCGGACGATGCGTTCGCCGTCAGCGGCGGAGAGCATCTCGCCGGTGTCGCTAATCCCCTCGCCGAGCCGATCGAGCCAAAGCCGGCCGTCCGGGTTGAGCATGACTTCGATGACGGCAGGGTCGTCGAGCCAGGCTGCGATCGACGGTCCGAGCGCGGTGCGCAGCATCCTTGCGCCGCGGGATTTCGCTTCGGATCGGATCGGATGAACGGTCAACGACTGGCCCCTGGATTGGGCCGGACGAACCGCCGCCCGGCGTCAGGGGCACATCAAGAGACGCAGCAATGCTCGCGTCGCAACAGCTAGTTATCGGCGTAGTAGAGGGGGCGGTAGATACGGTGCCGGAGGCGAAATCGCTTACCGACTAAATCAAGGTCGGCGAGCTTCTGCTACTCCGACTCGGGCGATGTTGACCGCGGCCAGACATCCTCCGGTATTTCGTCCATGAGAGTCTTGCCGCTGGCGAAGCGCCGACCAAGCGTCTCGATAAAACCCTCATAACGTTTACGACCTTTCACCTGCGCCGCTGCCTGATCTTCGTCGGGCAGCGGCGGGGTCACGGACAGCCAGAACCGGACGAACAAGCTCAGTGCCTCGGTGCTCAGTCCGGTGTTGCGCTCCAGCCGCTGCACCTGTCGCGACAGGCGGTCGAGCCTACGTGCGAACGCCGCCTCCATCCGGTCGGCGCCGTCGGGCGACAGGTAGGACGCCACGGCGGCCTCCACGATCGCCGAGCGTGATATGCGCCGCCGGATCGCCAGCTCGTCAACTTGCTTGGCGAGCGCGGGCGGGAAGTAGACGTTGAGCCGGGTCCGCATGGCGGTCTCCTACAATTCGATGCCGTCGCCCGGGTCGAGCGACGCCTGACGCGCGATGCCCTGCATCCGGCGACGCACGGCCGCCTGCCGGGCCGCGTCGTCCTGCTCGTCGTCGACGATCGCAAACTCCTGGGCGGGAGGTGATGCCGTTTCGGGCGCGATGGCGACATGCTCGGGCAGTTCGGGCTCCCGGCGCAGACCGCCATTGGCCGCGTCTTCCGCATCGCGGACAATCCGCGCGACCTGCTTTGGATCGGCGGCCGCCTGCCGCCCGGTCCAATCGTCGGGACGGATCGTGGCGGCCGCGGACGCCGGCGCCGCCATGATCCGCCCGGACAGGCGCCCATCCTGAAAGTAGCGCGCCTTCTTCGCGCGGATCGGATGGACCCCCGCCACCATCACGATCTCGTCGTCGGGCGGGAGCTGCATCACCTCGCCGGGGGTGAGAAGCTGGCGGGCGGTCTCGGAGCGCGATACCATCAAATGCCCCAGCCACGGCGACAGGCGATGCCCGGCGTAATTCTTCATCGCCCGCATCTCGGTCGCCGTGCCGAGCGCATCGGACACCCGCTTGGCGGTCCGCTCGTCGTTGGTGGCGAAACTCACGCGAACATGGCAGTTGTCCAGGATCGCGTTGTTCGGTCCGTAAGCCTTCTCGATCTGGTTTAACGACTGCGCGATCAGGAACGCCTTAAGCCCGTAGCCCGCCATGAACGCCAGGGCGGACTCGAAGAAGTCGAGCCGGCCGAGCGCGGGGAACTCATCGAGCATCAAAAGCACGCGATGGCGGTTGCCCTTCGGAGTCAGTTCCTCCGTCAGCCGGCGCCCGATCTGGTTGAGGATGAGGCGGATCAGCGGTTTGGTGCGCGAGATATCCGATGGAGGCACGACGAGGTAGAGCGTTGCCGGTCGCTCGCCCTCGACCAGATCCGATATGCGCCAATGACAAGCGCGCGTAACCTGCGCGACGACGGGATCGCGGTAGAGGCCGAGGAACGACATGGCGGTGCTGAGCACGCCTGAGCGCTCGTTGTCCGATTTGTTCAGCAGCTCGCGCGCCGCGCTGGCGACGACAGGATGCACGCCGGCTTCGCCGAGGTGCGGTGTCGCCATCATCGCCGCCAGCGTCTGCTCGATCGTGCGCGCCGGGTCCGAAAGAAATCCGGCGACGCCGGCCAAGGTCTTGTCCGCTTCGGCATAGAGGACGTGCAGGATCGCGCCGACCAGCAAGCTGTGGCTCGTCTTCTCCCAGTGGTTCCGGCGCTCCAGCGAGCCTTCGGGATCGACCAAAACGTCGGCGACGTTCT
Source organism: uncultured Caulobacter sp. (assembly GCF_937900395.1). Lineage (GTDB taxonomy): Bacteria > Pseudomonadota > Alphaproteobacteria > Caulobacterales > Caulobacteraceae > Caulobacter. The sequence goes on from NZ_CALCDX010000125.1 coordinate 25,398, forward strand.
GCACGTCGCGCACCTCCCACTGGCCGCGCCGCACCTCCAGCAGAGGATTGTAGGCGGCCGAGGCGGCGTTGGTTGGGTCGAACAGCAGCACGCGGCCATGCCGCGAGCGGAAGCCGGCCGTCAGCGTCCAGTTCTCGCCCTTGATGTCGTGGACGATCGCCGAGGCCGGCCAGGTCAGCAGCGATGGCACTACCAAGCCGACGCCCTTGCCGCTGCGGGTCGGGGCGAAGCACAGCACATGCTCAGGACCATCATGGCGGAGATAGTCGCGTGCGAACTTGCCGAGCACGACACCGTTCGGCCCTAGTAACCCGGCCGCATGAACCTCGCGCTCGGTCGCCCAGCGCGCCGAGCCGTAGGTCTCGGCGTTCTTCAGTTCACGCGCGCGCCACACCGACATGCCGATGGCGACGGCAATCGATGCGAACCCGCCCGACGCAGCGATATAGGCGCCCGTCAGGAATATGTGGGGCGCATAGGCGTCGAAGCTGAACCACCACCAGAAGAAGGCGGGCGGCGGATAGACGCGCCACTCACCGAGCATGAACCAGGGCGACCCCAGCTCAGGCTGATAGGCGAGCGCGGCGGCTGTCCACTGCGTCGCGCCCCACACCCCGGCGAGCACGATCAGGAACACGACGATGATCTGGCCCCAAAGTATCTTGGTCGCGGACATGGAGGTCTCCTGTTTCAGATGCCGAGGCCGCGCTTGCGGCCAAGCGTCCAGTCGATCCCGCCGCCAGCGCGGACGACGCCGGACACCTGACGGCCAAGTTGCTGTTCGAGGGTGCTGGCCCAGGGCACGAGGCGGAAGCCGAGCCCGTCGTCGATCATGGCGAAGCGGCCTGACGCGAGCGTGAGGCGCTGGCGCACGACGCCGGCGATCTTTTCGCCAGAACCGGCGGGCCGATAGGCAAGCCCGGTTTCGCCCGCGATCTTCGCGCCAGCCGCGTCCAGCTCGCGCTTGCGGAGCGTGTCGAGCATCCCGCGCTCGAACACTGTCCGCTCGCCGAAGCGGCGGGCTAGCCCTGCCTTGACCAGATGGTCGGTGCGCGCGTCCATCGCGCGCCGCACCTCGGCGCCAAACCCGCCGTCCGCAACGCCGGCGCCGCGCTCGATCAGCCGATGGTCGAGCCAGGTCGCGCCGGGCGCTTTCACCTGCGCGGCAAGGTCGAGGTCGGACCGCGTTGCGAGGACCAAGGTTGGCTTCTCCTCGCCAGGCCGCGCAATCGCGCGCAGCTCGACGATGCCGCCGACCTTCGGGCTGTGCTCCAATGCCTCGATGCCCGGCAGGCGAACATGGTGGGTGCGCCCGTCCGTGCCGTCGATCACGGCATAGGCGGTGCCGGTCAGCTCGTCGTACAACCCCTTGTCGATCAGCCTGCCGGCGATCGGCTTCTCGGGCGCGCTGGTGACGACGGCGTAGCTGTCGAGGGGCCGGTCCTGCCCCCGCTCCTTGAGCGCCGCGCCGATCGTGCGGATGATGTCGCCGCGCGCGCCCAACTCGCGCAGCTTCGCTGCCGCGCCCTCCGCCACCGCCCATTGGCCCGGATCGCCCTCGGCCGCGAGCCCCATCGTCTCCAGGTGCTGCAACCGACCAACCATCAAGCGGCGGAGGCGCGGATCGTCCGGGCCGGGCCGCTCGGGGCGCAGGTCGATGACACCCAACTCGTCGGCGGAACGCTGGATCTCGGTATCGAGCCGGGTCCAGCGTTCCGCCGTCACCTCACGATCGAGAGCGCGCTGCACCTCGTGCTCGGGTTTCGGCCCCAGTTCGACGTGGGCCAGCTCCTCGGCGCGCGAACGAAGATTGTGGCTGATGTAATCGCGGGAAATGACGAGATCGCCACCCTGATCGTTGACCCCGCGCACGAGCAGATGGACGTGCGGGTTGTCGGTATTCCAGTGATCGACCGCGACCCAATCGAGCCGCGTGCCTAGGTCGGCCTCCATCTGCCGCATGAGGTCGCGGGTATATTCGCGCAGGTCGGTCAGGTCGGCGGCATCCTCCGGCGACACGATGACCCGGAAATGGTGCCGGTCATCCTTGCACCGCTCGGTGAAACCGCGATCGTCGGCGTTGTCGCCAGCCGCGTCGAACATCCGCGTCGGCGAGCCGTCGCGGGTGACGCCTTCGCGCTTCAAATAAGCGATGTGCGCGGACAGCGGCGCCGAGCGCCGGCCGGCCCGGCTGCGGGTGGTCACGGGCAGCATTTTGACCATGACGCGCCGGCCCGAGCCGAACAGGCGACTGCGGGCGAAGGTGGTGCGTCCCCGCCCGAAGGTCGATTGCGCACCACGACGCGCGCCACTGGCGCCGCCGCGCCGGCCGCCGCTGTGGATCGCGGCGACGCGGAGCACCTCGGCGACCAGGCCGCGCGCATTGCGCCCCTGCGCCTTGCTGCGCTTGGCCTTGCCGGGCCGGACGCGGAACTCGCTGTCCTCGCTCACGGCCGGGACGCTTTCGGCCAAAAATGACTTGTAGTGCCATTCGAGGCGTTGAATCTGTTGGCTTTTCCCTTCCGCGCGGCACGCGCGCCGACCGACGCCCCCACGTGAAGCCACGGAAAAGCCTCGGCTTTTCGGCTGAACGGGGCGCTGCTTATATCTTGCCCTCGTTTGTCCCTGCCGTTCTCTCCCTTCCCAGCCACTTTCCTGCTCGGGACAGATGATCGGGATGACGCGCGGATCATTGCGGTCGGCCCGCGCGGGCGCGGGGGACGAACAGCGTGTCCGCCGGCTCGCTGGCAGGCAGAGCGACGGCGCGAACTTCGCCGGATGTCGCCCCATCGGTCGGCGGATCGGGCGCGGGTTCTTCACCGTCCGACTGCCCGGATACGCCCTCGGACGCGGCGCTCGCGGTGCGGACGAACAGCGCGGCACGTCGCCAGGCGAACGGATCGCGCGGCGCGCTCACCGCCACCTCCGCAGCGCCCGTCGTGCCGACAACGGTCGTGAGCTGGGCGAGGTAGCCAATCGTCTCGGGCGGGAGCGGACGGCCGCGCGACAGGTAATCGTCGTAGCGGCCCGGTCCGGCATTGTAGGCCGCCAGCATCGCACTCGCGTTGCCGTAACGGTCGTGCATCTCGCGCAGATAGGCCGCGCCCGCCATGATGTTGTCGCGCACGTCGAAGGGGTCAGCGCCAAGGCCATGCCGCGCGCGAAGACCGGCCCAGGTCGCGGGCATGATCTGCATCAATCCCATCGCACCAGCGTGCGATACGGCGCGCGAGTTGCCGCCGCTCTCGACGCGCATCACCGCCCATATCCACGCTTCGGGGATGCCGAACCGCCGCGCGGCGTCGGCGACATGACCGGCGTAGGGATGAGCCGCCGCCGATAGCGGGGCCGGCAAATCCTGTGCTGTCGCCGCGACCGACACAGCGCCGCCGAACAGCATCACGACGGCAAACGCCACTGCCGATCCGACTCCACTCCGCCGCCAGCCTGCCAGCGTGCTCGTTGCGCTCAAGGGTGCGCGCGGAGCGCCGGCCTTCGGCCGCCCTTGACCTTCGCTGCGCGCCCCGGCCAGCCTGCGATCGAGCGGGACGGAGGGATGAGACGGCTTTCCCGCGAACAAAGGGATGATGGGAACGCGCATGGGATCAGTCCTGCTCGCGCGACTTCGGCTGACGGTTCCAGCGCAGTGACCAGGGGGACTTGTCGCCGGTGTTTTGGAACAGCGCGGCGCGGAGCGGCTGCGCGAAGGCAGGATCGTCGATGCGCAGCGAGACGTAATCCCCAGCACGCTCGCCGGTCTCGTTCCAACCCGCGCCGATTTCCGGGCCTTCGCCGCCGTCGCCGCGATGGACGCGCCAGTCCGGCGCCTTGTCGGCGTCGCTCGCCTCGGCGGGAACGATGGAAATACGGATGTCGAGCGTCGCCGTCTCGATGATGCCCTCGTAGCCGTTGGCGGTGCGGAAAAAGCTGCCGATTTGCATGGGACTCTCCTTTGGGTTGGCAGGGACAAGCGGGTTCAGCGCCACGCGAGCGGCGCGTTCGGGGTGTCACGGGTGAGGATCGGGATGGCGCGCCCGAGCACGGTCGAGGCCGGGAGCGGGCCGAAATAGCGGCCGTCCATGCTGTCGGCGTGATCGGGATTGAGCATCAGTAGCTCGCCGGCGCGCAGCGTCCGGCACCCCCACCAGACGGGCAGCGGGCGGCCTTGTCCGTCGCGCTCGCGGGCGACTACAAGGGGCCGGCCATCGACGCTCACCACGGCGCCGATCCGGCAAACAAGCTGGCCCGGCCGGGCGGCGACATGCTTCAACAGCGGCACGCGCTCGCCGAGATAACCGCGCTCTGCCAGCCACTGCGCCAACGGTGCGGGAGGCGTCACGGCGACCAGCGCGCCGACGACGGGATCACGATCGGGCTCGATCCGGTAGAGGCCGAGCGGCGCGCTGGCGCTGGCGTTCCAGATGACGCGCGGCAACGGATCGAATACCGCTACGGCGGTGAACGACATGGCGAACAGCGACGCGGCGGAAGTGGTCGCGATGGTCCAGCCTCGGCGGGTCATCGCTCGATCTCCCGGCGCTTGAGCCAGGCGCGATGACGCTCCAGCGTGTAGGGGCGCGGCTGATGTCCGGCGGCGATGCGGTTGGCGACGTGCCGCCAGTGATCGGGCGCGGCGTCGCACGGATCGACGCCGACCGTCTCGGTCGCGTCGATCGCGGTGAGCACTTGGCTGACCTTGGGCCAGCCCTCGATCTTGAGCAGGATGTCGCCGCCCGGCCGCACGAACGGCAGCGTCGTGAACGGCTCGCCCGCACCGACCACGCGCACGATGTCGATGCGCGAGCTGACCGTGCCATAGTCGTTCGCCGCCCAGCGGACGAACGCGAAGATGGCGCCGGGGCGGAAGCGGACGATGCGGCGGCGGCGGTCCACGATCTCGTCGACGGCCACGCGGCCGAACCTGATCCAGTGCTCGATCCGCTTCTCGATCCAAGTCAGCTCGACGCGCGTCATGCCGTCGTCGGACGGCTGGCGATGGCGCATGGGTGACGGCGGGACGCTCATCGCCGGCTCCGGGCGATGGCCGAGTCCGCACGCGGCATGAGGTCGTCTTGGCCGGGATCGGAGGTCGAATGCTTGATGCCGATGTCAGCCCAGGCGCGCAGGTCATCGACCGAATAGACCACCCGCCCGCCGATCCGGCGGTAGGCAGGGCCGGTTCCGAAATAGCGGTGCTTCTCTAGGGTGCGGCCGGAGAGGCCGAGGAAACGCGCGGCTTCCGGCGTGCGCAGGAAGCGGGGCGGTAGGTTGGTAGGCGTATCGGACAAGTGACGGCTCCTGCGGGCGGTGGCGGCAGGAGGCGTAATTGTCAGAATGGAGGCGGCAGGGTGGGGTATGAAGAAGTGCGGCTGCACAGATGTGACCACCCAGCAGCCGCACTGGTGGCGCCGGTACTATGCGCAACAGGAGCGGAGGTCAGCCGGGCGAGCCGTGCGTGGATACTACGTCCAGCAAGTGTGTGCGGATTGCATCCCGAACGAAGTCAGAAGCTGGCGCCGTCCACCTTCTTGATCGTCAGGCCATCGAGATCGATGGAGGGGACACAGCGCAAATTTATGGCCGCCATCGCCGCGCCCCCAGGGCCTGTGCCCGAGCCGAACGGCTGGCAACCACATTTGCTGCAAAAGCGGTGAGCGATGGAATGCTTGTTGAAATAGTAATCCGTAAGGGCATCGCTCCCTGTCGTGATGGTGAGGGCATCTGCGCCAACGAACGAGAAGAGGAAACCTTTGCGCCGGCAGTGCGAGCAATTGCAGCTTATCGCTTCCGTAGGCGGGTCTTGCGAAACTTCAAAAGCGACAACGCCACAATGACAGCTACCTTGGTACGCCATCTTCATCCTCCATCTTCCGCCGGCACCGATATTACCGGATGCTAAGTAGTTTTCGATAATCGCCGTTCGCTAGCGCGATACCGTCGCGGACTAGCCGCACGGCAAATGAGCGTGAAGCCGACATTTTCCAGTCGCTCGCAGACAGTTTGGTCGCGTCGTCGCGCCCAAGCCTGGCGGCGATCTCGCGATAGGTGGCGCCCCGCTCGCGTAGATCGAGCGCGCGGAGAATAAGGTCGAGGCGCGCCAGCCGGTACGCGGTAAGCGGCCATCCACGCGGCAACGGCCCCGGCGCTCGGCCCAGCAGGCGACGGTGGAACCGTAGCAGGCTCGCGATGCGTGTGAGGAAATCCTTGTCGAGCGGAACGATGGCCGCAAGCGGCTGGCCAGGTCTGGAATCGCGCAGCCACAGACGATGCTCGCCGGCCCCATCGGCGACGATGACATGGCGACCGTCGATCCCAGCCAGATCGGCGAGCAGTTCGCCGAGCGCACGAGGATCGACCGGGGACGCGCTGTTGAATCCTGCTGGCGCGGCGTCGAGGATGACCGTGACTGCGGTAAGTTCCGGTCGCCAAGGGACCGGCTCGGAGAGATCATCCGGCGCGGTCGCGAAAGGATAACCCCCAGCGCCGCGCGAACGTCGCCTCGGCGGCGTCCTTTGCGACGGCGCCGCTCGCGATGCGTTGCTGCATCTGCGCATGTTCGGCGCGATAGGTGTGGTTTCGCCGCAAGAACTCTGCGGCTAAATCGGCGCGCCCGAGCGCGTCGGGCATTCGGCCGGCGCGTCGCTGGCGACGCTCCGGCGGCGTCGGCATGGCATCCTCCCGCCGCGCAAACGGCGCGGTTGTGGGGGACAAAATCGTCAGGACGCCAGCATAAACTAGAGCAAAGAGCGCTCACAACTATGCCGGGAAAGCCGGCATAGAATTGCTGATTTAATTCAATATGGAAGGAAATTCTTAAGCTCTCCGAGGCCGCTCACATCCTAGAAGATGAGCGTAACCTACCTCGGTCATCCACCGAGCGCGAGCAAGATGCGTATCATGCATCACCTTCGCTCGATTGGGTTCTGCAAGCGGGTTTATACCGAAGATCGCTTCCGTAACTTCGCGCCAATCCGCCCCATCCGTCTCAGCGTCGAGGAGGCGGAGATAGTCAGCCAAGTGGCATTCATCGTACGTCGTGAGCTGCTGCGAATCAGGCGCGCGATCTTCGAAACTCATGCTGTGTTCTTCCCCCGAATATCCAGCCCCGCGTTAATCATTAGACCAAGCACGGAGCACTTTCGCCGTGCGTATTGTGCATATTGCAATGCGCCGCACGCACAGATCGATGACCGCAAATGGGAGCTGCGGTCTGCGGTGCGCCCCCGCAAACAGCTCCTGGACCCGTAGTCGGGGAGTTGGAAAACCGGATTAACTCGGTTCCTGTGACCTTTAGCCCGAGAGCCTGTTGTATACGTCACAGGCTCCCCGACCATGCTGGTCAAGGATTCGCGGCGCCGTCACGGCCGACGCTCAACCGGTTAATCCGGGGTTTCCACACCCCAGGCCGCCGCGTAGCGGCCTGAGCGCTTCATAGAGCAGCACCGGTGATTTTACCACCCAGCGCGAGCCGGGCGTGAGCCCGGCGAGCGCGCCAGTGCGACCGCGCGGACCTCGGGACGCGCGGTCGCCGCCGATCCGCCGCAGCGGATCGGCGCGAAAATGGCGAAGCCGCAGGGCCGGAGATCGGCCCTGCGGCGGCGGCGGTCAGGCGGACTTGAGGCGCTGCATCCCCTCGGCCAGCGTCCAGAGCGCGCGATTGAGCGTCACGTTCTGGTCGATGCCGTTGATGGCGCGGGTCTGGCTGCGGCGGATACGGCCTTCGGCGTTGCGCTTGCGGCCATGCAACCCGCCCCGAACGACATTCTCCTGAATGACGTTGAACGTGGTCCACAGGCTGCGGTCGGTATCCTCGCGGCGGCGCGGCTCGATAATCTGCTCCGGCGTCACCGGGCTGTCGTCCTCGCCATAGCGGGCGACAAGGCTGACTTCGCCAAGCAACCGACGCTCGTCCTCGGACAGCCGAACTTCCTTCATGGTCTCGCGGGCGTCGATCAGGCGCGGGAAGTCCTCGGCGACGGTGTAAACGCCCTCGATGATGTCATGTTGGATATTGCCCTTGTGCGGCACGCGGACCTCCTCGAACCGCTCGCCCGCAATCATGGAGTTGGTGCAAACGAACCGCAGCATCCCGGCAAACATCTGGTAGGCGCTAGTCCCGTCATGGCTGTTGACGATGATGACTTCGGCGGCCTCCGGCTTGCCGATGCCGTCATCCCGGCGCAGGCGCAGCATGTGCTTGGCGTGGCCGTGGCGGCTGCCGTCACGCGGGACCGACTGCACCGCGAAGAACGGGAACCATCCCTCCCGGCGCAGCCCCTCCACGACGTCGATGGTCGGGACATACACATACCGCTCCGACCGGCTGTCGTGCGCCTCGCGGGCGAAGATGGACGGGACGTGGCGATAGAGGGCTTCGTTGTCGAGCGCCTCCCGGCCGCTGATCTGATGGGCGTTACGGCCGAACCGGGTTGCAAGTTGATGATACATGGCTGAACTCCTTGGGCTTGGGTTTCCGCGCAGCGGAGCGCCGCGCTGAAACCCTGCCCGTCGGCGAGACCGGGGGTGCAACCGGAGTGGGCGGCTTCGCGGGGAACCGGCTGCACGGAACGCGCTCGCGCGTGGAGGAAGCTGGGCGGAAGCCGCTCCGAAGGGCGCTGGGGGCAGAGCCCCTCCATGTCCTTTTGCAAGACGTGACTCGTCAAAAGACACTCCGCGCCGCAGGCGC